>CAZFPI010000045.1:15980-21209 GCA_964521075.1 uncultured Sterolibacterium sp.
CGTGCGTGATTTCGGCAGTCTTGCCGAGCATGATCGAGGCAGAACAGTATTTTTCTGCCGAGAGTTTGATGGCCCGCTCGACAGCATCGGGCTTGAGGGCCTTGCCCGTCACCACGAAATGCATGTGGATTTTTGTGAATACCTTGGGATCGGCATCCGCGCGCTCGGCCCGAATGTCGACCTCGCAGCCGGTGACTTCCTGGCGGCCTCGCTTGAGGATCATCACGACATCGAAGGAAGTACAGCCGCCTGTGCCGGCCAGCACCATTTCCATGGGGCGCGGCGCGAGATTGCGGCCACCGGATTCCGGCGCACCGTCCATGGCGATCAGGTGACCACTACCCGTTTCGGCAATGAAGCTCATGCCATCGTGCCAGCTTACCTTGCATTCCATGCTTGTCGTCCGTTGCAGTATTCGGGGAAGGGGAATTTTAGCAGCGGTCAGGCCAGCAATTCCTCGTAAAAGATGATGTCACCCTGCGTATCGTCCTGCGGCGGGCCGAAGTAGAGACGGCCCCGGCCGCGAAGGGTGTGCTCGCCGCCCCGGATGAGGAACTCGGCCCCGCCCTCCGGCTCGACACGTGTGCCGTTCGTGCTTTTGTCGACGAGGACGAAGGTATCACGGCGCAGTTCGATGCGGCCATGGTTGCGGGAGGCATGCTGGCTCAGGATCTGCAGGTCGCAACGCGCATCGCGCCCCAGCGTCAGCACGAGGCGGCCCGGGTCGAGGATGATTTCCTCGCCGCCATGCAGCAAACGCAATCTTGCAGGAGTCATGATCGTGCTGATGGGCGAGACCGACTGCAAGGTGGAGCTCCCCGGCTCGGCAGGCTCGGCCTGAAGTGCTACGGACTGCCAGACGACGGCGCAAACAGGCAGAGGAGTATCGTGCTGCCTGACCGTAGCGGTATCCAGCGACAACACGGTTTTCTGGAGTATCTCCGGCAGGATATCGACCGTGGATCTCGTCGTGACGACCTGCCCGCCCTTGGCCAGCTTGACCAGACGCGAGGCGACCTTGACGGTTTCTCCCGTGGCGTCATTGCTGCCCTCCGCCATCGGGCCGTAGAAGAAGCCAATGCCGACGACGAGCTTGATGCCGGAGACGGCCGGGAGTTTTTCTACCCGCAACTGCATTTCGCAGGCAGCGCGCATGGCATCTTCGGCGGAATCGAAAACCGCCATGAGATGCTCGCCGATCTGCTTGACGACGCGCCCACGAAAGCTCTCGATGGCGCGGCCCATACGGTTGAAACAACGCTCGAACGCCTGCATCGCCTCGTTTTCATCGAGTCGTTCGAACAGCTGCCGACTACCGGAAATGTCGGCATAAAGCACACAGACATGGCGTTGCTCGGAATTCATGGCTTTCGTTGCTCCCTGGATGTCAGGAATCATCGCATATTTTCACCCATCAGGCATCCGGCGTGGCAGTTCGGGGCTGCCGGAAGAAGGTGACGATTTCGCTTTCCTGATCCGGCATCAGCGCATCGTCGCCCCCGCAGGCGGAGGCCGGGAACGCGCTGTCCATTTCTTCCGGATCAAAAGCGCGATCGCCTTCCGGTTCGGGATGCCCGCTCGGGCGCAGTCCGGCAAAGTCGTAGTGCCGGCTGTCGGCAAGGTGAGAGGGGATGACATTCTGCAGGCTGCGGAACATGGACTCGATGCGCCCCGGAAAACGTTTTTGCCAATCGGCCAGCATCTGCTTGACCTGCTTGCGCTGCAGCTGTTCCTGGCTCCCGCACAGGTCGCAGGGGATGATGGGAAACTGCCGCACCTCGGCCCAGGCTGCCAGATCCTTCTCGCTGCAATAGGCCATGGGGCGTATGACGATGTTTTTTCCGTCGTCCGAAACCAGTTTTGGTGGCATGCCTTTCAGCTTGCCGCCAAAAAACATATTGAGAAAGAGCGTCTCCAGCATGTCCTCGCGGTGATGTCCCAGCGCGATCTTGGTTGCGCCCAGCTCGCCAGCCACGCGGTAAAGAATGCCCCGCCGCAGACGCGAGCACAGCGAACAGGTCGTCTTGCCTTCCGGAACCACGCGCTTGACGATGGAGTAGGTATCCTGGTTTTCGATATGAAAGGGAATGCCAAGTCCGGAAAGATAATCGGGCAAGACTTCAGCGGGAAAGCCTGGCTGTTTCTGGTCGAGATTGACGGCAACGAGCTCGAAATCGATGGGTGCATGTTCACGCAGATACATCAGCACATCGAGCATGCCGAAGGAATCCTTGCCGCCGGAGAGGCAGACCATGACACGGTCGCCTTCTTCGATCATGTTGTAATCGACGATGGCCTGGCCCACGTTGCGACGCAGGCGTTTAGCGAGTTTATTGGCTTCGGTGGCAGCGCGGCTGGCCTGGCGTGCGGTGGGAGGAGACAGGCTGGACATCGGGAAAAGACTTTCTGCAAGGAGAAGGGGAAAGGCAGGTTCCGCCCGGGGTTACAGGTGCGCCGTCCGGCCACCATCGACATTGATGACCTGGCCGGTGATGTAAGGCGCGTCAAAGGCCAGAAAACGCGCCGTACGGGCAATATCCCCGGGCGATCCGGTACGTTTGAGCAGGGTATGTTCGATGATGGCCGCGCGCTCATCCGGCGAAAAGGAGGAATCATGATCCGGCCAGGCGATGGCCCCCGGCGCGATGGCATTCACCCGGACTTCCGGTGCCAGGTCGATGGCCAGGGCGCGCGTCAGGCCGAGCAGCCCCGATTTCGCCGCGCAATACACCGCGTGATCCTTGATCGGCCGCCCGGCGTGAATATCGGTGATGTTGATGATGCAGCCACGGGAGAGGCGCAGATGCGGTGCCGCCAGCTGGGAGAGAAACAGGGGCGCGCGCAGATTGCTGCCGGTGAGGTCATCCCACTGGCTCCGGTCGATCTGCCCCAGCGGAGTCCGGAAAAAACTGGAAGCGTTATTGACGAGGACATCGAGCCGGCCAAAATGCGCCAGCGTCTCGTCGCACAGGGCCGCCAGCCGGGTTTCATCCTCCAGCGGCATCCCGATCGCAATTGCCGAACCCGGGCGGCCCGCATTCAGTTCAGCGGCCAGAGCACCAGCCTCGTCGGCGGAATGGCGGTAATGCAGCACCAGACTGGCTCCCGCCGCGTGGAGCGCGCGCGAAATCGCCGCGCCGACACGGCGCGCAGCACCAGTGACCAGAGCAACGGGAGGCGGATTCATGCGCGAAGTATACCGCCCTCACCGCGCAATGCGGGAATCCCGGGTATTTCAAAAAACCGTCGGCCAGCCGCCGGAAAAACGGAAGATCGCCTATACTTTAGTAATAAAATTGCATATGTCGCACCCGAAACGATGGCCGGGCACCGGGCTTTCTCCGGCCACTCCCGGAGAAACTTCAGGAATCCTGCGGCAAAAAACCGGCAAAACGATCATGAGCGACACCCCAAGCACTGTATCTCCCTGGCGATCCATCCGCGTTCGAGTGACGCTGCTGATGCTGGCGATCCTGCTCGCCGGGCTTTGGGGCCTGGCTTTTTTTGTCAGCCATGTCCTTAAAACGGAAATCGAGGGGCTCATTGGCGAACAGCAACGCGCCTCCGCCAGCCTGCTGGCCAGGAATCTGGGATACGCACTGTCCGACCGCCTGCAGGATCTGAACGCAGCGGCCACGGTCATCGCCCCCCTGATCTCCGACGACCCGGCAGCCGTCCAGCAACGCCTTGAAAGCCTGCCCCTGCTGGTTCGCCGCTTCAATGGCGGCATTTTCGCCACTGATGCCCAGGGCACGGCACTGGCCGATGTCCCCCTTTCCTCCGGGCGCACAGGCCGGGACATGCGCTACAGCGATGCCGTGGCCACCACGCTTTCCGAAGGAAAGCCGACGATTGGCCGGCCGGCCATGGGCCACCATATTCAATCTCCCGTTCTGGGCATCAGTATCCCGATACGCAATGCCCATGGCCAGCTCATCGGCAGCCTGACGGGGGTGACCGATCTTTCCAAACCCAATTTTCTCGATCTGTTTGAAAAAGACCAGCGGGATGCAACCAACAACTATCTGCTGGTTGACCGGCAGCATCGCCTGATCGTAACCGCCACGGACAGAAGCCGCATTCTGGAACCCAGCCCGCCCCCGGGCCAGCAGCCTGCCATTGACGGCTTTCTGGCCGGGCTCGAAGGAACACAGATATTTCTCAACCCCCGAGGAGTGGAAGTCATTCAATCCGTCCGGCAGATCCCCCTGGCAGGCTGGTATGTAGCGGTAAGCCAGCCGACAGAAAACGCCTTTGCCCTCATTCGCGCGATGCAGCAACGCATGCTGGTGGCCACACTGGCACTCAGTCTGCTCGCCTGCTCTTTTGCCTGGTGGCTGCTGCGCCGCGAGCTGTCTCCGCTTTTTGATTCGATGCGTGTCCTGAGCCAGCTGGCCCAGGAAGAATCCCCCCGGGCCGGGCCTTCCGCCCTGCCGGTGACACGCGACAACGAGATCGGCCAGCTAATACGCGGATTCAACCATCTCCTTTCCAGACTCGCTCAGCGCGAACAGCGCCTGCGCGAAAAATCCGGTTGCCTCGACGAAGCCCAGAGCATTTCAAAGACAGGAAGCTGGACACTGACCATGCCGGAGGAAAAACTCGAATGCAGCGATGAAATGTTGCGTCTGTTCGGCCTGGATCCCGCCTCCGGAGTGCTGACACTGGAAGACATCCAGAAATCGGTTCATCCCGAAGACATTGCCCGGGTGGAAGATGCCTTCCGCACCGCCATGACAAGCCAGACGCCCTACGACACCAACCACCGCATACGGATACCGTCGGGCCGGGTCCGATGGGTGCGTTCCCGTGTCATCTCCGAATTCGACCCCTCCGGCAACATCCTGCGCTCCATCGGAACCGTGCAGGACATCACCGAGCAAAAACAGGCCGAAGCCGAACTGCGGGTTGCGGCGACCGCCTTTGAATCCCAGGAGGGAATGCTGATTACGGATGCTCACGGCGTCATCCAGCGCGTCAACCGGGCCTTCACGAAAATCACGGGGTATCCAGCCGAAGAAGTTGTCGGGAAAACGCCCAGGCTGCTGCGTTCCGGCCGGCATGACGATGCCTTCTATCATGCCATGTGGAAAACCATTGCCGCCACCGGCGGCTGGCAAGGCGAAGTCTGGGATCGTCACAAGGATGGCCAGATTTACCCAAGCTGGCTGACCATTTCCGCCGTGCGCGATGAAGACGGTGTGGTAACGCATTATGTCGGCGCGCAAT
>CAZFPI010000046.1:0-21020 GCA_964521075.1 uncultured Sterolibacterium sp.
CCCGAATTCTCTTTCATCATCAGGGGTGGCGCCTGTCGCAATGATCGTTAGGGCCGGTTGCCGTATCCGGATAATCCGACCAGTAGCCGGAACAGCGAGTAAGACCAGCGGCCTAGCTGGCGTTGCCACCAGGCTTGTTCTTGCCACTGGTTTGCCCGGACTTCCTGGGCTCCTGTCTTCAGTGTTTCTGACAGATGGTCGCGCAGCTCGCTGGCAAAAGCACCATTGCGGATCACGACATTGGCTTCGCGCGCGAGCAGGAGGCTGAACGGGTCGATGTTGGAGGAGCCGACGGTGGCCCAGTCGTCGTCGATCACGGCGACTTTGGCATGGAGAAACCCCCGCTGGTATTCGTGGATGTGGATGCCGGCATCCAGAAGTGATGCGTAGATCGAGCGGGTGGCGTAGTAGAGCAGTCGGTATTCGGCGCGCCCTTGCAGCAGCAGCGTGACCCGGACACCGCGCCGGGCGGCTTCCATCAAGGCTTTTCGGAACCGTCGGCCGGGCAGGAAGTAGGCGTTGGCGATCAGCACCTCGTGCCGGGCGGTTTTGATGGCGGAAAGATAGGCGGCTTCGATGTCGTGACGATGGTTCAGGTTGTCGCGTATCAGGAAGGCGGCGGTGATGCCGTCTTCGGCGGGGGGGGCATCGCCCCGAAGCAGGCGGGGTTCCGTTCGTTGCTGCAGGCTGGCCCAGCACACCAGATACCAGAGTCGTCGCATTACCCGGTGAATATCCGGCAGCAGGGGGCCTTCGATGCGAACGGCGTAGTCGTGGCGTGGCGGGAGCTGGCCGGGGGTGTCGAAGTCGTCGATGATGTTGATGCCGCCCACGAAGGCGATGCGCCCGTCGATGACCGCCAGTTTGCGATGCAGGCGACGCAGGCGATGACGCCGCAGCCGGAACAGGGAAACTTCGGGACGGTAGATGAGGATATGCACTCCCGCCGCCTTGAGCCGCCCGGCAAAATCCTCCTGAAAATTGCGTGCGCCGAAGCCATCGACCATGACTTTTACCATCACGCCACGATGCGCGGCGGCACTCAGGGCTTCGGCGATGCGGCTGCCGGTGCTGTCTTGGGCAAAGATGTAGGTTTCCAGCCGGACTTCGCGTTTTGCTTCGTCGATCGCTTTTTGCAGGGCGGGAAAGAATTCTTCGCCGTTGCGAAGTAGTGTGATGCGATTACCCGGCAGATAGCGGGGTGTGTGGCGGGGAATCATCCTGGAAACCGCAATCGGAGGTTTCGCGATCTTGCCCGGAAGGTGAGGATCAACAAGAACCAGAATGCTTCAGGAAACAAGGTGTCCATGGTGAAATTCAGCGGTCAACTGCGGTTTCTAGGATCATGGTTCATTCCGCAAGCAGGTACGCGGAAAGGGCGGCATGATCGGAGATGCGTGCCCAGGGCTGGCCCTGGTGCACATTGACCGAGGTGACCTGAAAGCCGCGCACATAAATGCGGTCAAGACGGAGCAGCGGCAGGTGGCAGGGGAAGCTGCGCGCGGGGCGTCCGGCCAGGCCGTCAAAAACTTCCCGGACGCCTAGTTGTTCGATCAGACGCAGGCCGGCCTTGTTGCTCCAGTCGTTGAAGTCGCCAGCGATGATGAGGGGGGCGTTCGGTGGCAGGTGGGCGTCGAGGTAGGCGGCGAGTTCGTCCATCTGGCGGCGGCGGGAGAGCCCCAGCAAGGAGAGATGGACGCAGACGCAGTGCAAGGGGGTGTTCCAGCCTGCGATGTCGATCGCGCAATGCAGGAGGCCGCGCCGTTCAAAACGCAGATGGGTGACATCCTGGTTGTGGCTGTCGAGAATGGGGTAGCGCGAGAGGATGGCGTTGCCGTGATGTCCGTGGTCGTAGATGACGTTGCGGCCATAGGCTGTGCTGTCCCAGAAGGCATCGGCCAGAAATTCGTGTTGCGGTTGTTGCGGCCAGTCGTCGTGCCGGCCGGCATGTTTCAGGTGCAGGCCTTGCACTTCCTGGAGGAAGGCGATGTCCGGGGCCAGTTCGCGCAGCCGGTCACGCAGTTCGTGCACCATCATGCGGCGGTTGAACTGCGAGAAACCCTTGTGGATGTTGTAGGTCGCGATGTGCAGCGTGCGGGTCATCGGTTATCGGTCATCGGCCAGTGTTGGTGCGCTGGTTTCAGGAGATGTCGAGCATGCGCTGCAAGGCGATTTTCGCGAGGCCGGCTTCGTGCGCGGGGACGCTGATGCGATTCACCACCTTGCCATCGGCGAGATTTTCCAGTGTCCAGGCCAGGTGCTGCGGGTCGATGCGCTGCATGGTTGAGCACATGCAGATGTGCGTGGCCATGAACTGGACGATCTTGCCCTCGGCCTTGACCTCTTCGGCGAGACGGTCGACGAGATTGAGTTCCGTGCCCACTAGCCAGCGGGTGTTGGGCGCACCTGCCTTGATGGTGTTGAGAATGTATTCGGTCGAGCCGACGAAATCGGATTGCCGGCAGACTTCGAATGCGCATTCGGGGTGGGAGATGACAATGCCATCCGGATGTTCGCTGCGGAATTTCTGGATGTGCGCTGGCTGGAACATTTGATGTACGGAGCAGTGCCCGGCCCACAGCAGGATTTTTGCATTCTGTATCTGCGCTGGTGTGAGCCCGCCCATCTCCATGTCCGGGTTCCAGATCACCATGTCTTCGAGCGGAATTCCCTTTTTGAAGCCGCTCCAGCGGCCCAGATGCTGGTCGGGGAAGAAGAGCACCTTGCCTCGCCGGGCAAGGGCCCAGTCCAGGATTTTGGGGGCGTTGCTGGATGTGCAGACGATGCCGCCATGTTCGCCGCAAAAGGCTTTCAGGTCGGCAGCGGAGTTGATGTAGGTGACGGGGGTGACTTCTTCGTCGGGTTTGAGCACGCTGGCCAGTTCGCGCCAGCAACGCTCGACCTTGGCGAGGCTGGCCATGTCGGCCATGGAGCAGCCAGCCGCGAGGTCGGGCAGGATGGAAACCTGTTCCGGGCGGGAAAGAATGTCGGCCACTTCGGCCATGAAATGCACCCCGCAGAAAATGATGTACTCGGCATCCGACTGCGAAGCCAGGCGGGAGAGCTTGAGCGAGTCGCCCGTCAGATCGGCATGACGATAAACATCGGCGCGCTGGTAATGGTGGCACAGCAGCACAGCCTTTTTTCCCAGCCGGGCGCGCGCTGCGGCGATGCGCTCTTGCGCGTCCTGGTCGGAGAGGTTGTTGAAAGCGTCGAAACCGGCGGGTTGCACGGCGATACTGGATGACATGGGGATAACTTTCAGATAACTGGATAAAACCGCACGGCTTCAGCCCTGCACCCAGGGCAGACCGGCGACACGCCAGCCACCGACGGAATTTCGATGGCCCAGCGCGTCCTTGTTGCCCTCGAAACCTTCGAGCACGTTGTAGCAATCCGCGAATCCTGCTTCGGTGGCGGCGGCAGCAGCGTCGCTGGAACGCACACCGCTGCGGCAGACGAAGAGCAGCAGGGCATCGCCTGGCAGCGCATGTTTGAGTTCGGCCAGAAAATGCGGGTTGATCTGCCGCCCCGGGTAATCCAGCCATTCGATTTCGATGGCTCCGGGAATGCGGCCTACCCAGTCGAGCTCGGCGCGTGTCCGCACGTCGATCAGTTTGGCCCCGGGGGCGTTTTGCAGGATATACCAGGCCTCAGCCGGGGTCAGTGCTCCCTCGTAGGGCAGGCGAAGTTCCGCGCTGCGGCGTTGGGCGAGCTGGAGAGTTTCGGTGAGTTTTCCCATGGGCTGGCAAAGATGCTGACAAGTACGCTGATGAAGACGGCACGATAGAATCGCAGGATCGGAAGTATACGTCCAAGACCCCACGGATTCCATGTCCATCGAATCTCCGCTCCTGCTGCCACGTTCCGGCGAAACAGACCCGGTACGTTATCGCGCATCGCAAAGGGTGACCTGGGTCAGCGTGATCGTCAATGTCGCGCTGACCATTGCCCAGATTGTCATCGGGACGCTGGCACATGCCCAGAGTCTGGTGGCTGACGGCTTTCATTCGCTCTCGGATCTGGTGGCGGATCTGATGGTACTGATGGCGAACTATCACAGTCGTCATCCTGCCGACAAAACTCATCCCTATGGCCACCACCGCATCGAAACCGCTGCCTCCCTGGGGCTTGGTCTGATCCTGGCCGGGACGGGGGCGGCCATCCTCTGGTCGGCGGCGGTACGCCTGCAACATCTGGACGAGTTGCCCGCCGTGGCCCCCATTGCCTTATGGACTGCCCTGGCGACGCTGCTGGCCAAGGAAGGGCTGTTTCGCTACATGCTGGCCGTCGCCGAACGCCTGCGATCGCCCATGCTGGTGGCCAATG
The DNA here is from genome assembly GCA_964521075.1 of uncultured Sterolibacterium sp. Taxonomy (GTDB): domain Bacteria; phylum Pseudomonadota; class Gammaproteobacteria; order Burkholderiales; family Rhodocyclaceae; genus Sterolibacterium. The sequence goes on from CAZFPI010000046.1 coordinate 4,330, forward strand.
CCTGGCATGCCCGTTCGGATGCGGCTTCCTCGCTGGTCGTCGCGGCCGGGATCGGCGGTAGCATGGCAGGCTATCGTTTTCTTGACCCGCTGGCGGCCATTCTCGTCGGTTTCATGATCCTGCGTATGGGGGCGAAATTCACTTACCAGGCGATGCAGGAACTCATCGACACTGCCTTGAGTGATGACGAAGTCGAGCGTATCCGCGAGACGCTGCGTACCTCCTCCGGTGTGGTGGGGCTACACGAACTGCGAACCCGGCGCATGGCCCATCAGGTGCTGGCCGACGCGCACATCCAGGTCGATGCCCGCATCAGTGTTTCGGAAGGGCATCGTATTGCGGAAATGGCGCGCAACCGTGTGCTGGCGAAGCACCCGGAAGTGCTCGACATGCTGGTGCATGTGGATGCCGAAGAAGATCTCGAAACCGAAAAAAGCCTGCAGGTGAGCCCCCTGCCGGAACGCGCGGATCTGCTCCTTCATTTGCGCGCCCTGCTGGGCGGAGATGCGCTTTGTCCGCCCTTCGAGCGCGTTTTGCTGCACTACCTGGGCAAGCGCATCGAGGCCGAGGTGTTTTTATCTGCCGGGGCTCTGGAACGCCCCGAATTGAGGCAGGCACTGCGGCATCGCGTGTCGGCGTTGTCGGTTTCCCTGAAGGATGATCCTTTTTTCAGTGCCATCACGATCCATGATTCAATCACGCAGACCGCACCAAAATAACGCACCGCCCGGAAAATAACGCACCAACAAGGTGCGAAATTCTGAATCACCCCCTGGCCTGGTGTTTCGTTTTCTGGAAAAAGTGCCGGGATTTCAATCGGGCAAAGAATCTGGCACGATAACTGCTAGAGTCTCTCCTGAAACATCCCGCGTGCTCTTGCCCGGACTTTTTACTTTTGCCATTTTTCATCAGGGAGCTTCTCCATGTCGCCAAAAGACGTTGTCAAAATCATCAAGGAACAGGATGTCAAATTCGTCGACTTCCGTTTTACCGACATTCGCGGCAAGGAGCACCACGTCGGTGTCCCGGCGCGTGTCGTCGATGAAGACAAATTTGAAGAAGGCCACGCCTTCGACGGCTCCTCGCTGGCCGGCTGGAAGGGCATCCAGTCCTCCGACATGCAGCTGATGCCCGATGCGTCGACCGCCTACATCGACCCCTTCATGGACGAAACCACCCTGGTCATCACCTGCGACGTGGTCGAACCGGCCGACGGCAAGGGCTACGACCGCGATCCGCGCTCCATCGCCCGCCGCGCCGAAGCCTATCTCAAGAGCAGCGGCCTGGGCGATACCGCCTACTTCGGCCCGGAACCCGAATTCTTCATTTTCGACTCCGTCGAATGGAAGGTCGATATGTCCGGCGCGTCCTGCAAGATTTTCTCGGAAGAAGCCGCCTGGTCGACGGGCGACAAGTTCGATGGCGGCAACACCGGCCATCGCCCCACCGTCAAGGGCGGCTATTTCCCCGTGCCGCCGGTCGACAGCCTCAATGACATCCGTGCGGCCATGTGTCTGGCACTCGAAGCCTGCGGCGTGCCCGTCGAAGTGCACCACCATGAAGTCGCCAATGCCGGCCAGTGCGAAATCGGCACGGTCTTCAACACCCTCGTGCGTCGCGCCGACCAGACGCAGGTGCTGAAGTACATCGTGCACAACGTCGCCCACAACTACGGCAAGACGGCCACCTTCATGCCCAAGCCCATCGTCGGCGACAACGGCTCCGGCATGCATGTGCATCAGTCGATCTGGAAGGATGGCAAAAACCTGTTTGCGGGTAACGGCTACGCTGGTCTTTCCGAATTCGCGCTGTACTACATCGGCGGCATCATCAAGCATGCCCGCGCGCTCAACGCCATCACCAACCCCGGCACGAACTCCTACAAGCGTCTCGTGCCCGGCTTCGAAGCACCGGTCAAGCTGGCCTATTCGGCGCGTAACCGTTCGGCCTCGATCCGCATCCCGCATGTGCAAAGCGACAAGGCCCGCCGCATCGAAACCCGCTTCCCCGATCCGACGGCCAACCCCTACATGTGCTTTGCCGCGCTGATGATGGCCGGGCTCGACGGCGTGCAAAACAAGATTCACCCGGGCGACCCGGCCGACAAGAACCTGTACGATCTGCCGCCGGAAGAAGATGCGAAGATCCCGACCGTCTGCTCCAGCCTTGACCAGGCCCTGGAGTATCTGGACCGCGATCGCGAATTCCTGACCCGTGGTGGCGTATTCAGCAACGACTTCATCGACGCCTTCATCGACCTCAAGATGGAAGAAGTCACGCGTTTCCGCATGACCACGCACCCGGTCGAGTTCGACATGTACTACAGCCTGTAAGACCGGGATACGGTGTTCATCATCATCATGCCAATGGTCTGAATTGACGGGAAGGAAAGCCCTTCCCGTCTTTTTTTTCCAGAGGCTTTCGCATACACTGCCAAGCCGTATTGATTCTTTGCGAACGATGAAGGCATCATGAAACGATCTCAATTGTCGTGGCTGGTTTCCCGTTCTGCGGGTGCGTTGCTGGTGCTGACGGCCAGTGCCGGTGTGGTGGCAGACACCTTGTATAAATGTGTCGAGCCTTCGGGGTCTGTGTTGTATACCAACCAGAAAACCGGTGCGAAAAACTGCACGATCCTGTCGCGCGAGCTGCCCATCAGCACCTTCTCTGCTCCTCCTCCCCGTCCTGCCGGCGCAAGCCGTCCGGCTTCGGCGTCGGCAACGCCTTCCCCGGCTGGTTTCCCCCGGGTGGATGGTGAAACCCAGCGGGGCCGGGACAACGATCGCCGGCGCATCCTCGAACAGGAGCTCTCCAGCGAGCAGCAAAACCTCGACAAGTCGCGCAAGGCACTCAGTGAAGGCGAAACCGCCGGCACTGCGCCGCAGAAACTTCAGGATCTGCGCGAAGGCGTCACCGTTCATGAACGCAACATCGAAGCATTGAAGCGCGAACTGGCCAACGTCAAATAATTCCGGCCCGCTGTGGTTTGCGGGTTGCTGTCGCCATGGATTTTCCATTCGCCGGACTGGACCTGCTCTCCACTGCCACCCTGCTGCTCGATGCACAGCGTGTGGTTTGTTACGCCAATCCGGCGGCGGAAAATCTGTTCGCCGTCAGCCAGCGTCAGCTGATCGGCCAGTCTGCCGCCCAGCTGCTGGGCACGTCTGCCGGGCTTGACCAGGCATTCACCAATGCACTGGAAAACCGCTGGAGCTATACCGGCCACAATCTTGTTGCCCCATCGCCGCAACACGGCGGGCCAAAGCTGCATCTGGATTGCACGGTCACCCCCATCGAATCCGATGCCCGGCTGGATACGGGTGATGTTCGCCTCCTGCTCGAATGCCGCCCCATCGACCAGCAACTCAAGGTGGCCCGGGAAGAACGGCTGGCCGAGCAGCAGCAGGCCAGCCGGGAGCTGATCCGCAATCTGGCGCATGAAATCAAGAATCCGCTGGGCGGCATCCGTGGCTCGGCCCAATTGCTCGAACACGAGCTGAGTGCACTCGAGAATGCGGCAGACCTGTGCGAATACACCCGCGTCATCATCGACGAGGCCGATCGTCTGCAGGATCTCATGCAACGTCTGCTCTCCTCCCACTGCACCCTGCAGCCAACCACAGTCAATGTGCATGAAGTTCTGGAGCGGGTTCGCCGCCTGATTCTTGCCGAATTCGGCAATGCGGGTATCAGTGTTCGCCGGGATTACGACGTGTCCTTGCCTGCGCTGATCGGTGATCCGGAACAACTGATCCAGGCCATCCTGAACATTGCCCGCAACGCCGCCCAGGCCCTGAGCCAGGACACGGCGAATCCGGAGGGCAAGGAAATCCTTTTCAGCACACGCGCCGTGCGTCAGGTCACCCTGGCCAAGCGGCGTTACCGGCTGGCGGTGGAAATCCGCATCATCGACAACGGCCCCGGCATTCCGGCGGCCATCCGCGACCAGATTTTCTACCCCCTCGTTTCCGGGCGCAGCGATGGCAGCGGCCTGGGGCTTACCCTCGCGCAAACCTTCATCCACCAGCATCACGGCGATATCGACGTCGACAGCCGCCCAGGCCACACCTGCTTTCGCCTGTTGCTGCCGCTGGAAGCACCGCCTTCTTCCCAAGGAACGCCATGAATCCCGTCTGGATCGTCGATGACGATCGCTCCATCCGCTGGGTCTTTGAAAAAGCCCTGGCGCGCGAAAACATCCCCTGCCGCAGCTTTGCCACAGCGGATGAAGCCCTGGCTGCATTTTCCCGGGATGATGTCCCGCAAGTGCTCGTCTCCGACATCCGCATGCCCGGCGTCAACTTGCAATCCGGGCTCGATCTCCTTCAGCGCGTCAAGGCACTGCATCCCGAGCTACCCGTCATCATCATGACGGCCTATTCTGATCTCGATTCGGCAGTAGCCGCCTTCCAGGGCGGCGCGTTCGAATACCTGCCCAAACCCTTTGACATCGACCAGGCCCTGGCCCTGGTACGCCGCGCCCTCGAAAACAGCCCGCGACGTGAAGATGCGCCGGAAGTGCAGACCCTCGTGCCGGAAATCATTGGTCAGGCCCCGGCCATGCAGGAAGTATTTCGCGCCATTGGCCGCCTGTCGCGCTCCAACGCGACAGTCCTCATCAATGGCGCATCGGGAACCGGCAAGGAACTCGTCGCCCATGCCCTGCACCGCCACAGCCCCCGCGCCGCCCAGCCTTTTGTCGCCATCAACACCGCAGCCATCCCGCGCGACCTGCTCGAATCCGAGCTCTTTGGCCACGAACGGGGTGCTTTCACCGGAGCGCAGACACAACGCCGTGGCCGCTTCGAGCAGGCCGAAGGCGGCACCCTCTTTCTCGACGAAATCGGCGACATGCCGATCGAACTGCAAACCCGGCTCCTGCGCGTCCTCTCGGACGGAAATTTTTATCGCGTCGGCGGCCACCAGCCCATCCAGTCCCAGGTTCGCATCATCGCGGCAACCCATCAGGACCTGGAAGAACGCGTCCGGCAAGGGCTATTCCGGGAAGATCTTTTTCATCGTCTCAATGTCATCCGCCTGAGGTTGCCCCCGCTCAACGAGCGGCGCGAGGACATCCCGCTGCTGACCCGGCACTTCCTGCAGCAAAGTGCCACCCAGCTGGGCGTTGATGCCAAGCAGGTCACGGACGAAGCCCTGGCGCACCTGGCCACCCTCAACTTTCCCGGCAACATCCGCCAGCTCGAAAATCTCTGCCATTGGCTGACCGTCATGGCCCCCGGGCAGACCATCACTCTGGCCGATCTTCCGGGAGAACTCCGGAGCGAGTCGGCCAGTGCTTCCCCGACCGACTGGCGGCTTGCCCTGGCCCAGGAGGCCGAACGCCGCCTGCGCGAAGCCCCCGGCGAAGCATACCCGGCACTCCTGGGCGAATTCGAGCGTACCCTGCTTGCCCGCGCTCTTGCCGCCACGGGTGGCCGCCGTGCCGAAGCCGCCCAGCTCCTTGGCATCGGCAGGAATACCCTCACCCGCAAGCTCCAGGAACTCGGCATGGAATGAGGCTCGGGGCCACAGCACACTGCACATAGCACACTGTTTCGATAATCCGTATTTTCCTGACGGCACAGGGCTGGCGGATGCGGGATAATCCCCGCTCTTTCTTCCCTGCCGCCCACGCGTGACGCTGCCGCCCCCTGTTCCCTCCGCCTTGCCGGAAGTTGCCGCCATTTCCGCCATTGCCGCCGCACTCGATGCCTGCGGTGGGCGGGCTTGCCGTTTCGATGTCGACGTGCTGGCAGAATGCGATTCGACCAATACCCGCCTGATGGCGCGGGCCGAAGCGGGCGCACCATCGGGGACGGTCATTGTGGCCGGGCAACAGACAGCCGGGCGCGGACGACGCGGGCGGGTCTGGCTGAGCGCGCCAGGCGATACGCTCATGTTCTCGCTGCTCTGGCGTTTTCCGCGCGCAACCCCGCTTGGCGGGCTCTCGCTGGTCGCCGGGCTGGCGGTGACGGATGCCCTGGTGCAGCTGGGTTACACCGAAGCCCGTCTGAAATGGCCCAACGACATCCTGCTGGGTACGCGCAAACTCGCCGGAGTGCTGACAGAACTCGTCTCCGGCATATCGGCAACAGGCGGTGGTACGGCGGCAGTCATCGGCATCGGCCTGAATCGCCATTTGCCCGCCGGCCTGCCGGACAGCCTGCGCGAACAGGTGGCAGCACTCGACGGAGTAGCCCTGCCACTGCCCTCGTCAGCACAGCTTCTCGCCACACTCCTCGTCGCCTTGCAAACCCGGCTGGAAGTCTTTGCCCGCCAGGGTTTTTCGGCGATGCGCGCAGACTGGTGCGCCCGCCATGCCTTCGAAGATCGCCCGGTGCGGCTATTCGGGGATGAAGGCCCGCCGCTGGAAGGAATCTGCCGGGGTGTCGACGGCGAAGGAGTCCTGCTGCTGGAAACCCCGGCTGGTCTGCAGCGCATCCTCAGCGGCGAACTTGGCCCCAGCCTGCGGCCTGCCACATGAAGAACGCCCCTGCCAACGGCGCGACGCTGCTGTGCCTGGATTGCGGTAACACCCGCCTGAAGTGGGGCCTTTGGTCGCGCGAACAAAAGTGCTGGCTAAAACAGGAAGCCTGCCTCCTGTCCGACATCGCCCGCCTGAAGGCAGACCTGGCGAGCCTGCCCGGGGTATTGCGCCCTTCGGGCATGACCGGCTGCATCGTGGCCGCCTCTCCGGTACGTCTCGCCCTGGAGGGCATTGCACAAGAATTAAGTATCCACCTGCATTGGAACGAAAGCAGGTACTCACAATGCGGCGTGACCAACGGCTATGAGGAAGCCGCCCGCCTGGGGGCGGACCGCTGGGCCGCGTTGATCGGGGCGCATCATCTGCAAGCGGCAACCCCCTGCCTGGTCGTCAATGCCGGGACGGCGACGACGGTCGATCATCTGGATGCCAGCGGATATTTTCAGGGAGGGCTCATCCTGCCGGGCCTTGATCTGATGCGCCGCGCCCTGGCCCGGGAAACCGCGCAGCTGCCGCTGGCCGGGGGCGATTTTCACGCCTTGCCGCGCAATACACACACGGCGATTACCAGCGGCTGCCTGCAGGCGACGGCCGGGGCGATCGAGCGCATGTTCCGCCCGCTGGCGGGGAACCCCGGGGCAGTCTGCCTGCTCTCGGGGGGCTCGGCCAGCGTCATCGCACCCTTGCTGGACATTCCCCTGCGGCGCGTTGAAAATCTCGTGCTCGAAGGGCTGGCGCGGATTGCCGATTCCGGTTCTGATTCCGGCCCTGACCCTGACCCGCGCACATGAAGCCCGCCTCCGACCGATTCAAACCCCCGGGATGCAAGCCCACTTGGCCATGACGAATTTCTGGCGAGCCACCTTTTTGCTGCTGATGTTTGGCAATTTGTTCTTTTTTGCCTGGAGCCAGGGCTATTTCGGGCGTCTGGATGATGGCCGCGAGCCCCAGCGCGTCAGCCGCCAGCTCGACCCTGAAAAATTGCAGCTCACATCGCTGACGGCTGCCGAAGCCGCCGCCCGCCTGACGCCGCCGCCGGTCGTCATGGCTTGTCGGCAGATCAAGGAGCTGACGCCGGAGGAAGCCCGGCTGGTTCTGGCGCGCGCCCAGACGGAAACCTCGCTGGCTGAGCTGAAATTCGGCAGCCAGACCCTTGAAGGCGAGGCGGCCAGTGGCGCGCGCTGGGTACATATTCCCGCGTTGCCCGACAAAGCCGCCGCCGACCGGAAAATGCAGGAAATCCGCCAGCTCGGCATCACGGATGCCGCCCTGATGCGTGATGAAACCACGGGGCGTTTCGCCATTTCTCTGGGCGTATTCAGCACCCCCGAAGCGGCCGCGACACGGCTGCAGGATTTGACAAAACACGGTGTTCGCACGGCCATCATCTCGCCGCGAACCCGCGCCCCTGCCAAAGCACTGCTGACGGTGCGTGGCCCGAAACCCGTGCTGGATGAGCACCTGCCCGACTTGTTAAATACCCTGAACCTGGGCGGAAAACCCGGTGAGGACTGCCCGATACCATGACAATAGCAACGACAGACGACACCCGGATTCTGGGTCTGACCGGGGGCATCGGCAGTGGCAAGAGTGCTGCCGCCGAAATTTTTGCCGAACTGGGCGTGGCGGTCATCGACGTCGATCATATCGCCCACGAGCTTACCGCGCCCAAAGGGGCGGCCATCGAGGATATCCGGAAGGCGTTTGGCGACGACATTCTCGCCGCCGATGGCTCCCTCGACCGGGCGGCCATGCGAAAACGGGTGTTCAGCGACATCGACGCCCGGAAACGTCTGGAACTCATCCTGCATCCGATGATCGGCTATGAAAGCCGCCAGCGTTGTCGCGCCGCCCATGCGGCAGGCTCCCCTTATGTCGTCCTGGTCATACCGCTCCTGATCGAGTCGGGAACCTACCGCAACCGCGTGGCCCGGATTGCCGTCGTCGATTGCAGCGAGGAAACCCGGATTGCCCGCGTCATGCAGCGCAGCGGGCTCGGTCGCGAGGAAATCCGGCGCATCATGGCAACCCAGGCCACGCGCGAGGCGCGGCTGGCGGTGGCCAATGAAGTCATCGACAATGAAAGTGACTTGAATCATCTGCGCGAGCAGGTAACCCAACTGCATCAGAAATACCTGGCCATGGTCGCGGCGAAAAAATCCTTGACGGAAGGTTGAGCTTTATGACCGAATCGTTCAGAATCCCGGAAATTACCCCCCCTTCCTTCCCTCATGACCCGCCGGATGACTGCGCCTGATGTTTGCACTGTATCCGCAGCGTGTGCGCGTACGTGTGACGTGACGTGATTACCTACGAATATCCTCTCAAGGAGCACATTCGCACCCTGTTGCGTCTGGAGGATCTGTTCGTCAAGGCGCAGTATTTCATCGACTCCGAAACGCATGAGGATCACCATGTCGCCCTGCTGACGATTTTCGAGATTCTCGAAGTCGCCGCCCGGGCTGATCTCAAGTTTGATCTGGTTCAGGAGCTCGAACGCCAGCGGCAAACCCTGCTCTCCTTCCGGAACAATCCGGACATTTCCGAAGAAGCCCTCTCCGGCGCACTCTACGAAATCGAACTGGCCAGCGCGCAGATGCTCGCCATGCAAGGCAAGATCGGCCAGTATCTGCGTGAAAACGAATGGCTGATGTCCATCAAGAACCGGGCGGCGATCCCCGGCGGTGTCTGCGAATTCGACCTGCCTGCCTACCATTACTGGCTGCACCGTGACCCGGAGAGCCGCCGTGAAGCACTCAATGGCTGGCTGGCCCCGATGCAGCCTATCCATGCCGGCCTGGCCATCGTTTTGCGTCTGTTGCGTGCCTCGGGCCGCCCCGAGCAGCAGCTTGCCGTGCATGGTGCGTTCCAGCTCATGCTGGCGGGCCGCACGGCCGTGATGCTGCGCCTGCGTGTGGATCGCCAGACACCCTGCATTCCGGAAATCAGTGCCAACAAATACGCGCTGAACATCCGCTTCATCACGTCGGACCACGGTGCGGATCATCGCCCGCGCCAGTCTGCCGAAGATATCTCCTTCGAACTGACCTTCTGTAATCTGTAACGACTTCCATCGTCGTTTCATTCAACCTCAAGACCGCCTTAAAGCCCCGCCGTTGCGGGGTTTTTTGTTCCCGGCTGTCTCATGTTGGTCGACGTATTGACCGGGTTGACCGGGTTGACGAAGGTTGACCAGCTGACCCGCTACGACTATCTCAAGAGCAAGATCCTGATCCCGACGCTGGGCTTCTCCCGCGAGCGGGGACTGATCACGCCCCAGGAGGAAACCATCCTGCTCGCTTTGGTGATTAGAATGACTGCAGATAAACGATCTCAGCCCATTTTCAATATAACCTGTAGCAGGTTGCCAGCATGAGCACTGATGCACCCCCGACACCGATCGCCGCCCCGGCTCCACGCACCGTCTCCTGTCCGGCCTGCGGCAAACCGGTCATCTGGCAGCCTGAAAACCGGTATCGTCCTTTCTGTTCGGCGCGCTGCAAGACCATGGATTTTGGCGCGTGGGCGGCAGAAACCTACCGGATCGGATCGGAAACTCCCCCGGAATTGCCCGAATCCGGCACACCGCCTGTCTGATCCAGGCGCATTTATCGGCCATAATACGCACCACCCAGCTGCCAGCCTTTCGTCGTCAGCCGCATTCTGACCCCGGACGCTGCAAGCCTGGCTGGAACATTTCGGAGAAAAGGGCAGGAGCGAGCATGAAATATACGGGGCAGCGGAAAGGACCGACCAATCATCTGGTGGGCTTCACCATGGTCGTGCTGCTGCATGTGCTGGTCGCTTACGCCCTGCTGACGGGGCTGGCGCGCAAAGTTGTCGAAGTCGTGCGCGCGCCGATCGAAACCAAGATCATCGAAGAAATCAAGAAACAGCCGGAGGCCGACAAGCCGCCCCCGCCGCCGCCCAAACTCGCTCCGCCGCCGCCGCCCTATATTCCGCCGCCGGAAATCAACGTCGCCCAGCCGTCGGTGGCTCCCGTAAACACGATTACCGCTGTCACGACGACCAGGCCTGTGGTCGAGACGCCGCCGCCTGCGCCAGCACCTGTCGTGGCTGCTCCGCGCCCCAGCGTGAAAACCGCGCCGGTCATCGACGCCGCCCGCTCCTGCGAGAAACCGGAATATCCTTCGGCCTCCAAGCGTCTCGAAGAAGAAGGCACGGTGGTGGTGAACTTCCTCATCAACGTCGACGGCCATGTCGTCGATAGCAAGATCGAAAAATCGAGCGGCTACGACCGCCTCGACCAGGCGGCACGCGCCGCACTGGGCAAGTGCAAGTTCAAGCCCGGCACGGTCGATGGCAAACCTGAACAAAGCTGGGCGAGCATCAAATACACCTGGCGTCTGGAGCAGTGACCCGTTCTTGCGGTGCTTTCCCTCTTTCCACTGTTTTACCCGGCTGTACATCAAGAAACGAACATCGAACCACTGAACTGAGCCTATCGGAGAAACCATGTCCATCAAGAAACAATTTTCCTCCCTGCTGGCCGCTGCCATGATCGCTGGCGCAGGTCTTCCGGCACTGCTGGCTCCATGGACGGCACAGGCCGAAGAAGTGTCCCCGCCCGCCGCCACGGCTTCAGCCGGGGCCCCCGCCCCCGTTGCTCCGCCCGCTGCCAGCAAGGAAGCGGTCGACAACCCCTACGGCCTCGACGCGCTCTGGAAACAGGGGGATTTCGTCGCCAAGGGCACACTCCTGATGCTGCTCATCATGTCCTTTGGCTCCTGGTACATCCTGGTCATCAAGCTCCACGAACAATACAAGCTGCGTAGCCAGGCCCGGCACATGCAGGAAACCTTCTGGACAGCCGGCTCGATCGAGCAGGGCATCGAAGCACTGACCAAGGATGGCCCCTTCCGCTACATCGCCGAAACCGGTGTCAATGCCGTCAATCAGTACCAGAAAGCCAATCCGGGCACGATCGACCTGAATTCCTGGTCCATCATGGCCATCCAGCGCGCGGCCGATTCCGTCCAGAGCCGGATGCAAGACGGCCTCTCCTTCCTTGCCACGGTCGGCTCGACCGCACCCTTCGTGGGCCTGTTCGGCACGGTCTGGGGCATCTACCACGCGCTGACCGCCATCGGCATCGCCGGCCAGGCCTCGATCGACAAGGTCGCCGGGCCCGTGGGCGAAGCCCTCATCATGACCGCCATCGGTCTGGCCGTAGCCGTCCCGGCTGTGCTCTCCTACAACTGGCTGGTGCGCCGCAACAAGCTCGTCATGGAAGATGTGCGCGCTTTCAGCGGCGAGCTTCATGCCGCGCTGATGATCCGCCCCGCCAAGGGAGCCTGATGTCATGGGCATGACCCTGGGTTCCGGCGGCGACGAGGATCAGGAGATCGCGGCGATCAACACCACGCCGCTGGTCGACGTGATGCTGGTGCTGCTCATCATCTTCCTCATCACCATTCCTGTCGTGGTGCAGACCGTACCGGTGCAGCTCCCCAAGGAAGAAAATCTGCCCACGCAGACCAAGCCGGAAAACATCATCCTCTCCGTCAGCCGGGAGGGGGACATCTACTGGAACATGCAGGAAATTCCCGATACGGAAAAACTGGTGGCGCGTCTGAAGGAAGTCGCCGTGCAAAAGCCACAGCCGGAAATCCATATCCGTGGCGACCAGGATGGCCGCTATGAATCTGTCGGCAAGATCGTCTTCGCCTGCCAGCGTGCCGGTATCCAGAAAATCGCCTTCATCACCGAGCCGCCCGCGCGCGGGGGCTGAAACAGGGAACAGGAACGAACCATGGGAATGAATATCGGTTCCGGCGGCATGGGCGAGCCGGAAGAAATGGTGGACATCAACACCACGCCGCTCATCGACGTGATGCTGGTGCTGCTCATCATGCTCATCATCACCATCCCGATCCAGACCCACGCCATCAAGCTGAACATGCCGACGGCCAAGCCGCCGCAGACCAATGTCCAGCCCGAAGTCGTTCGTATCGACATCGATTTTGACGGCACGATCCTTGTGAATGGCGAGCTCATTCCCGACAGTGCCACACTGGACAACAAGCTGCGCGCCATTGCCGCCCAGCCCCAGCAGCCGGAAGTGCATCTGCGCCCGAACAAGCTGGTGAGCTACCGCGTCGTCGCCGCCGTCATGGCCGCAGCACAGCGTCTTGGCGTAAACAAAATCGGCCTGGTCGGCAGCGAGCAGTTCGCCAACTGATGCCAGGCCTCTGGCGTCCTTTGCCACCCCTGGCTTCCCCCAAAAACACACCCTCGACGGAGTTGCTCATGACGCATCGTCGCCTGCTCGTCTCCACCCTGCTGGCCCTGCTGCTGGGCAGCACCACGCTCCATGCCCAGGAAAGCCTGCGCCCGGAAATCGGCAAACCCCTGCTCTCGGCCCAGGAGCTCATCAAAGCGCATAAATACAAGGAAGCCCTGGCGAAAATCCGCGATGCGGACGCCGTCGCCGGCAAGAATTCCCATGAAACGCTCACCATCGAGCGCATGCGTTTTGCTGCAGCGAATGGTCTGGGCGATGCCGACGCGGCGTCCCGCTCGCTCGATGCGCTCATCGCTTCGGGCAAGCTCTCCGCCAGCGAGCAGCTCCAATTCACCCAGGCCGTGGCCGTGGCCGCCTACCGTGCGAAAGACTACGGCAAGGCCACCACCTGGACGCAGCGTTACTTCAAGGAAGGCGGCAAGGATGACGCCATGCGAACGGTGCTTGTGCAGGCCTATTACCTGAACAACGATTTCGCCAATGCCGCCCGGGAGCTTTCCGCCGCCGTGCAGTCCACGGAAAAGGCCGGGGGCAAGCCCGACCAGGACAGACTGGAAATGCTGGCCAGCTGCTACATCAAGCTCGACGACATGGGCGGTTATGTGGGGGTGCTCGAAAAGCTGGCGACCTGGTATCCCAAAAAGGAATACTGGGCCGATCTTCTCGCCCGCATCCAGAAAAAACCGGGGTTTGCGGATCGTCTCACGCTGGATGTCTACCGGCTCAAGCTTGTCAGCGGCAATGTCGGCGGCGCGGGCGACTACATGGAAATGGCCCAGCTCGCCCTGCAGCAGGGATACCCGGTTGAAGCCAAAAAGGTGGTCGACGAAGGCTATGCTAAAAACATTCTGGGCACAGGAGCGGATGCCGCGCGCCACCAGCGTCTGCGTGATCTCGTCAGCAAGCAAATGGCCGACGACCAGAAAAACCTGACCCAGGGCGAAAAACAGGCTGCAGCCGCCAAAGAGGGCACGGGGCTGGTCAACATCGGCCTCAATCTCGTGCTCAATGGCCAGAACGACAAGGGCCTGGCCCTGATGGAACAGGGCATGGCCAAAGGCAACCTGAAACGCCCCGAAGATGCCCGCTTGCACCTGGGCTACGCTTATCTGCTCGCGGGCCAGAAAGCCCGGGCCGCGCAAACCTTCAAGGCCGTGCAGGGCACGGACGGCGCGGCCGATCTCGCGCGTCTGTGGGCCCTGCAAGCCGCACGCTGAACCCCATCAACCGGATCATTTCAAGGAGTCAATATGCGCTTTACCCTCATGACAGGCATCGGCGGCTATGAAGATTACGTCGCCATCGCCCAGGCCGCCGAAGAAGCGGGCTGGACAACGATCAGCGTACCCGACAGCTTCTTCTACCCCAAGACCACCGAATCCGAATATCCGTATTCCGACCACGACATGATCCGGGGCTTCCTCGAAGTCTCCCCCTTCATCGAACCCATCGTCGCCATGTCCTTCATGGCTGCCGCGACCAAAAAACTCCGCTTTTGCTGCGGCGTCATGAAAGTTCCCATGCGCCAGCCCCTGATCCTCGCCAAGCAGCTCACCTCCCTGTCCGTCATGAGCGGCGAGCGGCTCGATTTCGGCGCAGGCATCAGCCCCTGGAAGGAAGATTTCGTCTACAACGGCGTGCCCTTTGAAAAGCGCGGCGAACGTTTCGACGAAGTCATCGGCATCATTCGTGACGCGCAAAAGGGCGAATTCTTCGAACACCACACGGCGAATTACGATTTTGGCCCGGTGCGCCTGTGCCCCGTCCCGAAAAAACCCATCCCCGTCATCATCGGCGGCCACGCCAAGGCCGCCTTGCAACGCGCTGCCCGTCTGGGCGACGGCTGGTTCTCGGCCAACAGCGAGCCGGAAGTCCTCAAGAAAATGATTGATGAGCTCAACGGCTACCGGCGCGAATACGGCACGGACAAGCACCCCGATTTCCGCATCCACGCCTTCAACCAGTTCGCCTATGGCGTTGACGACTTCAAGCAACTACGCGATCTGGGCGCGACGGATTGCTGCGCCATGGGCTGGAATCCCTTCGATGAAAACCTGACGCTACAGGCCAAGATCGACGGCATCCGCCGCTTTGGCGACGAAATCATCGCCAGGATGTAGGGCGGAGGTGAAGCCGGGAGCGGGGGGGTCAGGCGTCGCCATGATGCCCCCGCTCATCCTTTCGGCCGCGCAACTCGCCGATATCGCACTAAGCCCGGCTGGCGTAACGGCGCAAGCCGCCTCCCCATTCGAAGCGGAGCCCGCCCTGCTGGTGCGCCCGGATGCCGGGCTGAAAACCCTTTCCCCCGCAGAGCGCGACACCCTCACCGCATGGCTGCTGCGCCAGCCTTGCCCCGTCATCGCCGTGGCGCAGACAAAGGCAGAGGCTGCCACACTCGAAGACGACCCCCTGCGCGAGGCCTATGACGTCATCGTGGATCATCCCGACGATGCCCAATCCCTTTTGGCCCGCATCCGGCAGGCCCCGCTGGCCGCCATGACGCTGGTGCAAACCCTGCGCGTCACGGCGAATTTGCCCGTGGCCCAGGCACTCACCGTCGAATCGCTGGCCTATGCCACCTTGCAGGGCGGGCCGGAATTCCGGCGATGGCTGGCCACACATCCCCCTTCCGAAAAACGGATGGGCTCCCCCGAACCCGCCGTCCTGATCGAACGTCCCGATGCCGCACCCGAATGTCTGGACATCATCCTGAACCGCCCCGAACGGCGCAACGCACTTTCCGTGGAAATGCGCGACGCCCTGATCGAAGCCCTCCAACTGCTGCTGGCCGACAACACCATCCGTCTTGCCCGGCTTCAGGGGCGCGGAAAATGCTTCAGCACCGGCGGTGATCTCGACGAATTTGGAACCACCCCCGACCCGGCCACGGCCCACGCCGTCCGCAGCCTGCGTCTGCCCGGCGCGCTGCTCGCACAATGCGGCGAGCGCGTCGAATGCCACGTGCACGGAGCCTGCATCGGCGCAGGGGTCGAGCTTCCCGCCTTTGCCCACCGTGTCATCGCCGCACCGTGGACTTTTTTTCAGCTCCCGGAAATCCGTTTCGGCCTCATCCCCGGCGCAGGCGGCTGCGTGAGCCTTCCTCGTCGCATTGGCCGCCAGCGCACCGCTTGGCTCGCACTCTCCGCGCGGCGGATCAACGCAGAAACCGCCTTGGACTGGGGGCTCATCGATGCCATCGAACCTATTGATTCGGTGCGGTGATGTATGAACTGCCGCCTGTAGGGGCAGTCTTTACGACGCGACGGCTGCCCGCAGTTCAGAGACAGATTTTAATTTTCATCACGCCTGACCCATAGGGTCATCGCTTTAAAGTTAAAATGTCAAAATCAATAACAAAGAGCATATGTCATGAAAAAACAATGGGCCATTATCATTAGCTTGACTGCGCTGATGCATGTCCCCGCCCATGCCATCAATTCTCAATATGCCAATAAGCTTGAGCGCTCCGGCTGTACTCAAGCCAGTGAATTGCAAGGCTGCGACATCAACAAGAGCAAAGCAGAAAATGCCAAGGCCGGGTTTATCACCGAGGCCCAGCCCCAAAGCATTGCGACAAAAAGAGCACCCTATGCCGGGCAATGGGTTGCCGTCGGCCCCACGGGTGGCACGGTCGCCACTATTCGTATCGACGCCAAAGAGCGGGTCTGGGTCAATGGTAAACCGGTCAAGGCAAAACGTAGCGACGGCGCACTGGTGTTTCGTCAAGGCCCGATTACTTTCACCATTCAAGGCGATCGCCGCTTGAAGGGCGAGGATGTTTGGCACAGCTCTGACGCCGGAACCTCCGGGCCTATCGTTACCGAGTAACCCCCAAGGGAGTCCGTGCATGAAAACACTTTGCTTGCCGCGCGGGTTGCTCACCGTTTTAACGTGAAAGAGACGGCTCCCAAGGCGACCGAGAACCTGACCAGTGAAGGT
>CAZFPI010000047.1:0-20979 GCA_964521075.1 uncultured Sterolibacterium sp.
GTTGACGCGGGGCACGCTCGATGGTGATTCAGGGCGAATAATGATTCGCCCCTACGGGAGGGGCGAGGATCCTCAGTGTGAATAATGATTCGCCCCGAATCCTCCTTCGGGATGCAGTAAAATGGCGGTTTTATTACCTCCTTACAGGACGCCACCATGAAAGAAGCTGTCATCGTCAGCACCGCCCGTACCGCCATCGGCAAGGCTTATCGTGGTGCCTTCAACGACACCGAAGCCCCGGCTCTGGGCGGCCATGTCATCCGCGCGGCGGTTGAGCGGGCGAAGATCGACCCGGCTCTGGTCGATGACGTGATCCTCGGTATCGCCGCCCAGCAGGGGACGCAAGGCTATACCGTTGGGCGTCTGGCCGGTTATGTCGCCGGCCTGCCGCGCACTGTGCCGGGCATGGCCCTCGATCGCATGTGCTCATCGGGCATGATCGCCATCGCCGATGCGGCCAAGACCATTATGGTCGGCGAATCCGACGTCATCGTGGCCGGGGGGCTGGAGACGATTTCACTGGTGCAAAACAAGTTCAAGAACAGCCACCGCTCCGTTTCGCAAGCCGCCGTGGCTGCCGAGCCGGCTGCTTATGTGCCGATGATCGAAACCGCCGAAATCGTCTCGCAGCGGTTCAACATCTCCCGCGCGGCGCAGGATGAATACGCCTTGCAAAGCCAGCAGCGTTACGCCGCCGCAGCGGCCGCAGGCAAATTCGATGATGAAATCGTGCCGATGACGGTCGAAAAGCAATTGTTCGACAAGGAAGGCAACCCGACCGAGAAGCAGACCGTCACACTCGCCAAAGACGAAGGCGCGCGCGCCGATACCACGCTGGAAAGCCTGGCTGCGCTGAAGCCCGTCTGGAAGAACGGCCAGTGGGTCAAGGAGGGTAGCTTCATCACGGCAGGCAATGCTTCGCAGCTCTCCGACGGTGCTTCCGTTTCCGTCCTGATGAGCCGGGACCAGGCAAAGGACATGGGGCTGGCTCCGCTGGGCGTGTATCGCGGTCTGGCCGTGGCGGGCTGCAAGCCGGAAGAAATGGGCATCGGCCCGGTATTCGCCATTCCGAAGCTGCTCAAACGGCACAATCTCAAGGTGTCCGACATCGGCCTGTGGGAAATCAACGAAGCCTTTGCCTGCCAGGTGATCTACTGCCGCGACCAGCTTGGCATCCCGAATGACCGTCTGAATGTGAATGGCGGCGCAGTCGCTATCGGGCATCCTTTCGGCATGTCCGGCGCGCGACTGGTGGCGACAGCTCTGCTCGAAGCCCGCCGTCGCGGCGAACGTTACGCCGTGGTGTCGATGTGCATCGGCGGCGGCATGGGCGCGGCCGGGCTGTTCGAGGTCATCTGAAGAACCGGGCGCAGCCCGATTCGCTGCCCGCCTTGCTTCAGCGGGCGGGCTCCAGTGCGGCAAAGCGCGCGCCCGTCAGCTTTTCGGACACTTCCCAGAGTTTTCTGGCTGTTTCGTCGTCGAGCCCCGCCCGGTGAATTTTTGCCGGGGCCGGGGCTCCGCGCGTCTCGCCCAGGCCATCCGGGCCATAAAAACCACCGGGGGTGACGCCGGGCATCGTGGCAGCATAGAGTGTTGGCCAGCCGCCGCCTTCGGCGGATTGACCAAAGACTTTCATGACGACACCCAGCACGCCACTGATGAGGTGGTCGAGCAGGTGATATTCGCCCAGTGCCTTGCGTGAATTGCCGATATTGGTGCGAGAGACGCCCGGATGTACCGCCAGGCTCAGTAAGGGCAGGCCTTTTGCGACGGCGCGACGCTGCAATTCGCGAGCGAACAGCAGATTGGCCAGTTTCGTCTGGTTGTAGGGGCGTTGCGCGAAGTAATTTTTTTCCATCTGCAGGTCGTTCCAGTCGAAAGTGCCGAGACGATGGACGAGGCTGGAGACAGTGACGACGCGCGGCACAGGGGATTTCAGCAGCAGGGGAAGGAGTTCGGCCGTCAGGGTGAAATGCCCCAGATGCCCGATGCCGAAGGTGAGCTCGAAGCCGTCCGGGCTGGCGCGGCGTTCGCTGATGGGCTGGATGCCGGCGTTATTGACGAGAATGTCGAGCGGCTGGCCTTCGGCCAGCAAACCGGCGGCGAAATCGCGCACGGCCTGCTGACGGGAAAGATCGAGCGGCAGAAAGCGCACCTTCGCATCGGCGCGCAGGGCGCGAATTTTTTTCAGGGCCTCGGCCCCGCCCTGTTCGTTGCGGTCGGCCAGCAATACTTCGGCCCCGTGCAGGGCCAGCCCGCGTGCCGCCTCAAAGCCGATGCCGCTAGCCGCGCCGGTGACCAGTGCGCGCTTGCCTGTGAGGTCGGGAATATCCTGTTCTGTCCAGCGTGCCATGATTTTCCTGTGCGTTCTGTGCATTACGTTTGTAAAAAGGCCGGGGAGCTTTCGCCCACCGGCCCATGTCTTGCCGCATTCCGGGAAAACCCGGTGATTAGTGGCCGTGACCCGCTGCGGGGGCCGGAGTCTTGTAGCCGCCCTGCTTGCGTTTGACCGGCTCGATGCCGGTCAGCTTGGCCAGATTCAGGCCGAGGATCTTGGCCTTGTCTTCTTCGGTGACCTGCTGGTAGCCCCACTTTTCCTGCAATTCAGCAGGCATGTCGAGATTGACGATGTAATCGACCACGCGGCCCAGATCGTCGAAAGGCAGGTCGAAGCCCAGCACGATCTTGTCAGCAGGCATCCACTGCAGAGCCGTGCCGATGGCGTGGTAGCCACGGTAAGGCGCGCGCTGATACCAGCCGATGATGCCCGACAGGCTCATGTACAGGTTGCGATGCTTGCCACACAGACCGATCAGCTCCTCCGACTGCGGCCAGCCGGCGTGATAAGCGATGATCTTGAGATCAGGGAAGGCGAGCAGCACGTCGTCGAGCTGGCCGACCTGGCAGTGGCTGCTCGGCTGCGGCACGACATAGCTGAAGCCGGTGTGCACCGTCAGCGTGATGCCCAGCTCCTGCGCTTTCTCGTAGAAGGGCCACAGGCGTTTGTCATTGAGCGGGCCGTCGTCTTCCGGCGTGTAGAGCTTGCACAGTTTCGCGCCCTTTTCCTTGAAGAGATACTCCAGTTCCCAGTTGGCTTCCTTGATGCCGCGCTTGATGACGGGGCCGACGTTGGCCTCCAGATACATGCGTTCGGGATACGGCTCGATCTGTTGCATCATGAAGCCGTTGGTCGACAGCGACACCACGCCGCCGGTCACATCCATCATCGGCTCACGCAGGCAGAAGGCGACGTCGACATCGGTCTTGTCCATGTACTTGATGAGTTCGCTGGCGATCGGGTGCGGCCACTCGCCCGTCAGATCACGGCCCGACCAGGCACGCATCACGCCATCCACACTGCCCCACCAGCGTTGCACATTCGGGTAATAGGCAATCTCCGACATGGTTTGCGGGTTCATGAAGTGGAACTCGGTCATTGCGATGAAGTAGTCCTTGGCGGTCTTGGCCATGCTGCGCTCCTCTTTTGGCGTGATGAATGATGAAATGACATCCGGTGAAACGCTGGATTGTATTGGAAATTTTCAGGATATGCGCCCGACGGAGTATTCGCGCATTCCGATGCCGGAATTTCCCGCGCGGGGCATGCGCCGGTCTTTTCTTGCCGAACTTCCCGGGGGGCTGCTTGGAATATCTGCCGGGCTGCTAGAATTTGACGCTTCTGCCTGATTTTTCAACTTTCTGCGGCCATTGGCACTTTCCCGTGAGCGCAACTCCTGCCTTCCCCCCTCCCGAACGCCTCGTCATCGCCACGCGTGAATCGCGGCTGGCCTTATGGCAGGCCGAGCACGTCCGCGCCTTGTTGCAGCAGCTTTATCCGGCTTGCCGGGTCGAATTGCTGGGCATGACCACGCGGGGCGACCAGATTCTCGACCGGCCGCTGGCCAAGGTGGGCGGCAAGGGGCTGTTCATCAAGGAACTGGAAACCGCGCTACTCGATGGCGCGGCAGACCTTGCGGTGCATTCGATGAAAGATGTGCCCATGGTCATGGAGCCGGAATTCGAATTGCTGGCGATCGGCGAGCGCGAATCGCCGCTCGATGCCTTTGTCTCGAACAAGTACGAATCCCTGGACGACATGCCGCCAGGGGCGGTGGTGGGGACATCCAGCCTGCGGCGTGAAGCACAGCTCCACGCCCATTTCCCCTATCTGGCCGTGACCAGCCTGCGGGGCAATCTCGATACGCGGCTACGCAAGCTCGACGCGGGTGAATACGATGCCATCATCCTTGCGGCAGCGGGCCTGCGGCGTCTCGGTCTGGCTTCGCGCATCCGCAGCACCTTGCCCGCCGGGCAGTCCCTGCCTGCTGCCGGACAAGGTGCAATTGGCATCGAAGCGCGCGCGGGGCGGGCCGATATCGCCGCCTGGATCGCGCCGCTCAACCACGCACCGACGGCGGCCTGTGTGCGCGCAGAACGCGCTGTCTCCCGCGCGCTGGCAGGCAGCTGTGAAGTTCCTCTGGGGGCGTATGCCGAGTTGCAGGGGGATACCTTATGGCTGCGGGGCTTCGTTGCCAGCCCGGACGGCCAGCGTTTTGCCCGCGCCGAACTGCGCGGCGACGTAAACACACCGAACACACCAAACGCACCGGAAGCTCTGGGAGATGCGCTGGCCAGTGAATTGCGGCGTCAAGGCGCGGCGGACATTCTCGCCGCGCTGGGTTAAACACGGGTGCTTGCCCGGCCATGGCTGCCTGCGCGCAACCCTCCTCCCAGGCATTGAGCGGTCGCCGCGTCGTCGTCACGCGACCAGCGCATCAGGCAGATGCCTTGTGTGCGGCGATTACCGCGGCAGGAGGCGAAGCAGTGCTGTTTCCGCTGCTGTCGATTCGCGCCGTGAATGCCAAAGATCACGAACATCTGCTTTCCGTGCTGCACCGCCTTCTTGCCGGAGAATTCGATCTGGTGATGCTGGTCAGCCCCAATGCCATCGAACAGACTTTTTCCGCGCTGGCGCAAACCGGCCAGACCTGGCCTGCCTCGTTGCCCGTGGCCGTCGTCGGCAAAGGCAGCGAGCTCGCACTAACCGCGCGGGGTGTCTTGCCAGAATGCATCATTTCGCCTGGCGAGCGTTTCGATTCGGAGGGCTTGCTGGCCATGCCGTCACTGCAGTCCGTTCGTGGCTGGCGCGTCCTCATCCTTCGTGGCGACGGTGGCCGGGAACTCGTCGCCACCGCCTTGCGCGAACGTGGCGCGACGGTGGAAACCGTAACCTGCTACCACCGTGATGCGCCGGATGCCGATGCCGCGCGCCTCCGGCTGCAGGCCCTGTGGCAAACGGGCATCGATGCCTTCACGCTCACCAGCAGCGAAGGCTTGCGCCATCTTTACGCCCTGCTCGATGATGCCGGACGAAGGCGGCTTCAAACCACCCCCCTGTTCGTGCCGCACAGCCGCATTGCCGACGAAGCGCGGCATCTTGGCCTTTCGTGCATCATGCCCACCTTGCCAGGCGATGCCGGTCTGATGAGTGGCTTGATCGCCTGTTTTTCGGCTGCCGAACCCCCTTTTTCTGAACAAGCCGCACGGGTATCCCATGAACATTGAACCCGCTCTCCCGCCGGAAGTTTCTTCCACGCCCTCTGCCGCACCAGCCGCAGCCAATTCCGGAGCAACGAATCCTGAAAACGCTGCGAACGCTGCAAGCCCGGCAGCTTCCCCAAACCGTTTTCCGCTGAAACGGCCATCGAACACGGTGCTGCTGGCCGGAGTGGGCCTTGTGCTCTTTGCCGCGCTCTGGCTGGATGGCCGCAGCCGGATGAACGACCTGCGAGCAGAAGTCGCGCAACGCCTGGCGACGGGCGATGCCCTGCTCAATGAAAGCCGCCGATCCGCCCGGCAAAACCAGGAAAACCTGCAAGCACTCCTCAGCCGGACGACGCAACTCGAAGCCCGCCAGGCGCAGATGCAGGCGCAGCAGATGACGCTGGAGGGTATTTATCAGGAGCTCTCGCACAGCCGCGAAGAACGCCTCATATCTGAAATCGAGCAGGCGGTTTCGCTGGCAGCGCAACAGCTGCAGCTGGCCGGAAACGTCGAGGCCGCGCTGATTGCCCTGCAAACCGCCGATGCGCGCCTGGCCCGTGCCGGGCTGCCGCAGCTTCTGCCGCTACGCAAGCAGATCAACCACGACATCGACCGCCTAAAATCCTTGCCCCTGGCCGACATCCCCGGGATCTCGCTCAAGCTGGAAGGGCTCATGATGGTGGCCGACACTCTGCCACTGGCCTTCGAGCAGCGCGCACGCGCCGAGCCGCTGGTCAAGCAGCGGTTGAATGTGGCCACCCCGCCGCCTGGCTGGTGGGAAGAAATGGCAAAGGATATCTGGACCGAATTCCGCCAGCTGATCCGCGTCGAGCGGGTCGAGCATTCTGCCCATGCAGAAGTCGCGCTGCTCTCCCCCGGCCAGGTGTTTTTCCTGCGTGAAAACCTCAAGCTGCGCCTTTTGACGGCGCGTCTGGCCCTGCTGCAGCGGGATGGCAAAACCTACCGCGAAGACATGCGCCAGACCCAGTTCTGGCTGGAACGCTATTTCGATACCCGCGAAAAATCCGTGAGCACGGCCATCCAGACGCTCAAGAGCCTGGCAGCGGCCGATCTGAGCCTGGAGCTGCCAACGCTCAACGACACCCTGGGCAGCCTGCGCCAGATCAAACTCTCCACCGAAAAAGGGAAGTAAGCCATGCGTACCCTGCTCTGGCTGCTCACGCTGGCGGCACTGGCCGTGGGGCTGGCTCTGGCCGCGCGTTACAACGATGGCTATGTCCTCCTGGTGCTCTCGCCCTGGCGCGTCGAGCTTTCCCTGAACCTGATGCTGCTCTTGCAGGTGGGCGGCTTTGCCCTGCTTTATTTTTCTACCCGCATTGTCTCTCACGCCCTGCATTTGCCTGGCCGGGTGCGTGAATTCCGCTTGCGGCAGCAAAAAGAAAAAGCCGGGCGCGCACTGAGCGAGGCCATGCGCTTCAGCCTCGAAGGCCGCTACAGCCACGCGCTCAAACGCGCGCAGATCGCTCATGATGCCGGCCACGCGCCGGGGCTGGCCGCCCTTCTGGCCGCGCGGGCGGCCCACGCCATGCGCGACGAGCCCCGCGAGGCTGAATGGCTTGCCCGCGCTGCCGGTTTCGATGACGAAATCCGCAATGCCCGCCTGATGACAGAAGCCGAGCTCTACCTGAACAACCGCCGCCATGCCGATGCCCAGGGCATCATCGACGTCATGGCATCCTCGGGGCAACGCCACATCGCCGCGCTGCGTCTTTCCTTGCGGGCGCACCAGGCACTGGGCAACTGGCGGGAAGTCGTGCGTCTCGTGCGTCAGCTCGAACGCCACCGCGCCCTGAGCAGCGAGCAGGCCGCACCGCTGCGGCTACGGGCACATCTCGAAGCCTTGCGCCTCATACCGGCCGACGCATCGGCCCTGCTGGCTTACTGGCGCGACATCCCCACCCATGACCGCCACGCACCCCGCCTGGCCAGCGAAGCCGCGAAACACCTGACGGCAGCGGGTGACCGCCTCCATGCCGCCCGCATCATCGAGGATGCCCTCGACGCCGAATGGGACTCCTCGCTACTGGATACTTATGGCGATTGCCAGGGTAGCGACGTGCTCACGCGCATCGCCCAGGGAGAAGACTGGCTCAAACGTCACCCGCGCGATGCCCGTCTGCTGCTGATGCTAGGCCGCCTGTGTCGCCAGCAGCAGCTCTGGGGCAAGGCACAAAGCTATCTCGAAGCCTCGCTCTCGCAGGAAGCCAGCCGGGAGGCACATGCCGAAATGGCCCAACTGCTCGACCACCTGGAACGCACCGACGAGGCCAACCGGCACTATCGTCTGGCCGCACAGGCGAAATAACCGCGCAGAAGATGACCATGTCCTTTTTCCTGCAAGACACCGGCCTGCTGCGTGAAAAGGCCCTGATCGGTGGAGCCTGGTGCTGTGCCGAAACCCCGGCGCATTTCGAGGTCTGCAACCCGGCAACGGGCGAGCGGCTGGCCCTCGTGGCCGATCTGGACGAGCGCGATGCGCGCCGCGCCATCGACGTGGCGGCAGCCGCCGGCCCGGCCTGGCGCGCGCTGACCGGCAAGGAAAGAGGCCGCCATCTGCGCCGCTGGTTCGCGCTGATCGAAGAACACACCGAGGAATTAGCCCAGCTGCTCACGGCCGAACAAGGCAAGCCGCTGGCCGAAGCCCGGGGTGAAATTACCTACGCGGCGAGCTTCGCCGAATGGTTCGCCGAGGAAGCCCGCCGTATCTGCGGCGACGTACTCGAAAGCCCCATTCCCGGCCGGCGCATGGTCGTCCTGAAGCAGCCCGTGGGCGTGTGTGCGGCCATCACCCCCTGGAACTTTCCCGCCGCCATGGTCACCCGCAAGGTCGCGCCGGCCCTAGCTGCAGGCTGCACCGTCATCCTCAAACCCGCCGAACAAACGCCGCTCACCGCACTGGCCCTGGCCGAACTGGCCCAGCGGGCGGGCTTGCCGCCGGGGGTATTCAACGTCCTTACCGCCAGCGCGGCCCATACCCCGCGCATCGGGGCCGAGCTCACCGCCCATCCGCAGGTCCGCAAACTCTCCTTCACGGGCTCCACCGAGGTCGGCCGCCTGCTCATGGCCCAATGCGCCTCGACCATCAAGAAACTCTCGCTGGAACTGGGGGGCAACGCGCCTTTCATCGTCTTCGACGATGCCGATCTCGATGCTGCCGTGGCGGGGGCGCTCCACTGCAAATTCCGCAATGCCGGGCAGACCTGCATCAGTGCCAACCGCCTGCTGGTTCAATCCGGCATCCACGATGCCTTCGTCGAAAAACTGGCCGAGGCCATGGGCCGGCTCAAGGTAGGCCAAGGCACGGACGAAGGCGTGCAGGTCGGCCCGCTCATCGATGCCGCTGCACGAAAAAAGGTCGAAGCCCACATTGCCGACGCGCTCGAACAAGGTGCCCGTCTCGTGTGCGGCGGCCAGCCCCACGCCCTCGGCGGCAACTTCTTCACCCCCACGCTGCTCACCGGCATCACCCCGGCCATGCGCTGCAGCCGCGAGGAAACCTTCGGCCCCCTCGCCCCGATCCTGCGCTTTGAAACCGAAGAAGAAGCCCTGCGTCTGGCCAACGACACCGAATCCGGCCTGGCCGCCTATTGCTACACCCGGGATGCTGCCCGCCAGTGGCGCGTCGCCGAAGCCCTCGAAACCGGCATGGTCGGCATCAACAGCAGCGCGATCTCCAACGAAGTCGGCCCCTTCGGCGGCATCAAGCAATCCGGCCTCGGGCGCGAAGGCTCGAAATACGGCATCGAGGAATATCTGGAGATGAAGTATCTGGCTCTGGGGTGATGACGTCCGTCGCCTCGTCGATAACGAGGGTTACGATGATGACGCCGATTGCGGCCTGCCCGCCAGCAACACGCCACCTGCCCAGGCGAAAAAGAGACGCTCCGCGAAATCGAGCATGAAGGAATTGAACAGATTGCCGACCAGAAAGGCCAGCAAAATGCCGCGCGCGGCGTGGCGCAAGGGCTCGGGTAGTGCTCCGGCGGTCTTCCACCAGGTGACAAAAAGGGTGAGAAGCAGAATCAGGCCGGGAAAGCCCAGTTGCGCGGTGGTCAGCAGATACTGGTTGTGCGGATTGTTGGAGGGTGCGACCTGGCTCCCCCGGACGCGCTCTTCGTAAGCCCGGGCAAAACCGCCCGTGCCGACACCCAGGACGGGATGCTCACGGATGATCGCGATGGCATTGGTGTAGTAATCGAATCGCAGACCAATGGAGGTGCGCGCGCCCTGGCCCGGCTGCCACATCAATGCTTCGTCGTAAGCCTGATGAATGCGGGTTTGAAAGGTGGTCGAAAAACCCAGCACCGCCGTAACCAGCACGAGGCCGCCCAGTACGACGAGGCTGGACTGGCGTCGCCCGAGATGTGCCATGAGGTAGTACACGCCCAGCACGGCCAGCACGACATAACCGGTGCGGCCGATAATCATGAGCAATACATTCGAGGCCGCCAGCAAGGCACACAGGCCAAAGAGTACACGCCAGCGCCTGCTTGTGGCTTCCCGCGAGGCCAGGAGCAGCAGGAAAGCGGCCAGTGCCATCAAAAAACCGTGGGTGATGGATAGCTTGAAAACGACGGCGTTTTCCGTAAAGGGAAACAGCGGATCTTGCGCCTGCGTCAGCTTTGCCAGCATGGCAGGAGGCAGCCAGTTCAAGGCGTTCAACCAGAGCAGAACAGAAATTGCCAGTGTCATGAGCATGGCCGCGCAAAAGGCAGCCAGTGCCCGGGCCTGCATCCTGCGCTCGCCAAACAGGGGGATGAGCAGCGGGAGCAGCAGCAAGGAAAGGTACTTGACGAGATAATGCTGCTTGTCCTGTGCATCCCCCGACCCCCAGGCACAACCCAGAAGTACCAGCGCGAGAAACCCCAGGGCGGCCCGGGCGGCCGGATTGCGGGCGATGATGAGAGCCTTGTTTTTCCAGTCGCCTGCCAGCAGGGAAAAAAGGACGATCAGGGCAAAAAGAAAATTGCTCGCCGCCGTGGAAACCGGGATCGAGAAACCCAGTGCGATGGCACTCCAGGCCGCAGCCTGATTGAGTCTTTCTTTCAGCAGATCATGCATATGTTTTATTTTCAACCCGCCGGGGCTACACCCAAGAAACATCTGCCCGTCGGCTAAGATCGACCGACGAAAGGGCGTCATCCAGCGGCAGGATATCCGTGCCATTTCGCCCCGCCGCGCGCCAGCGGGTCATGCGCTGGCCGTAGAGCCGCAAAAGACCCGCCAGTGGCTTGTCGCGTGTGGCCCCGGGAAGCGGCACGATGGCGTCCGAGGCCGGGCCCAAGGCATTGGCGGCCCAGTGGGAATAGCCGGAGATGGGTGTGGCCAGAATCACCGGACAGCAGGCGAGGGCAAAGAGGTCGGCGACGGGATTGACTTCGGAATGGTGATCCGGGCCTTTGTAGCCATAGGAGGAGCGGGTATCCAGCGAGAAGACGTCAAAATTCTCGTGCAACTCGCGGAAAGCTGCCGGGTCGCCGGTGCAGGCGAGGAAGAAGGCGACATCCGGCTGGCGGGCACGGATACGTTCCATTTGCCGCTGATACCACCAGACGGGAACGGCAGGCCATTCCTGCCCGGCGATGTCGTAACGCTCATCGCTGACGAGCCGGTAATCGCCCTGACGGATATGCACGCCGACCACGGGGCGGCCTGCGTATCGGGCAAAGCTCGTCCGGATGGATTGCGCCAGAGGCGGGGCAAGATGCAGCTTCCGGGCGGTTTCGAGATAGACGGGAAGCAGCTTGTCATCCGGCCCTTCCAGCGCGCGCAGGATGATTTTCCGGCCACGCAGGGTATCGAACAGGGCTTCGGCATTGTTGTCGCGCACACGCACGGCTCCCAGCCGGGCCAGCAACCGAACCTTCCCCCGCCGGGTGTCGTCGACGGAAAAGGAATCCAGCTCGCGCCAGTCCAGCACGATGTCGTGCCCATAGGCCCGGCGGACGGCAAAGGCATAGGGCAGGGCTTCGAGACGGTTGGAGATGCCGACGAACTCGTCGATATAGAGCTTTGGCATGGCGATCGGGCGGGAAAACGGGGATTATAAGGGGCTGCCAATCACGCGGCACGTTCAACCTGGAAACCGAAGCTGACCGCTGAGTTCCAGGGAGACACTGATTTATTCCGTGCGCGTTGAATTTTGACCAGGCTATCGGGAGGATTTCTGGTGTTTGAGACGGTATATTCCTCCTGTCGGGGCTGAAGAACCTTACTATCTGCAGCCTGCCGCACAGTGTGAGCCATTCTGTACTTAATCACGGAGCCTCTACCCTACGAAACCCGGGGCGATTCAATCTACTCTCCCCCGGCTTGTTACATTTCTTTCCGCCATGAACATTTCTCCATTTGTCGCACGCCGTGCCCGCCTGCTTGAACACATGCAGAACCAGGGGGGTGGGCTGGCGGTGCTCCCTACGGCCCCCGAGCAGATCCGCAATCGCGATGCTCATTATCCTTACCGGCCAGACAGCGCGTTTCACTACCTGACGGGCTTTGACGAGCCCGAGGCAGTGCTGGTGCTGATTGCCGGGCAACCCTCTGCCGGGCAGGCGGGGCAGGGGCAGTGTCTGCTGTTTTGTCGCGAGAAGGATGCCGACAGGGAAGTGTGGGACGGTTTTCGCTGGGGGCCGGGGGCGGCGCGCGAGGCTTTCGGGTTCGATGCGGCCTATCCCGTCGGGCAATTTGACACGCTGCTGGCCGAACATCTGGCGGATCAGCCTGCTTTGTGGTTTTCGCTGGGGCACGACGCCCTCTGGGACGGGCGCATCACCCGGGCTCTCAACGCCGTGCGTACCCGCGCGCGCCAGGGCCAGCGCGCGCCGGAGAAAATTCATGATCTGCGGGCGCGGCTCGATGAGATGCGCCTCATCAAGGACGAGACGGAAATCGGGCTCATGCGCCGCGCGGCCGACATCGCCGCTGCGGCCCATCGCCGCGCCATGCGGGCCACGCAGGCTGGCCGGATGGAGTACGAGATCGAGGCTGAACTGCTGCATGAGTTCCGCCGGCAAGGCTGCCAGGCACCGGCTTACACCAGCATCGTTGCGGGCGGCGAGAATGCCTGCATCCTGCATTACGTTGCCAACGACCAGCCGCTGCGGGCGGGCGAGCTGTTACTGATCGACGCAGGCGGCGAGTACGACGGTTATGCCTCTGACATCACCCGGACTTTTCCGGTGAGTGGCCGTTTCAGCAGCGCGCAGGCTGAGGTGTATCAGCTCGTGAAGGAGGCGCAGACTGCCGCCATCGCCACATTGCGCCCCGGAACCTGCTTCAACGAGCCCCACGATGCGGCCGTGCGCGTACTCGCGCAGGGGATGCTCGACCTGGGGCTCTTGCGGGGGGCACTCGATGGCATCATCGAATCAGAAGCCTACAAGCGGTTCTACATGCACCGCACGAGCCACTGGCTTGGCCGTGATGTGCATGATGCGGGTGAATACAAGTCGGGCGACCAATGGCGCAGGCTTGAGGCAGGCATGGTGCTGACCATCGAGCCTGGCTGCTACATCCGTGCGGCGGATGACGTACCTGCCGCCTTTCACAATATCGGCATTCGCATCGAGGACGACGCGCTCATCACGGCCAGCGGTTGCGAAATCCTGACCTGCGATGCGCCCGGAACCATCGCGGAAATCGAAACCTGGATGGCCGAAGCCCGCCATGGCTGAACCGCGTTACTTCGGAGCGCATCTGGCGAGCCTGCCTGCTGCAGACAATGATTCGCCTGTCAGCATCGTGGGCGGCGGGCTGGCGGGGATGGCTCTGGCCCTGGCCTTGCATCGTCAAGGGGTGAAGGCGCGTCTGCACGATATTCGCCCCCGGGGATCGGCGCGAAGCGATCCCCGCGTCATCGCCTTGTCATACGGCTCGCAGCAGATTTTCAGCGGGCTGGGTGTCTGGCCTGCCATCGCCCCTGCTGCAACCCCTATCGCCACCATCCATGTCTCGCAAAAGGGCGGTTTCGGGCGCACCTGCATTCGTGCCACCGAGGAGGGCGTGCCCGCCCTGGGCCAGGTCGTACCTGCGGGCAGCATCGCCGCCGCGCTGGATGACGCGCTGAAAAAAACAGGGACGGAATATCGTGATGGTGAAAAAATCGGCCAGGTACGCGTGGAGGGGCGGCAAGTCTGCCTGACGAGCGGGCAGGGACAGCACAGTTACGCGCCGCTGGTGGTGTATGCCGAAGGCGGAGTTTCCGGGGAAGGAGATCCTGTCGCATCCGGCATCAAACACCGGGACTACGGCCAGCATGCCCTGATCTGCACACTGACCATTGACCAGCCGCATGCCAACATCGCCCGGGAACGCTTCACGCCTCGAGGGCCGCTCGCCCTGTTACCGCTGGGCAAGCCCGATGAATATGCTGTTGTCTACACCTGCCCTCCCTTCGAGGCCGCGCGCTGCCTTTCCCTGAGCGAGCCTGAATTTCTGCAAACGCTGCAGGCACACTTTGGCCACCGCCCCCGGCTGACTGCCGTCCGGGATCGCCATGTCTTTCCGCTGGGCCTGCGTTACCGCGTCAGCCCGGTGGGCGAGCGTTGTGTCTGGCTGGGCAATGCCGCGCAAACGCTGCATCCGGTGGCAGGGCAAGGCTTCAATCTGGCCTTGCGTGATGCCATGGCACTGGCGCAAACCCTGGCCGGGCAAGCCGACCCAGGACAGCCGGAGGTTCTTGCCCGTTACGCTGCCGCCCGGCGCATCGACCGGCAAGGCATCATTGGCCTGACGGATGGCCTCGTTCGCCTGTTTAGCAACGATCTGCCTGTTGTGCGCGAAGGACGTGGGCTGGCCCTGCTGGCTCTCGATCTGTTGCCGCCGCTGCGGGGTTTTCTGGCCAGAAGGATGATGTACGGCGCGCGTGGTTTTTAGTGGTCTTGAGCCAAAATGGAGGCGAAATGGGTTCAGCTAATCCGGGAGTGCTGGTGCATGAAGGCTAATCCAACCCCCTTCATTGTTTTCAAGTATGCCCACGAAGGCCCGGCCAGCGTTGGGCGGGGGCGGTTCTGGGTGTGCCTGGGGGGCGTGGGGCTCGTGTTGCTGGCCTGGCGTCTGCTGGGCGTGGCCGCATGGCTGGCCTTGTTGATGCCGCTGATCGTTTGGCTGACAGCACCAAAACAGTTGCGTGTCGGGCCACGTTATCTATTGTGTGGTCGTGAAATCATTTATTTCGGGAATGTCGCCCAGCTTGAATTACTCGCCGAGACAGGCCGACTGGTTTTGCAGGCATCGAATGGCCGTTTGTTTGTGATCGAGCGCGAGCGTTTTCCGACCAATGCGCGAAAGGCTGAAAAAATTGCACGCAACAAAGCCGCAAAATTTGACAAGGTGGTGCGAAAGATCGTCGAGCGTGTGCGTGTGGCTGCACCCAATGCACGGCTGACTGGCGTGGATTTTTGATCATGAGCGAGGCTGCTCAGCGCAGTGTCCACCTGCTGTATGTGCCGACGCTGTGCTGCAATCTGAGCTGTGCCTACTGCTATCTTGGCGCACAAACGACGCAGGCGGTCTTGCGGGAAGATGCACATCGCGCAGTGGCCACCTTGCGTCACGCCCTGTCGGCGTTCGATGCAGCGGGTGTGCTGCCATTCAATGTGTCGCTGCATGGCGGTGAAGTGACGACATTGCCACCGGCGGTGCTCGATGAGTTGTTTGGCATGATTCGCGCACATTACCTGCGCCATTTTGATGCCTTGCAGGCTTTGGGACATCAAAAAACTTTCCCGCACATCAAGACCAATCTTTATCGTTTTGCGCCATTGCGGGAATTATTCCTTCGGCACAAGGTGTCGATCAGTGCCAGCATTGATCTGCCGCTGGCCTTGCATGAACGCTATCGTTTGACGCGCGGTGGCACAGGCTGGCGAGCACGTACGCATGAAAATATCCGGCTCCTGGCCGCTTACCCACACGCAAAAAAGATTTCGGCGACGCTGTGCGCCGAGCATTTGGCGGATATTCCCGCGCTGATTGACGATATCTGGTTCATTCATCGAGAACTTGGCTTCGACATGAACCATTTCAACATCATGTTTGCTTTTGCCAGTGAGCTGAATCGCCAGTTGCGTGATGAGCAGGGAGCGAATGTGCTGACTCCCGTTTCGCCTGCACAGCAGCAGGCTTTGTATTCGGCATTGAAGCAAGCGTTCGTGGGTTCCGAGCTGGAGTATGGGTTTCGCCGTCACTGGTTCGATGAATTCAAGCCTGGCTATTGCACCCATGCCCGAAATTGTGGCGAGCGATTCTTTCTGCTGCAAGGAGATGGCTCGGTCTATTCCTGCGTCCGGGGGCAAGGGCTGGAAGCATTCTGTTACGGCAATATCTATCGCGATAGTGTCGATCAAATTCTCGCCACAGGGGCGAGCAAGATCGCGGCGGCACATCGTTCCCACGGCTTCGACGCAGCGTGCACGACGTGCGGTCATTTGTCCCGATGTCACACCGGTTGCCCGGTGGTCAAGCAGCAGCGCGACAGTGGGCGTTCTTACACCTGCGAATTGCAGCGGGATATTTATGCCGATCAGCCATCCACTTACCCGGTGGATCCCCCCGTGATTCAACAATCCTATGCGCGCGAATATGCCTTGCTGTTGCATCCATCCGATGCACTTGCGAAGGAAAACCCGCCACCGGACGATGTGCCGTTGTTGAGCGAAGAGTTCGGCGAGGCGCGTAATGCCTTGGCGTCATTGATCGCAGCTGATCCGATACTGCAGGTGCTGTACAGCGATGAAGCCTTTGTTTTTGAAGTCAATGATGAATTGCTGCCGCTCACTTCGCAGTTACTTGAACGACAAGCACGGTGGCATACGCTGATGCCTGGCGATCGCCTGGTGATCCACTTTCGGCGCAGCCTGCTGACCGCGAATTGCCCTGAGCCGATCCGCAACACTTTGTATCTGCAAATGCTGCGCGATACACCGGTGGTGTATGGGGATGAGCAGCGCGTCAAGCAGGCCCACCTGTTTACTTACCAGGTTTATGCTGAATGCTTGATGTCGAGTACCCGTCTGGGAGAGGACTACCTGATGGCGGACCTCTCGGGGCTCATTGCCCTGCATGCGCCAATGTATCGGCGGGGTGTACGCAACAATCTGCTGTTTACCACGCTCTACCTGCGCGAGTACCATTATTCGAAGCAGAAAAACAATGCCTTTTATCATGCCCAGGCAATGAATCTGCCATTCCAGAATTTTGAATTTCATTATCTGCCGGACAGCGGGGAGGCAACGTGAAACCAGATGATTTGGCGCGTGCGGCTTACACCGTCGAGTGTTTTCTCAACGCCCTTCGTCTCGATGACGGAAGTCCTCGCACGGAGATCGAGGAAACATTGGTGCGCTGGCTGGCAGCCGACGAGCGACGTAGCGGCGATCAACTGATCTATCAGTCCGGGCGGATTGACTGTTGCCGTGGCCGTGCTGTGATGAAGTGCGTACCCGTACCGGCGGCACGCCAGGATAAAACCCTTTGGTGCAACGCTCGCGAGATATCCATCATTGATCGGGCCGCATGGGCGGAGCGCGGCAAGCTGGTCAAACTGGGTAGTGCCGGATTGATACTCACTTTGCCCGGAGCCCTGGCTGAAGGGGCAAACGCACGGCCCGAGCCCCGCAGCAGTAACAACAACAATAACAACAACAATAACAATAACAACAATAACGGATGATGCTTTGTGTATTTATTTCGCGCTAAACCCTGAAGCGTTCGACCATGTTCTTCAGGGAGTTTGCTGATAGTTCCAGATGCCGCGCGGCCTCTGATGTTTCCTGGATGATGCGGTTGTTCTCGTCAGCCAAGTGGGCAATCTGGGAAATATTTTTAGTAATCTCGGTGCTGGACATTCTTTGTTCGCTGATGGAGCCCACGATGGCGTTGATCCCCTCGTTGCTTATTTTCACTGAGCTACCGGCTTCTGTCAGTGTGGATGAGACGCCACCAAGTACCTGTTGACTGGTGGCGAGTGAGATCATGCCATTCTCAATGGCTTGCTCGACGGTGGCCGAATGCTCACTGATCTTGCGCGTAATGGTGTCAATCTCGTTGGCGGAAACGGCTGATTTTTCGGCGAGTTTGCGTACTTCATCGGCAACGACTGCGAAACCGCGCCCTTGTTCACCGGCGCGTGCTGCTTCGATGGCCGCATTGAGTGCCAGGAGATTTGTCTGATCAGCGATATCCTTGACTTCACGGGTCATGCTGGAAATTGCCGTCGTGCTCTGGACAAACTGATTGACCGTGGTGGCAATTTCCCGAACCGCCGATTCGATTCGACGGATTTCATTCACCAGATCCCCCAGGCGTTCGTTGCTTTGTTGAGCGCGTTCCGCGCCCAGGTTGGACATGTGGTGAATATGCTCACTGGAATCCGCAACAGAAGCAATGCTGGCACTCATCTCCTCAACCGCCGCAGCACTGGCAGCTGCGGCCTCGTTTTGTCTGATAGAACGTTCGGCAACATTCGTGGCTGAACGGGAAAACTGTGCTGCCGATTGTGAAACGGTTTCGGCGGATTTTTTGACATGGCTAACCAGCATTTGCATCTTGTCCATGACCTTATTGAAGGCTGTGACGATTTGCCCAAGTTCGTCACGGGTCGTTACCGGAATACGCGCGGTCAGGTCGCCTTCGTCGCTTGCCAGTTGCGAAAAGGCATCGAGTATCTGTCTGGCCGTACGGGTGGCATTGTGTACGATCATGGCCAGGCCAAAAGCGAGGAGGACCAGTACGAACAGGGTACTGCCGACGACGGTAACGATGCTGTCGCGAAGATGGTTGTCGAGCGTGGCACGCTTATAGCCAATCCTTATCTGGCCGATGGGCTTTTTTTCAGTGTCGAGAATGGTGCGTTCGTGCAGGATCAGATCCGCAGTGTTTTCCGGCTGCTTCATGACATTCGCCGTGAGCGATTTCTGGTCTGTACCGTAGAACTCCGCAAACGCAACATCAGGATCCTTCGTGACTTCCTTGACGAACCCCTCCAGTGCAGAAAGGTCATAGTTGATGATGTAACTCACACTGACTGTCTGGAGAAAATTGATAGAGCTTTCCGCTTTGGAGGTGAGGCTGGCCTGTAGGGCCCGCTGTTGCTGAACCACCATCACTGTACCGAGCAAACCTAATGCCACCGTGATGAGCATCAGGGTGGGAATCAGGAGTTTCCTCCTCAGCGAGTTGAATTGCAGTAGAGCCATATCGGAGCCTCTGGACTATGGAGAGCTAGTGAGAGCGATCGCGTCAAGAAGGAAAAGCGAATCATTGATCTGGCCCGATGAGGATTGAATTCCGTCCGGGAGCCGCGGGCAACCGTAAATCTTGCCCCTGCAGGAGGGCGATTCAAGCATCATCGTGCCGGATCGATGGGGCTCAGAACTTGGTAATTGGTACAGCCTTACCGCCTTTTACCTGGGTGAGGTAGACGGTTTTCATGGCCTGATGGCTGGAAGGTGAGAAGGTGATTTTGAGTCCGCCAATGTCGGTGGTCAACGTATTCATCGCACCGATAAAGGATTCACGCGTCAGATTGCTGCCAGCACTTTTCAGCCCCTCGGAGATGACGGCTGCTCCGATATAGCCTTCCAGACTCGTGTAGTCAAACTCATTCTTGCCAGCAGCCTTCATGTCACCCTGATATTTCTTGACGATGGGAACGCTGTCGTCGTCGGGCGCAGGAACCACCTGGGTGATATAAACACCGTCGCCATCCGGGCCGGCTTCTTTGATGAAATCCATGGTTCCAACGAAGGAAACATTGAGGAATTTTGCTTGAATCCCCTGCGCTTTGGCTTTTTTGACGAAAGCGGCACAGGCCTTGTAAGCACCCACCATGACAATGGCTTCCGGCTGGGCAGCCTTCAGCGTTGCAACGCCGTCATCCACCTCCACCGTGTTGCGTTTGTATTTGCCTTCGCCGGCCAGGGTCAGGCTGCGTTTTGAGAGGGCTTTCAGTACGCCGCCCTTGCCAGCAGCACCATAAGCGTCGTCCTGGATGAATACGCCAATCTTTTTGATCCCGAGATCTTTTGTCAGATGCTCGACTTGCGCTTCAGTCTCATCGAAGTATGAGGCCCGTACATTGAAAACCACCTTGTTTACCGGGTTGCGAAGTGCCTCCGCTCCGGTAAAGGGAGCAACATAGGGAACGCCTGCCTTGGATGCAATTGGTACGGCTGCCGCTGACGTAGGTGTGCCGACATAGCCGAAAAGAGCAAACACCTTATCCTGCTCGATCATTTTTGTGGTGGCCGCCGCCGTCTTTGCCGGCTCATAGCCATCGTCCGTGCTGATCAGTTTGATCTTTCGGCCGTGGATACCGCCGGCAGCGTTGATCTTGTTGAAATAAGCCTGGCTACCATCACGCATACCCGTTCCAAGCCCCATGGCAGGGCCGCTGAGGGCGTTGGCCATGCCCAACACAACTTCACCTGCACTAACGCCATCTTCAGCCTGGCTGTTGGTCAGGGCGAGCAAGAGTGCGGCAGCCAGCAGAAAATTTTTATTTGCTTTCATTGCATTGTCCCCATGGGTAAATTCAGATCGACGCGCATCAATGACGATGCCGTGAAAGACTGCGAAAGTCCATACTACCTGAGCAGAATACACCCAAGTTTTTCGTCAGAAAAGCCTGTGGCGCAGGAAGGATTTCTACCAAGCCGGGGTATCACGGAACCATGACATTGGGCATTTTTTAGTTCTGTTTTCTAGGGCAATCGCATTTGGGTTTCGATGATTGATTGCGCCCGCCGGCAGGGTTGAAGAAGATGCCACACGTCGGAGCATCGTGCGAAGGGGGTTCGAAGCAAATGGGGTTCAGGGCGAATAATGATTCGCCCCTGCGGGGTGGGGAAATTTCAAATGCGATTGCCCTGTTCTGTTTTCTTGGCAGCCATGGTGGAGGGTGCTTTGCGGTAAAATCCCGCCCTTCCCCTTTTTTCTTTCCCTGGCCCTTCCATGGAATTCGTTGGCTACACGCTCAGGAACAATCTGTTCGTCGCCCCCATGGCCGGGGTGACGGACCGGCCCTTTCGCCAGCTTTGCAAGAAGCTCGGCGCGGGGTTGGCAGTCTCCGAGATGGTGACATCCAACTCCCTGCTTTACGGCAGCGCCAAGACGCTGCGACGGGCGAATCACGATGGCGAAGTCGAGCCGATCTCGGTTCAGATCGCCGGAGCCGACCCCCGCATGATGGCCGAAGCCGCGAAACACAATGTCGACCATGGCGCGCAGATCATCGACATCAACATGGGCTGTCCGGCCAAGAAGGTCTGCAATGTCATGGCCGGCTCGGCGCTGCTGCGCGACGAGCCGCTGGTCAGGCAGATCCTCGACGCGGTCGTGCAGGCGGTTCCTGACACGCCGGTGACGCTGAAGATCCGCACCGGCTGGGACAGCCATAACAGGAACGCTCTCGCC
>CAZFPI010000048.1:0-19937 GCA_964521075.1 uncultured Sterolibacterium sp.
TGATGGTGTCACCCGGTTTGGCAAAGGCCATCAGCACGGCCTGGTTGGCCTGCGAGCCGGAATTGGCCTGGACGTTGGCAGCTTCCGCACCAAAGAGTTTTTTCAGGCGGTCGATGGCCAGCTGTTCAGCCTGATCGACAAATTCGCAACCGCCGTAATAACGCTTGCCCGGATAGCCTTCGGCATATTTGTTGGTGAGCTGCGAGCCCTGGGCTTCCAGCACGGCGCAGGAGACGTAGTTTTCGGAAGCGATCAGCTCGATGTGATCTTCCTGGCGGCGGTTTTCACCTTCGATCGCCTTCCAGAGTTCGGGGTCGGTTTTTGCAAGGGTATTTTGTCTGGAGAACATGGTGGGCTCGGGATATGGAAAGAGGAGTGATGAAGGTGGGCTTCGGCAAAGGGTGAATTCTAGCAGCCTGCCGGGAAGCCTCCTGATTCAGTGTTACGGTGTTACGATAACGCCCCGTTTTTGCTCAGATTCAGCATATTTCGAGTGTGGTTTCCCCATGAATGACATCGTTTCTTCCGAAATCCTGCGCCCTTTCGATGCCTCGTCGCCATGGCAGCCCCGGGATCACGCCTGCCTCCTCGCTCTGGCCGATGCGACAGAGCCCGGACACCTTCCAGCCCTGATGACCCAGGCCGCCGCCTTGCGCGACCAGGGGTTTCGCGATGTCATCACCTACTCACGCAAGGTCTTTTTGCCGCTGACCAAGCTGTGTCGTGATGTTTGTCATTACTGCACTTTCGCCAGCACACCGCGCGAGGTGGGTAATGCATACATGCCGATCGACGAGGTGCTGGCCGCTGCCCGCGAAGCGGCCGGCCTGGGCTGCAAGGAAGCCTTGCTGACTTTGGGCGAACGTCCGGAATTGCGCTACCAGGCTGCGCGCGATGCGCTTGCGGCGATGGGATTTGGCTCGACGCTGGAATATGTCGCCCATGTCGCTGGCGAGATTTTCCGGCAGACCGGCCTCTTGCCGCACGTTAACCCAGGCTGCATGGACGCCGCCGAGCTCGCCATGCTGCGGAAAGTCTCCCCTTCGATGGGGCTGATGCTCGAATCGGCCGCTGAACGCCTGTGCGAAAAGGGCATGCCCCATTACGGCTCGCCAGACAAGCAACCCGCCCGGCGGCTGGAAACCCTGCGCCTGGCAGGCGAGATGAAAGTGCCCTTTACCTCCGGCATCCTTATCGGCATTGGTGAAACGCGAAGGGAGCGGGTCGAATCCTTGCTGCTCCTGCGTGATCTGCACGAGCGTTACGGCCATCTTCAGGAAATCATCATCCAGAATTTCCGCGCCAAGCCCGACACGCTCATGGCGAATGCGCCCGAACCGGCTCTGGACGAACTGCTCTGGACGATCGCCGTGACGCGGCTGATCTTTGGCCCGAAAATGAGCATTCAGGCCCCGCCCAATCTCAACCCGGGCGTCTTGCCGCAGCTCATCGCTGCCGGAATCAACGACTGGGGCGGTGTATCGCCTGTCACGCCGGATTTCGTTAATCCCGAAGCCCCCTGGCCCCACCTCGATCAACTGGCGAACGAAACGGCGCAGGCCGGAAAATTCCTCCAGGAACGCCTGACCATCTACCCGGAATACGCACTGGAGGCTGCGACCTGGGTGGATGAAAGCCTGCGTACTCCGCTCCTTCAGCGCATCGACGCCGAGGGCTTGCCACGCACGGACGACTGGGTCGCCGGGCAAGGCAGGCCCCTGCCGGAAGACACGCTGCACTGGCTGGCAACGCCTGTCGACGAGACGAAAATTGCGGCTGATCTGCGGGACATCGTCGCCCGTGCCGCAGCAGGAGAAGAGTTATCCGAAGCCCGGATCGTTCGCCTGTTTCAGGCGCGCGGCCCGGAATTCGCCTATGTCTGCCAGCAGGCCGATCGCCTGCGCCGGAAGGTCAATGGGGAAACTGTCAGCTATGTGGTGACACGCAACATCAATTACACCAATGTCTGCTATTTCAAATGCCAGTTCTGCGCTTTCTCGAAAGGAAAATTATCCGAGAACCTGCGTGGCGAGCCCTATGATCTCGATGCCGGCGAAATTTCCCGTCGCTGCCGCGAGGCATGGGCGCGTGGTGCAACAGAAGTGTGCATGCAAGGCGGCATTCACCCCGATTACACCGGGCAGACCTATCTCGACATCCTAGACATCGTGCGCGAAGCTGCACCCGATGTGCATATCCACGCCTATTCGCCGCTCGAAGTCTGGCAG
Source organism: uncultured Sterolibacterium sp. (assembly GCA_964521075.1). Taxonomy (GTDB): domain Bacteria; phylum Pseudomonadota; class Gammaproteobacteria; order Burkholderiales; family Rhodocyclaceae; genus Sterolibacterium. The sequence continues at coordinate 2,229 of CAZFPI010000048.1, forward strand.
GGCGCATTGACACTGAATGTCCCCGTCGAAGATTACCTGCGTCACCTCAAGGAACGTGGCCTCAACACCCTGCCGGGCACAGCCGCCGAAGTGCTCGACGACGAAGTGCGCGCCGTACTCTGCCCCGACAAGATCAACACGCGCCAGTGGATGCAAGTCATCGAAACCGCCCACGTCGTCGGCCTGAAAACCACGGCCACACTCATGTTTGGTCACGTCGACCGTTACCGGCACTGGGCGCGCCACCTGCGCCGTGTGCGCGACATCCAGGTCGGCACGCACGGCTTCACCGAATTCGTCCCCCTGCCCTTCGTGCCGATGGAAGCTCCGCTCTACCTCAAGGGCCGCGCACGTCTTGGCCCGACTTTCCGCGAAATCCTGCTGGTACATGCCGTGGCGCGCCTGGCCTTGCATGGGCAGATCGACAATATCCAGGCATCCTGGGTCAAGCTGGGGGATGATGGCGTCATCACCGCGCTGGCCGCCGGGGCCAACGATCTGGGTGGCACGCTCATGAACGAAACCATCACCCGTTCGGCGGGGGCGACGCACGGTGAAGGCAAGACGCCGCAGGAACTCGATGCCCTGATCCTGCGCGCAGGCCGCCTGCCCCGCCAGCGCAGCACCGAGTATGGCGATGTCAGCCCGGAACGCCAGCAGGCTGCCCGGAATGCCGCGCCGCTGGAGCCTGTGGTCAATAGCATGGAGACAACCCGCAGCAACGGCAAAAAACGACGGCCTCTGGTGCGTTTTGCCGTGGAAGAAGAAACCGGGCGTGGCTGTCATTGAAAACAACGGGGCAAGATAGATGACGACTTCACGTTTTCCCGATGGCGTGGTTCTCGTCGTCGGCGGCAGCGGCGGCATGGGCGGGGTGATCTGCGGAATGCTCGCACAGCAAGGCTGCAATGTAGCCCTGACCTGTCGGCGCAATCAGGCCCGCGCCGGGGAAGTCGCAGCACAGGTGCGGGCTTTTGGCCGAACTGCCAGCGTTCATGCAGTGGATATCGCTGACGAAGCCGCTGTGGGCAGGATGGTGGCGGAGATTGCCGCACAACACCGGATTCACACGGTGATCGTCGCCAGCGGCTCGGATATCGATCAGCAACGCATCGCGGATTTGACGCCCGCCGAATGGCGTACCGTGATGAATGCCGACAGCAACGGATTTTTCAATATCGTGCATCACACCCTGCCCCACCTGCGGGCGGGCGGTGGCGGCTCGTATGTGCATCTGTCAACCTGCGGCCTGACCCGCTGGCCGGATGGTGATGCACTGTCTGTCGCGCCCAAGGCTGGCAACGACGCGCTCTTGCGCGGTATCGCCCGCGAGGAGGGGCGTCATGGCATCCGCGCGAATGCAGTGGCCGTCGGCGTGATCGAGAGCGGCATATTTCTTCGTCTGCGCGAGCAGGGGCATTTCGACGAACGCTGGCACAAGGCCGTGATGCGTAACCTTTGCCTCAAGCGTTATGGCCAGCCGGAAGAGGTGGCAGAAGCAGTGCTGTTTCTGGCCACGGCAAATTATGTGACCGGGCAGACGCTGGCGGTTTCCGGGGGGTATGGCTTGTAATCCCTGAGCTTTACCAAAACGACAAGACGACAATTCCAGCTTGCCCAGAGACTCCTGGCCCAGACCGCAACTGTCTGGGCCGGCCAATCGCTCGGTGAGTATCATGGATTTCCCGACAAGTTTCGGGTTTATGATCCCCCCTGCTCATGGTGCGAGTACGACAATCAATGATCGATATCAATGCGATATTTTTATCAGCGGGAGCGCGAATAGTGAGGTTGCTGAAACTTGCGAAGTCTTTGAACTCCAAACTCGCGCCAGGGCACACCCTCATCCATCAGGTGAAGTGTGTCACCAGCACGATTTTCACAACGGACAAGGACGCCCATGTTCACGGCAAGCGGCCAGCTGCGGCTTCCCGATTGAACACCAGCCTTCTGTGCAAGCTCTTCATCGTGAGCATGCTGCTGGGCACACATCTCCTGTCAAATGCACAGGAAGCTGCGTTCACTTCGGATGAGCACGTCGGGTACATCGACCGAGGAAGGCTCCTGCGACAACAAGGTCAGATCAGGGAGGCGATCGGGGTTCTCGAGCAAGCCCGGGGGCAGGCGACAACACCGGAACAAGCCTGGCAAGCTGCAGGGGAACTTGGCATCACCCTGCTGCAAGCACGCCGCACCGCCGAAGCCGAGCCACTTCTTCTCGACGCCCATCGACAGGCCCGGGGAACTGAACGTGCGCGTTATGCCGTCTATCTGGGCAACCTTGCACTGAATCGCAAACGACACGAGCAGTCGGAGATTTTTTACAGCGAAGCACTGCGCCAGGCAAGTGGCGATGCCGAAGTGTATTGGACAATTGCCCTGAACCGCCTGCGTAACCTGCCGGAAAAGGAAAAAACAACGCGCATGACGCAACTTTCGGCGGAGCTCACTCAAGCGGGCGAACAACCCGGGCTGGCACGATACCACTTGAACCTGGGCCACCAGGCCACGGAGTTTGGCAAACCTTTGCTGAAACTTGCCTACACTCATATCGAAACGGCCCGCCGTCTCGCGGGGGCTGTCGGCAATACCCGTTTGAATACCGAAGCTGTCGATGCCCTGGCACAGCTCTACGAAAATCGCGGACGCGTTCCGGATGCGCTGGCACTCACGACGCAAGGGATAACGCTGGCCGAGAAACTACCCCTGGCACAAAGGGCCGACCTCCAGATATCCCTGGAGTGGCGACGCGGACGCCTCCTCAAGTCCCAGGGAGAATTTGGCGCGGCACTGGCAGCCTACCGGCGAGCGACCGAGCAACTCGAAATCGCGCGCCAGGACATCCCTGTCGAGTATGAGGATGGCCGCTCCTCCTATCGCAGCCTGTTTGAACCGATCTATACAACGTATGTCGATCTGCTGCTTCGCCAGATCGACGACCAGCCCCCGGCAACGGCAAAAACCCCACTGCAACAGGCAGTGCAGACCATGGAGCTGATCCGTCAGACAGAACTGCAGGATTTTCTTGGTGATCGCTGTGCCATTGAAGCCGTACAAGGCGGCACAGGCCGTGCCCTGCCTGTCGGTACGGCGGTTCTGTATCCGCTGATCCTGGCAGACCGGCTGGAACTGCTGCTGGTCAGCAACCAGGGCATTGTCCGCCAAAAAGTTGCAGTGAGCGGCCCCGATCTGCGCGACGAGGCCACGGCTTATGCAGCCAGCTTGCGCCGTGGCCTGACAGACACGCGGGGAGCAGCCAGACGCCTGAATGACTGGTTGCTGGCCCCCGTAGCTGAATACCTGACACAGCAGCACATTGAACATCTGGTAGTGGTTCCTGACGGAGCCATCCGGCTCATCCCCCTGGCCGCATTGCATGATGGCCAGCATTACGCCATCGAAAAATATGCCATTTCCATGGTAACCGGCATGAGCATGACCAACACAAACACACCAGCACAAAAAGATGTACCCGCTCTGGTTGCGGGCCTGTCCAGCCCTGGCCCGGTTGCCGACAAGCTAGGCCCCCTGCTTGCCGCGCAAATACTCAATCCAGACGCAGAGCCCGGCGCAGACAGCCCTGTCAGTCGTGGCCTCGCGCAACACGCTGAATTGCGGGCAATACGAAACCTCGATGTCCGCGCCAAGGCTGGCGACCACACTGCCGTGGAACCGACACACGAAACTGCCCACCCCCTGGCAGAAGATGTGCAGACCTTGCGCGAGCGTCTGGCATTACCCGGGGTCAGCGAGGAGGTGCGCGGGGTGAGCGACATTCTTGGAGGCCAAAGCCTGCTCAACGAGGAATTCACCATCAATCGCTTCCGTCAAGCCGTGAAATCCGGCGACTATCGCATTCTGCACATTGCTTCGCATGGCATTTTTGGCGGTAATGCTGAAACCAGTTTCATCATGGCCTACGACGATGTCCTCAACATGCACGGCCTGCAGGAACTGCTGAAAACAGAAAAATTCCAGAAAATGCCCATCGAGCTTCTGAGCCTGTCCGCCTGCCAGACAGCCGAAGGCAATGACCGTGCCCCCCTGGGTATTTCCGGCGCGGCAATCAAGGCGCGGGCCAAGAGTGTGCTCGGAACATTGTGGCCGGTCGAAGACAACGCGGCCAAATCATTGATGCAGAAACTCTACGCGGGCCTTTCCCTGCCAAAACAGGGCAAGGCACAGGCTTTGCGCCAGGCACAACTGAAGCTTCTGCACGACCCAGCCACGCAACACCCCTTCTTTTGGGCTCCCTTCGTCTTGATCGGGAATTGGCTCTGATGAAACCAGATACTCACCTTCCGCATACTCCCGCTCCCTTTCGAACGGGCCGCCTTCTGCTCGCTGTCGGCGTTTATGCCTCCTTGCTGCCCACCCCGTCGCCGGCCCAGATACGCACTGACGCCAGCCTCGGTCGTCCGGCGCAAACTCTGGCCGGGCCAAACTATCTGATTCCGCAAACCCTGGGAAAACTGATCGGAAATAATCTGTTCCATAGTTTTCAGACGTTCAATCTGAAAACCGGAGAATCGGCACTGCTGACCACCACCGCAGCAAATATTGCCAACGTTATTTCACGAGTCACCGGCGGAGAAGCATCGACCCTCTCCGGCCAGTTACGCCTGCTGGCAGCGGGGGGCAGTGCGCCCAGTTTCTTCTTCATCAACCCGGCCGGTGTGACTTTTGGAGCGGGAGCCTCGATCGACGTACCGGGTGCCTTTTACGTCAGCACAGCCAACTATGTGAAGTTTCCCGAGGGAAATTTTTACACAGACACCGAAACCCCCAGCACTTTCTCGAGCGCATCACCAGAAGCCTTCGGTTTTCTCGCAGACAAACGGGCTTCGGTCCAGGCTATCAATACCAATCCAGCAGGAACACCGGGGCAGCCAACGCGCCCCAGCCTGTTTGTCGGGACGGACAAGTCCATTCACATCGTTTCTGGCGATGTCAAAATCGACAACAGCGTCATTGGCAACGAAAGCGGCGATGTACGTATCGTGACACTTGGCCGCCCCGACAGGGAAACCGTTGTTGCCCTGACCGGTGCTCATCCTGCGGCGTATGGTGACCTGACGATCCGCAACGGTGGGCAAATCAACTCGTCGACCAACAGCAACAAGGATGTCGGTTCGGTTTCAATCCATGCGGGTAACATTCTCATCGACAAAAATGATGCCACGCGTGATACCGGCATCATCAGCCAGGCCGACCGGGGGGCTTCCGGGCGCACAGGGCAGATGAATATCGTTGCCACGGGGGATCTGACCCTGCTTGGCGGGGCAAAGATCTCCGCAGGCAATGGCAGCGTGGCGGCTGATCCGACACAACTTTCGCCGGGCCACATGACGATCCTGGCCAAAAACATCACGCTGGATGCCAGTACGATCACTGCGGATACGCGAGGCAATGTCGACGCATCCAGCATTCGCCTGACCGCAACCGGGCCCTTGACCACGCCTGCTGACGCCAGTTCTCCCGATCAACCCGGGTTTGCAGCAAAAGGCAATCTCACCTTGTCCAATGGCGCATCCATCAACGGAAATACCTATTTGGCTGGCCAGGGAGCCTCCATTGTCGTCAAGGCAGGTACGCTGACACTCGATGGCGGAGGCCGTCCAACGATGATTGTCGCCAGTACGCTGAATGCAGGTGCGCCCGGGCAACTGCCCACACTTCAGGCAACGGGCGATGGCGGAAGCATCGATATTGCTGCCGATTCCATTCATCTGACCCGGGGTGGCCAGCTCCAGACATCCACGATCACCCAGGGCAAAGCGGGAACCATTCATCTGCAGGCAGGCAGCCTGAACATCGACGGGCAGAACAGTCAGACGCAAACGGGCATTTTCGGCACGGCCAATCCCGGCTCAGGCGGACAGGCAGGAACCGTCGACATCAATCTGGGAGATGGCCCCCTGAGCATCACACAGCGCGGGGCGATTTCTGTCCAGAATGATGCCACCGTCACCCCGGCCCAACTTGCTGCCTTGTCATCATCGAGCCTGAGCATTACTGCGGGCAGCCTGCAGATGAACGACAAAGCCTTGATTTCCGCCTCAACGAATGGCAACGTCGAAGGCAGCCGTATCGTCGCCAGGACGGTTCGAAACATCGCCATCGACAATGGCTCCGCCATTCAGGGCAGTACCTCGGGCAAGGGCGATGCCAGTTCCATCACCCTGACGGCGGGTGGCGATCTCTCGCTGACCAACGGGGCTTATATCAACGGAAATACCTCGCTCTCCGGCAATGCAGCCTCGATCCTCATCTCGGCAGCAAACATCACGCTCGATGGCCAGGGAAATCAGGCCATCATTTCCTCTGAAGCCAATGCGCGGCAATACACACCTGCCGCCACAGGCAGCGGAAACCTCATAGACATCACCACTCCCGGCCTGTTGACGATCACCAATGGCGGGCAGATCAAGAGCTCGACAAATACTGCCGGTAATGCCGGAAAAATTCATGTGCAGGCAGGTGAGGTCGATATCAATGGCCAGGACAACGTCAATCAACAAACCGGCATCATCAGCACCACAGTCCGCAGCGGGAACAGCGGAGAAATTGCGGTGGCGGCATCGGGAGCACTGCGCGTTCGCCAACTCGGGGAGATCAACGCCAGTGCCTATGGCCCAGCGGGGCGGGCCGGGGCAATCCGTATCGACAGCGACAGCCTGCTAGTCGACGGCATGAAGGAGTTTCACGGCAACATTACCTTGCCGGACGGCAGCCTGCGCCCTGTCGATGGATTCAAATCCAGTGCAATCACTGCAGAAGCAGGCAGCAACTCGGAAGGAAGAACGGGCGATGTCACCATTTCCGTAAATCAGGGGATGAAGCTGACAAACGGGGCCAAAATCAGCGTCTCCAACCTCGCCGTGGTAGCTGATCCATCACAGCTCAACGGCTTGCCAGAAGATCAGAAGCCGAACCTGACGATCCGTACAGGAAGCCTTGCCATCGATACGCGTGCATCCATCATGGCATCAACCAGCGGTAATGTTGATGCCAGTGCCATCAAAATCACGTCGGCCGGTGATCTTTCCCTGGGGCAGGACGCCATCATCAACGGCAGCACCAGTAGTGCCGGGAAAGGGGCGTCCATCGCCCTCAAGGCAGCCACATTGATGCTGGATGGCCAGGGCAGTATTAGCAGTATTTCATCAGAATCCATGCCGGCCCCCTCCCCTTCCGCAACGGAGACGACAGGTAATGCGGGCAATGTCGATATCTCGGCATCCCGGCTGATCCTCAGCAATGGCGGGCAGATCAAAACATCGACGCTCACGGCAGGCCAAGCAGGCGTGGCAACGATTGCGGCAGACAACATTCTGGTCGATGGTGCAAACAACACGCAGGTATTGACCGGAATTGCCAGCACGACCCGAGGTACCGGAGACAGTGGCCATATTTCGGTGACAGCGACAAAAGACTTCTCGCTGGTACGGCTCGGCCAAATCAATGCCAGTACCGATGCCGCCGGAAAAGCGGGGAGTATCGACATCCATGCCGGATCGGTACTCGTCGATGGCAAGCTGGATACGAAAAACCACATCTCTGCCAGCGCGATCAGCGCCGAGGCAGGCCCGGCGTCTTCTGGAAAAACCGGCGACATCACCATCAACGCCCGCCGTAACATCACCCTCTCCCGGGGAGGAAAACTCTCCGCACAGAATTACGCCAATGTCAGCCCGGAAGCGGCAACACGGCTCAATGCAGATCATGCCCAGCGTCCCCGTCTAACGGTCAATGCACCGGACATCACACTCATTGACAGCCAAATCAGCACAGCCTCGACAGGCAATGTCAATGCCAGCAACATCGACATCCGTTTCTCGAACAAGCTACACCTCGATCCAAGCTCGATCACGACTAGTGCCAACAGCGGTGACGGCGGCGCGATCGACATTCGTGGTGGTCGGCTAATGGTGCTCGACAACTCGATCGTCAGTACATCGGTGCGTGGCCTGGTCGGCTTCAATGGCAACCCGGCCAATGGGGGAGACATCCATGTACAGACCGACAACCTGCTGTTGCAAACCGGCTTCATCCAGGCCAATACTGCAGCCAGCAACGCCAGCGGCGGCAATGTGACGCTGTCAGTCAAAAACCTCGTCCCCAGTGGCAATACCCTGTTTCTTGGCGGCGAAACCGCCTACCGTTTCACGCCCTATATCTTCGGCTTCAATGCCATTCAGGCCGCTGCTCCCACCGGGGTTTCCGGTGTCATCAAGATCAGCGCGCCCACACTCGACCTGGCTGGCGCACTCAGCGGATTAAAGGTCAAACAGGTCGATCCAGGCGGCTTGGGGCGCAGCCCCTGCCAGGCATCGGCAGGCAGCTCTTTCGTCCAGACCGGGCGCGGGGGCTTTGCGCCTTCGACCCGTGATCTGCTGGGACCACAACCCGCATCAAAGCCTTCCCCCGGGGAATCTGCCCAACCAGGAACCCGCAAGGCCCCCCTCCTGAGCCAAGCCACCATGGAGTGCGATCAGCAATGAACAAGCCACATGTATTCTGTTTGCACCGCTTTGGTATCGCCCTGACCGCTGCAGGCATTGGCATTCAGTGCCTGATGACCGGATCGGCCCACGCCGATGCTCCCCCGGCACTTACCCGGCCACTCGACACCCGCACCATCCCGAATCTGGCTACCGAACCTGTTTTTGATCTACCTCCTGTGGCCTTGCCGGACAGCCCTCACATGGCATCCGGTAGTGCAGCCACCCTCCGGCGCATTGTTTTTCAGGGTAATCGTTCCGTTTCCACCGCCACACTCGACACACTGACTGCGCCATACCTGAACCGTCCCCTGGATGCCGCCGATATCGAGCAGCTTCGCCAGCTCATAACGCGTTATTACATTGACCTGGGCCATATCAATTCGGGAGCTGCACTGCTCCCCAACGCATTGCAAGGCGAGACACTGACGATCCACATCATCGAAGGTCGTGTTGTTACACTCCGCATCAAGGGACTGGAACGATTACACGAAAATTATGTCGTTGACCGTCTGATCCAGAATGAAGAGGAAACGCTCAACATCGAGCAGTTGCGTGAACGTTTCCAGCGTCTGCTCGATGACCCCCTGTTTGAACACATGAATGCACGCCTGATTCCCGGCAACCAGCCCGGAGAAGCCATTCTCGATATTGATGTTGCACGTAGCCGCCCCTATTCCCTGAGCATCACTGCCAACAATTACCGGCCACCATCCATCGGCGAGAACGCCGTCAATATCGCAGGCGGAATACGCAATCTGACCGGCTACGGCGACCAAATTGATCTCAGCCTGCAACATGCCCGCCACGGCCCGGGACGAAGCAGCCTGTCCTGGCAACTCCCCCTGGGCTCGCGTGGTACACGGTTTTCCCTCCAGCTCGATCATGGCCGATCGTCGGTCATCGAAGAACCACTAAGCGTTCTTGACATCAAAAGCATGCTGGACAGCAAGGATGTCGGAATCAGCCAGATCGTTTATGAAACGCTGCGGGATCGTCTGACGCTGGGTGTCCATCGCACCTGGCGTGAAAACCGCACCGAACTGCTGGGGCAGCCCTTCTCGTTCGTGCCAGGCGAACCCAATGGCATCACACGCACAAACTCATGGCGTTTCTGGCAGGAATATACGCATCGCACGGAAAAGGATGCTCTGGCATTGCGTTCGACATTCACCCGAGTACGAAACAACCTTCAGGAGCCTGCCGGATTGCCCGTGACGACGGCCTATCCGGCAAGCAGTTACCTGACCTGGCTTGGGCAAGCGCAATATGCTCGGCAATTGCATGACGGCTACGGTACGCAACTGCTTGCGCGGGCAGCCTTCCAGACCAGTAACCGACATCTGCTCGCACTGGACCAGTTCGCCATCGGCGGCGTCGCGACGACACGCGGTTACCGTGAAAACCTGATGCTGCGTGACACCGGGGCTGTTTTCAACCTGGAAATCGATCAACCGATCATTCGCAATCCCGGAAATGGGCTGAATCTTTCACTGATTCCGTTCTACGATATCGGCCACGGCCGCAACAAAAACGAGACGGGCGAATCCATATCTTCCGTGGGAATCGCGCTGCGAAACCGCTGGCAAAATGCTTTCGTCGATCTGGCCGTCGCACACCGGCTGGCGCATCCAGATGCGACCGACAGTCTGCGGGAGAGTCTGCAGGATAAATCCATCCATTTCCAGATGGGTTACCGGTTTTACTGAACGCAACGGGCAAATCTCCGGAACAAGATTCCGGAGAGCGAATCTATAGCGCGGAACATCATTGCGTTCGGCAACGCGAGGCCCGCATGGGTCGTGGCGCGTTGCAATCCGTATCCATCATCGAAATCATGAGGCTCCCTATGTCCACTGAACCCCTTTATCCCTCGCGTTCTTCCAGACGAAGCATCATTACCGGTGTACTCGCAACCACCTTGTTCGCAGGAGGATATGCCACTCACGGCTTCCTGCCCGTCAGCACGGCCTGGTGTGCCCAGAAAGATACGGCAACGGCGGCGACATCAACGGCGGCGGCAAATACACCCATCGTCGGCAGTCGTCTGGTTGCCTTGCCCGATTTCACCCAGATCGTGGCCCAGCAAGGGCCCGCTGTGGTCAATATCAGCGTGGCGGGCTCGATCAGGGCGATGGGCATGCCCGGCCTGCCGCAAATGGACCCGGATGATCCGTTCTTCGAGTTTTTCCGCCGTTTTCAGGGGCAGGCTCCGCGCGGGAAAATGCCTGTTCATGGCCAGGGCTCAGGGTTTATCGTCAGTGCTGACGGTATCGTCCTGACCAATGCCCATGTCGTGGCGGAGGCAGATGAAGTCACCGTCAAGCTCACCGACAAGCGTGAATTCAAGGCTCGCGTACTGGGGGTCGACCGGCCCAGTGACGTGGCCGTGCTGAAAATCGATGCGAAAAACCTGCCTATCGTGAAGATCGGCAGCGCCGATGCCACGCGTGTCGGGGAATGGGTGCTGGCCATTGGCTCGCCCTTTGGTTTCGAGAACAGCGTGACGGCAGGCATCCTTTCCGCCAAGTCGCGCAGCTTGCCGGATGAGGGTTATGTGCCCTTCCTGCAGACCGATGTGGCAATCAACCCGGGAAATTCCGGTGGCCCGCTGTTCAACATGAACGGTGAAGTGATCGGCATCAATTCGCAGATCTACAGCCGTAGCGGTGGGTATCAGGGTTTGTCCTTCGCTATTCCGATCGGTGTGGCGATGAAGGTCCAGCAGCAACTCGTCAATCACGGCAAAGTCAGCCGGGGGCGCATTGGCGTGATGATTCAGGACGTGAATCAGGATCTGGCCGACTCCTTCGGCCTGGACAAGCCCGCCGGTGCGCTGGTGAGCTCGGTGGAAAAGGGTAGTCCAGCTGAAAAGGCGGGGCTTGAGCCAGGCGACGTGATCCTGAAATTCAATGGCAAACCGGTGATCCGTTCCGGCGAGTTGCCTCCCCTGGTTTCCGAACAGGCTCCTGGCAGCACGGCGACGCTGGATATCTGGCGCAAGGGGAAACCCCGCGAGATCAGGATGACCCTGGGTGAGGCGGATTCGGGAGCTGTCGCGGGCAGGGGCGGGCGCGAGGCCGCAGGAGGCAAACTAGGGCTGTCGGTGCGCCCGATGACACCCGAAGAACGCCGCAGCGCAGACGTGGAAGGCGGCATCATCGTCCAGAACGTGGGCGATGGCCCGGCAGCGCGCGCGGGCATCCGGCCCGGTGACATCATCCTCTCGGTCAATGGTGAAAAAGTCACCAGTGCCGAGCAGCTACGGCGGGCCACAGAAGGCAAGGACAAGCTTCTGGCCCTGCAGATTCAGCGGGGAGAAGGACGGCTGTTCGTACCTTTGCGACTGAAGTAGCGGGCTAGGGCGCGGCCTGGCCGGAGGGCTTGGCCGCGCCTTGCGTATCCAGATGCCGCAAGGCCGGTTCGCCCGGCTGCTGCCGCTGCGGCTGCGGGCCGGTGACACGCTGAAAGACTTCGGTGCGCCCAAAGAGGGGCAAGCCAAGGTAGCCGCGCACATTCAGGCGGCCATCGTCTTCGAGCCAGATATTGGCCTGAAACGTCGCGCCCAGTTCGGCGTCGTACACCTGCCCTTGCACCCAGCGGTTCGGGGCTTCCCGGCGAAAGCCGGAAAACACCGTCATGCCCAGCAGGGAACGCTGGCGCAAGGCGGGATCAGGGTTTCTGGCGTCGACGTTCCCCCCGTCCTTTTCCGGTACGGCGATGAGGCGGCCGCTCAGGTTGCCCCGGGCGTCGATCGTCATCTCGAGTTTGGCATCCTTGTGGGGTGACCACCAGATCCCGGCGGCGTCATTGGCTGCATGAGTACCGGCATAAGCGGGCAAGCCAGGGCAGCAGATCAGGCACAGGGCTGCCAGCCCCGGCCTCAAATTGCCAAATTTCATTTCTCGCCTCCTGTTCTGCCTTGCCGCCGATAACTATGGGGCCTGATTATGGCGTGAGGCATCCCTGCCGGAATCCTGGGCCAGGACAAGATTCTGTTCAACGTGAAGTTTTCCACAAACCCGGAAAAATCCGGGCTGGTTTCACTTTCATCTGCCAGACTGATGAAGCTCGGGCAAATGACAAAATCACACGTCCAGACAATGAGTTAGCGATGACAGCTTATTGCGTCGGTCATAGCGTGTACGCTATGATCCGAGGTCTTTGCCGCCAGTCCGCCTGGCCTGGTGGGCCAAATTTCTCCACGCAGATCTACGCAGAAAGCCGATCATGAGCAAGCACCCCGATATCGCCATTCCCTCGCTGGACACCTGGGCCAAGGCCGCCGCCAAATCGGCCCCTGAAGGCGATCTGAACAAGCTGAACTGGGAAACGCCCGAGGGTTTGACCGTCAAGCCGCTCTACACCAAGGCGGACACCGAAAATCTGCCCTATGCCGATACCCTGCCCGGCTTCGCGCCCTTTTTGCGCGGCCCGCAGGCGACGATGTATGCAGTCAAGCCGTGGACGATCCGCCAGTACGCCGGTTTCTCGACCGCCGAAGCCTCCAACGCCTTCTACCGCAAGGCACTCGCCGCCGGTGGTCAGGGCGTGTCGGTGGCCTTCGATCTGGCCACGCATCGCGGCTACGACTCGGACAACGCCCGCGTGGTGGGCGACGTCGGCAAGGCGGGTGTGGCGATCGACTCCGTCGAAGACATGAAAATCCTCTTCGACGGCATTCCGCTCGACAAGATTTCCGTCTCCATGACCATGAACGGCGCGGTGCTGCCGATTCTTGCGGGCTACATCGTCGCCGCCGAAGAGCAGGGCGTGAAACAGGAACAGCTCACCGGAACCATCCAGAACGACATTCTCAAAGAGTTCATGGTTCGCAACACCTACATTTACCCGCCCAAGCCGTCGATGAAAATCATCGCCGACATCTTCGGCTACACGGCGCAGAACATGCCGAAGTTCAACTCGATTTCCATCTCGGGGTACCACATCCAGGAAGCCGGGGCGAACCAGGCGATCGAGCTGGCCTTCACGCTCGCCGACGGTATGGAATATGTGCGTACCGGTGTGGCCTCGGGTATGGATGTCGACACCTTCGCTGGCCGCCTGTCCTTCTTCTGGGCGGTGGGCATGAACTTCTATCTGGAAATCGCCAAGATGCGCGCCGCGCGCCTCTTGTGGCACCGCATCATGACGGGCTTCAATGCCAAGAGCCCAAAGTCGATGATGCTGCGTACGCACAGCCAGACCTCCGGCTGGTCGCTCACCGAACAGGACCCTTACAACAACGTCGTGCGGACCACCATCGAAGCCATGGCGGCCGTATTCGGCGGCACGCAATCGCTGCACACCAACGCGCTGGATGAAGCCATCGCGCTGCCGACCGAATTCTCGGCGCGTATCGCCCGCAATACCCAGCTCATCATTCAGGAAGAAACCCACATCTGCAACGTCGTCGACCCCTGGGCCGGTTCCTACATGATGGAAAAGCTGACGCAGGATATGGCCGACAAAGCCTGGAGCATCATCGAGGAAATCGAAGCCATGGGCGGCATGACCAAGGCGGTCGAATCCGGCTGGGCCAAGATGCAAGTCGAGACCTGCGCCGCCGACAAGCAGGCACGCATCGACTCGGGCAAGGATGTCATCGTCGGCGTGAATAAATACAAGCTGGCCAAGGAAGATGCCATCGAGATTCTCGACATCGACAACCACGCCGTGCGTGAGGCGCAAATTGCCCGTTTGCAAAAGATTCGCGCCACACGCGACACTGCCGCCGTGCAGGCAGCACTCGACGCGCTGACGAAGTGCGCGGAAACGGGCGAGGGCAACCTGCTCGATCTGTCCGTCAAGGCGATGCGTCTGCGCGCCACGCTGGGTGAAGTCTCGGACGCGCTGGAGAAAATCTTTGGCCGTTTCCGTGCCAATAACCAGACCATTTCGGGTGTCTACGGAGGTGTCGTGGAAGGACAGCAAAGCTGGGAAGCCATCAAGGCCGACATCGAAAAATTCAAGGAAGAAGAAGGCCGCCGCCCACGCGTGATGATCGCCAAGCTCGGCCAGGATGGCCATGATCGCGGTGCCAAGGTCGTCGCCACGGCCTTTGCCGACCTCGGCTTCGACATCGACGTCGGCCCGCTCTTCCAGACCCCGGAAGAAGCCGCGCGCCTGGCCATCGAAAACGACGTCCATGCCATCGGCTGCTCGTCCTTGGCCGCAGGCCACAAGACCCTCGTGCCGCAGCTCATCCAGGCCCTGAAGGCGCAAGGGGCGGACGACATCATCGTCTTCGCCGGTGGCGTCATCCCGGCGCAGGATTACGACGCGCTCTACGCGGCAGGCGCGAAAGCCATCTTCGGCCCGGGCACGCGCATCGAGGATTCAGCCAAAAAGGTACTGGAAGAAATCCGCCGGGCGCGGGGCTGAGGGCAGGCATTGATGACATGGGGCAATGATTTGGGTTTTTCGATTGCCGTAATTTTTGACGCTGGGGAGCAATCAAATGGACATTTCCCGTATCACCATGGAACCCGGCAAGCGTGGGGGACGTCCCTGCATCCGGAATCTTCGCATCAGCGTCTACGACGTTTTGGGATGGCTGGCTTCGGGCATGAGTGAAACAGAGATTCTGACGGACTACCCCGAGCTGGTCCGTGAGGACATTCTGGCCTGCCTCGCTTTTGCGGCGCAACGGGAACAGCAGATCGTACGGTTGGCAGCGTGAAACTTTTGCTTGACCAGAATCTCTCGCGTCGTCTGCTTTCCGACCTTGAAACAGTTTTTCCGGGATCAACTCAAGTGGCCCTGTGTGGGCTTGACCGGGCCAGTGACGCGGCACTCTGGCAGTTTGCCAAAGAACAAGGTTTCGCGGTGGTAACCAAGGATGCAGACTTTCTGGAGCTTGCCCTGCTGCAGGGGTTTCCCCCCAAGGTCATCCATCTGAACCTGGGCAATGTCAGCAACCATCGCATCCGGGAAGTCTTGATGGCTCAAGCCTCGTACATCGTGACATTTTTGCAATCCGCCAGCGAGGGAGTGCTTGAGATTGACTGACGTTGCGCGTTCTTCTCTTTCCACGCCTGACCAATCTCTCGTTACCGCCATCCTGGCCGGCGGTGCAGCACAGCGGCGCGCGCTGGCGAAGACCATCACCCTGCTCGAATCGACGCGGCCGGATCACCAGCCTCGGGCTCAGCAGGTGCTCGATACCCTCCTGCCGCATACCGGCCGCGCCATGCGGCTGGGCATCTCGGGCGTCCCGGGAGCCGGGAAATCGACCTTCATCGAAGCCCTGGGCTTGTGGCTGATCCAGCAGGGCAAGCGGGTTGCGGTACTGGCGGTTGACCCTTCCTCCTCGGTGTCGGGCGGCTCCATTCTGGGCGACAAAACGCGCATGGAGCAGCTTTGCCAGCACGAAGAAGCCTTCATCCGCCCGAGCCCTTCGGCCGGCTCGCTAGGCGGCGTGGCGGAAAAAACACGCGAGGCGATGCTGGTCTGTGAAGCCGCAGGCTACGACGTCATCATCGTGGAGACGGTCGGTGTAGGCCAGAGCGAAACCGCCGTGGCCGGGATGGTCGACATGTTTTGCCTGCTGCAACTGCCCAATGCGGGTGACGATCTGCAGGCCATCAAGAAGGGCATCGTCGAAATGGCCGATATGGTCGTCATCAACAAGGCCGACATCGACCCCAAGGCAACGGCTGTGGCGCGCGCACAATGGAAAAAGGCCCTGCACTTCGTTCGTCCGGCCAGCCCTCACTGGACACCGCCGGTCATCGCGCTCTCGGCCTTGCACAAGGAAGGTATCGCCGATTTCTGGGAACAGGTCGACCACTATTGCGCGGCACTGAAACCCACCGGGGAATTCGAGGCGCGCCGCCGCCGACAGGCACTCGACTGGATGTGGAGCCTGATCGAATCCGGTCTGCATCAATACTTCCGCAATCACCCCGCCGTGCGCGCGGCTTTGCCGGGGCTCAGCCAGTCGGTGGCCGATGGGCGAACGAACCCGGGAGCGGCCGCTTACCGGCTACTGGCCACTTTGCAGCATAATTAGCGGTTTTCGCTTTTCGTTTCAAACACCGAAACGCTGAAATACCGAACGACACTCGATCATCCGGGAAAACAAGAGGAGCAAATCTCATGCATGACATCATCCGCCAGCTTGACGAAAAACGCGCGGCGGCCCGCCTCGGTGGGGGCGAGAAACGCATATCCGCCCAGCATTCCAAAGGCAAGCTGACCGCCCGCGAGCGTATCGAACTCTTGCTCGATCCGGGTTCCTTCGAAGAATGGGACATGTTCGTCGAGCATCGCTGTACCGATTTCGACATGGCTGATACCAAGATTCCCGGCGATGGCGTGGTGATCGGCTACGGTACGGTCAATGGCCGCATGGTGTTCGTTTTCTCGCAGGATTTCACCGTATTCGGCGGTGCGCTCTCCGAGGCGCATGCGGAAAAGATCTGCAAGGTCATGGATCATGCCATGAAGGTCGGCGCACCCGTGATCGGCCTCAACGACTCAGGCGGCGCGCGCATCCAGGAGGGCGTCGCCGCGCTCGGCGGCTATGCCGACGTGTTCCAGCGCAACGTCATGGCCTCCGGCGTCGTGCCGCAGATTTCGCTCATCATGGGCCCTTGCGCCGGCGGGGCGGTGTATTCGCCTGCGATGACCGACTTCATTTTCATGGTCAAGGATACCTCCTACATGTTCGTGACCGGCCCGGATGTGGTGAAAACCGTGACACATGAGGAAGTCACCGCCGAGGAACTCGGAGGGGCAGTAACGCACAACACCAAATCCGGCGCGGCCGACCTGGCCTTCGACAACGATGTCGACGCGCTCCTGATGATGCGCCGCTTCGTGAATTACCTGCCGCTCAACAACAAGGAAAAAGCCCCGCACCGCGACACCACCGACCCGGCGGACCGTCTCGACCACTCGCTCGACACGCTGGTGCCGGAAAACCCCAACCTGCCCTACGACATGAAGGAGCTGGTCGCCAAGATCGTCGATGACGGTGATTTCTTCGAGCTGCAACCCGATTACGCCAAGAACATCATCATCGGCTTCGCCCGTATGGAAGGGGATACCGTCGGCATCGTCGCCAATCAGCCCATGGTGCTGGCCGGCTGCCTCGACATCAAATCCTCGATCAAGGCCGCGCGCTTCGTGCGTTTTTGCGATGCCTTCAACATTCCCGTCATCACCCTCGTCGATGTTCCCGGCTTCATGCCCGGCACTT
>CAZFPI010000049.1:0-10835 GCA_964521075.1 uncultured Sterolibacterium sp.
CGCGTGTGACTACCAGCCCCCAGGTGATGAGCGGTGCCACATCGCCCGGCCAGCAGTGCTGGATGGGCAGTCGCGACAGGTCAACCTCCTTGCCTTCCCACACAACTTCCTGACAGGGGGAGGACGACAGGACTTTGGGGGCCATATTGAGCACCTGCTTGAGCACCGGGAGCTTGTCCCAGGCATCTTTCAGGCCCTTGGGCGGTTCCGGTTCCTTGAGATAGGCCAGTAGTTTTCCCACTTCACGCAGGGCGTCCGTGCTTTCCTCGCCCATGCCCAGGGCGACGCGGCGCGGTGTGCCAAAAAGATTGGCCAGCACCGGCATGTTCGAGCCCTTCGGTTTTTCAAAAAGCAGGGCCGGGCCACCGGCACGCAGCACGCGATCACAGATTTCCGTCATTTCCAGATGGGGATCAACTTCGACTGAAATGCGCTTTAACTCCCCCATGGCTTCAAGACGGGCGATGAATTCGCGCAGATCGCTATATTTCATGAGCGGGGCTTTCTCAAAAGACGGTCAAGGAAAAAGGGGAAGGTGATAATCGGCCAGCAAGCCGGCGAAGATGGCCGCTCCCAGCCAGTTATTGTGCAAAAAGGCCTTGAAGCAAGCGGCGCGATCGCGTTTTCGGATCAGGGTGTAGTGGTAGAGGGCGATGATGGTGGCCGTCAGGAGGCCGGCGTAGAACAAGGCCCCCCGATGGTACTGGCTGCCGACCCAGGCCAGCAGGCCCAGTGCGGTGGCATAGCAGATCATCACCGCTGCCACGTCGAACCGGCCAAAGGTGATGGCCGAAGTGCGTATGCCAATCTTGAGATCATCCTCACGGTCCACCATGGCATATTCCGTGTCATAAGCAACGGCCCAGAATACATTGGCCAGCAGCAGCCACCAGGCGATCACCGGCACACGGCCCAGTATGGCCGCGTAGGCCATGGGGATGCCAAAGCCAAAGGCAATACCCAGATACGCTTGCGGGATGGCGAGAAAACGTTTGGTCAGCGGGTAGCTTGCCGCAAGAAAAAGAGCCACCACGGCCAGTGCCCAGACCAGGCGGGGCAGTGGCAGGATCAGCGCGCCTGCCAGGAGTGTCAGAAAAGCCGCCAGCAAGAGTGCTTCCTTGACGGATACGGCCCCCGTTGCCATGGGTCGATGCCGGGTGCGTTCGACGTGGCCGTCGAAATTGCGGTCGGCCAGATCATTCATCACACAGCCTGCCGAGCGCATCAGTATTGTCCCCAGGGTGAAAATCCAGACGACTGCCAGCGGCGGCTGGCCATCTGCCGCCAGCAGCAGCCCCCACAGGGTCGGCCACAACAGCAGCAGAATGCCGATCGGCTTGTCCAGCCGCATCAGGCGTTCATAATCGTCGAGTTTTTTTCGTAAGGAAACGATGCGGGTCACGGAGACAGGAGATGCCGGAGAAAAACCCCGGAAGCTTAACAGCAGACGGGGGGAGTCCGGAAGCCGGGAGCGTGGGTGTGCTGATTAACCCCGGTGAATCTGGGATGCCCCATCCCCGCATGATAAAATCGGCCCCCCATGATCGAATTCGTCCTCAATGGCCAGAAACAACAGCGCGATGCGCCGCTTAGCGTGGCCGCCTTGCTGGTGGAGCTGAATCTGAGCGGCAAGCGTCTGGCAGTTGAGATGGATGGCCATATCGTGCCGAAGACACAGCATGCGGATTGCCTGGTCGACGCGGGTTGTCGGCTCGAAATCGTGGTGGCCGTTGGTGGCGGTTGATCTTTGCTTGTTGATCTTTGGCTGTTGCCCCTTTTTCCCCACCCATTTTTTCTTCCCCGCTTTCAAAATGAGGCATTCATGAATCACGACCCCCTGATGATTGCTGGCAAGACGTATTCCTCGCGCCTTCTGGTGGGAACCGGGAAATACAAGGATTTTGCCGAGACGAAGAAGGCGGTAGCTGCTTCTGGCGCGCAGATCATTACCGTCGCCATTCGCCGTACCAATATCGGCCAGGAACCCGGCCAGCCTTCCTTGCTCGATGTGCTGCCGCCAGACGAATACACCCTGCTGCCCAATACGGCAGGTTGCTATACGGCGGATGAGGCTGTCCGCACCTTGCGGCTCGCTCGCGAGCTGCTCGACGGCCATGATCTCGTCAAGCTGGAAGTGCTGGGCGACCAGAAAACACTTTTCCCGCACATGCCCGAAACCCTCAAGGCAGCCGAGACGCTGGTCAAGGATGGTTTCAAGGTGATGGTGTATTGCAGCGACGACCCCATCCAGGCCCGGCTGCTCGAAGAAATCGGCTGTGTTGCCGTGATGCCGCTGGCTTCGCTGATCGGTTCGGGCATGGGCATCCTGAATCCCTGGAACTTGAAACTCATCATCGACAATGCCAAAGTCCCCGTGCTGGTCGATGCCGGTGTCGGCACGGCCTCAGATGCCGCCATTGCCATGGAGCTCGGTTGTGATGGCGTGCTGATGAATACGGCCATCGCCCAGGCGCGTGAGCCGGTGCTCATGGCGCGTGCAATGAGAAAAGCCGTCGAGGCCGGGCGCGAAGCCTGGCTGGCCGGGCGGATGCCGAAAAAACTTTATGCTGCCTCGCCCAGTTCTCCTGTCGACGGGAAAATCGGCCAGGCGCATTGGTCGATCTGAACTGCTCTACCTGAACTGACGGGCCCGTATTTTGGATAAGCTGGATAACACAGAAGATTCATCGTTGCCGCATGGCCATATTCGCAGCTATGTGCTGCGTCAGGGGCGCGTCTCCAATGCCCAGCAGCGGTACTACGAAGACGGCATGCCGCGTTGGGGCCTGCCTTACCGTGCCGGTTTGCTCGATCTGGCGGGCCTGTTTGGCCGACAGGCCGAGGTCGCGCCGAAAATTCTCGAAATCGGCTTTGGCATGGGAGAAACCACGGCCAGTATCGCCGCCGCGCACCCGGAAAATGATTACCTGGGCATTGAAGTTCACACCCCCGGCGTTGGCAGCCTGCTGAAGGAAATTGCCGAACGCGGCCTGGGTAATGTCCGTATCTGCCAGCATGATGCCGTCGAGGTGCTGCGTGACATGATTCCGCTGGTTTCCCTGTCCGGCGCGCATATCTTTTTTCCCGATCCCTGGCCCAAGAAACGTCAGCAGAAGCGGCGTCTGATTCAGGGGCCTCTGGTGCATTTGCTGGCAGAACGCCTTATGCCCGGGGGCTATCTGCATTGCGCGACGGACTGGGAGGAATACGCGTTGCAGATGGTGGAAGTGCTGGGGGCCGAGCCCTTACTCGAAAATACGGGCGCATTGCCCGGTGGCTTTGCACAACGTCCGGCTTATCGCCCCCAGACAAAGTTCGAGACACGCGGCCTGCGGCTGGGCCACGGGGTCTGGGATGTGGTGTTCCGGCGGCGCGCGGTATGAGTGTCGGCCAGCCTTTCTTCTGGCATCGGTTTCGCCAAACGCTGCTGCTCTTGTCGGCAACATGTCTTCTGGCGGCTTGCGCCACCTTGAGCGGGCCACGCCAGGTGGATGTGCCGCTGGCGCGGCTTCAGGAGGGTTTGTCCAAACGCTTTCCTGTCGAGCAGCGTCTCTTTGAAGTCATTTCGCTTCGCCTGGAACAGCCCCGGCTGAGCACCCTGCCTGCCGAAGAACGCTTGCAGGTCACCCTGGCCGCCGGGATGAGCTCCCCCATGATGGCGCAGGCCTGGCGCGGCCAGCTGGTTTTTTCGGGCAGGCTGGAACTGGACGGGACGCGTCAGGCCATCGTGCTGCGTGAAGGGCGTGTAGAGCGTCTTGCGGCGGATGGTCTGGATGAATCCCGCCAGCGGTTGCTGGCCCGTATTGCCAATTTCGTGGCCGACCATACCTTGCAGGATCTGGTTTTGCACACTTTCAAGGCGGATGACCTGCGCTATCTCGGGACGCAATACACCCCGATCGCCTTGCGACCGACGGCAGATGCCTTGCGGATGACGCTGGAGCCCGCACACCGGTGATGCCGGCCGGGCTTAATCCGCTCGCAGGGAACACTTGCCGGGCTGCTAGAATCCCCGGTCATTTCTCTGGTCTTTCCTGTCTTTCCTTTTTGTGCCCTTTGTCCTTTTTGTCCCTTGTGGAGCCGATGATGACACGAACACTTGCCCCTGCCCGTTATGCCGTGGTTTCCTCGTTCGCCTTGATGGCCGCAGTGGCGGCATCTTCTGCGCTGGCACTGGAGATGAGCAGTGAAATTTATGTGGCGGCTTCCGTCGGCCGTTCCCAGATGGATCAAACTGCTGTGCAACGCCAGTACAACGCCATGACCCGTGCGGCATTGCCGACACTTTCTGCCCTGAATTCCAGCCAGTCCTCGGAACGCGGGGCTTTCAAATTGCAGTTGGGGCACGATTTCACGCCAAACTGGGCCGTCGAGGGGGGCTATGTCGATCTGGGCAAGACGACCTATAACAACACCTATTCCTACAGACTGAACTTTCCCATTGTGCTCGGCCCCCTCGTTCTGGCAGCGCAGGGCGGGCCTTATCGCGCGCAGCGCACCATCAAGGTTCGTGGCTGGAATGTCTCGGGTGTCGGGAAACTCCCGCTCAACGACAAGATTACCGGCTTTGCCAAGCTCGGTCTGATTCACGCCGAAGTGGCGACCGAGGATGTGGGCAATGATGCCTCCTCCTTCCCCTTCAGGGCGAACAAGAACGTAGCGCAGTACAAATGGCGGCCGACCTATGGCCTGGGGGCGGATTACCGCGTCAACGAAATCCTCGGTGTGCGGGCTGAATATGAGCGCTTCAGCAAGGTGGGCGATGAAAAATCGACGGGCAGCACGGATGTCAATCTGATGAGTGTGGGCGTGACGGCGCGATTTTGATCCCGTTTATCCGGGTACAATTAACGCGGGAAGTTCGCCAGACAGTCGCTGTGAGCTCACGCTCATGGAGGAAAGTCCGGGCCACAAAGAGCAGGATGCCGGCTAACGGCCGGGCGTTATAAGTCGTGGCGCAAGCTGCGACCCAAGGCGACGGAAAGTGCAACAGAAAGATACCGCCTAAGCTCGCAAGAGCCGGTAAGGGTGAAATGGCGAGGTAAGAGCTCACCGCGGCTGCAGTAATGCAGACGGCACGGCAAACCCCATCCGGGGCAAGGCCAAATAGGGAAGCAATGACGTTGCTCGCGTCGCTTCCGGGTAGGCTGCTAGAGCCCGTCGGTAACGGCGGGCCCAGAGGAATGACTGTCCACGACAGAACCCGGCTTATCGGCGAACTTCCCTCTGTATCTTGTGGGCATGAGGATGGTTGAAGTCATGGAAGCAGCGGCGGTCAAGGTCAACGGCCAGGAGATGCTGGCCAATCTGTTGAAACGTATCGATACCAGCCCAGGGTTCGCTGGGCTGGGAGCCTCGGTGCAACTCATCAGCAAGTTGTCCGAGGCGGAGGATGGCGGAACCCGCGAAATGACGGCCGTGATCCTGCGGGACGCTGCGCTGACCGCCCGCCTTTTGCGTCTGGCAAATTCTGGCGGCCATGCGCGGGGTGGCCGCAACATTTCAACCATCGAACAGGCCCTGGCCATTCTTGGCATCAATACCGTCAAGTCTGTGGCCTTGTCCATGGCTTTGCTCGATGCGCTGGCGAGCAGCCCGCAGGCCAGGCAGCTTCAGGCAGAAATCGTGGCAGCATTTTTCTGTGGCCAGATGTGTGCAGAAATCACGCGCGTCAATGGCGCGCGTTACAGCCTCCAGGAAGCTCAGGTGTGCGGTTTGATGCAAAACCTTGGCCGCATGATGACGCTCTATCATCTTTATCCCGAAGTCGAGCGCAGCCGTGCCTTGCAGGCGGAAGGAAATCTTTCCGAGGATGATGCTGTCATCAGGACGCTGGGCGCGGGGTTCGCAGAGATTGGTGCTGCCATCGCCAGCCACTGGACGCTACCCGATGTTCTGCAAAAGAGCATATCCATCCGCAAGGAAAAATCCGGGCCGCGTTCGGCCAATTCGGCACTCGAATGGCAGCAATACTGCGCCCTGTTTTCCCGGGGCATCACGGATGTATTGTTCCGCCTGCCGGAAGCGCGTGAAAAAACCGAACTGCGTAACGAGATCGAGTTTTTCCGCTCGGCCCTGCACCTCAAGGATAACGAAGTGCAGGCATGGGTGGACCATGTGCTCGAAGAAACCGGGAGCATTCTCTCGTCGATGGATTTTGCCTGCACTGTCGAAGATGCTCGCCTGCTGTTGCGTAAATCTTCGGAGCGCGTGGTGGATCTGTTATCGGCAAACGATAGCCTGACACGGGAAAGCAAGCTTGCCGATGGCCGCAAGCCCGTCGAGATATTTCAGCAGGTGCTGCGCCAGTATCACGACAAATATGGATTTGATCGCACACTGCTTTGCCTGCCGGATGGCTCCTCCGGGCTGATTGCCGTGGCAGGCGTTGGGCGAAATGCCGCGCAGATTGCCTCGCGCTTTCGTTGTCAGGGAACGCGGGCCGACATTTTTCGCGTGGTACTTGGTAAAAAAGCGGATTTGTTCATCGCCGATACCCGGGCGGAAACTTATGCAAAATACCTGCCGGACTGGTATGCCGACGTCGTTGGTGCGCGTTCCGTCATGCTGCTCACCCTGGTGAGCGATGGGCAGCCGGTGGGCCTGTTGTATGGAGATTACGATAGGGCGCATCCGGCAGCTCCGGCGGATATTGCTCGCGATCCTTCGGTTCTGGCCTGGCGTGAGCAGCTGCAGGCCATTTTGCACGGGCAGAAAAAACCCGCTGCGGGTTAAAGGGTTAAAGGACTAAAGGACTGCTGCATTGGCCGATGCACCCAGTCATTGAATCAGAGTGAAAACACTGAAGGCAGGAAGACTTCGCACACAAGCAGGGGTTGCTCACCGCAGGTAAACAGGGAGCGACGGGCCCAGAGATGGGGGGGGGCAGGCTCAAGATCAGGGCCGCCAGCCTGCAAGGCGGCCCGGTAGAGCGGGTGGCGTGCGTCGAGGCAACGGAAATGCAGGGTTTGCCGGCGGATCGCCGGGTGTGCGAACAGGGCAGCTCCCAGCGGGCGCGTTCCCATGCGGGAAAACAGCTGCCACGGCCCCCGGGCCTGGCCACTGGCCAGCACAGAATGGGCAAAGATGCGCGGTGTACCATCCGTTTTCAGCAGGACATCGCGCACCTGCGCCAGTTGCCGGGGCGGGATGCCCAGCAGGGCGCGTTCGTCGGGGCAGGGCTGGGCCAGTTGCTGGCGCAGGACATGAACGGCGAAATGTCGACCATGCGCCTGCAGCCGCGCTGTCAATGAGCCTTCATCGCATAGCCAGCGTCGCAAGGCGGCGCGATGTGGCAGGCACAGGTTTGAGGGCGTCGGCAAGAGCGCGGGACGCCAGGCGGCGGAGGATCGTGGGTAGGACATTGCCTGCGAATTCTATCTTGTCGTCTCCTGAACCGCCGGGCCGGGTGGGCTTGCCGCTGTCCGGGGAATGACTGTTTTACAGTAAGGAGAATCATGGAATCTGTTTTGCAAGCGATGCGCGACGCGCCCTCCGGGCAGGCATTGCGTCATCTCAAGTCTCTAATTGATGTCATTCGACCACGCCGCGTCACCGATACGGCATCGGCGGTCAACAGTCTGCGCGCATTGTCCTTTCTTCTGGAACAAAGCGAGGATGACCGGCGGCTCTTGCGGCAGCAGCTGCAGGAATTATTCGGCCACTCCCGTCAGGTGCAGCTCTACACCGAAACCGGGATTTTTTCCAACGAGCCATTACTGGCGGGATTGCGGCGGCGGATCGGGGAACGTTTGTTACCGCTGAAGCCTCGTCCGGAGTTGCTCAAGGATGTGTTTGGTCTGATTTTCCATCGAGGGAATGATCATCAATGGCTGGCCAGTGTGCCGTATATCGTCTGGCAGGATTTGTACCGTAGCCTGTGGCCTGTGCCGCCTGGGCGGACGGATTCTTGCATTTGTCTGCAAATGCTTGAGGCTATCCACGTTCTGTCATGCCGGATTGCCAATATTGGTCTGGAACCGGAGCTGGTGCAGAACGCACCTGACATGGAGCGATTTGAGTCTCCCTTCGTTCGCCAGAATGTTGAAACCTTGATTTTCGTCGAGAATTACCGGAAAGCATTGGTGGATGACTGCGCGCTGGATGAGGACCAGAAGCAGATCATGGTACTGCTCGACCAGTGTTCGACCCAGATCGTCCGTATCCGTAAACACGCTTTGCGGCATGGCGTCTCGGTCAGCCTGACCTGGCATCTGTTGCGTCTGGAACAGCATATCGGGCGCATGCATTTGTTGCTCGAACTCGTTGACCCGGTGCGTTCGTCAGGGCAGGGGCAGGCTTTGCTTAGTCTGTTCCTGCAATTGGTCACGGCAGAAAACCGCAAGCACAGCCTGCGTGATGTTTTCCGGCAGAACACCGAGCTGTTGGCTTTGCAGGTTACCGAGCATGCCAGCCATACTGGCGAACATTACATCGCCGATTCGAAAAAGGCCTGGCTGGGTATGTTCAAGAGTGCCGCCGGTGCCGGGCTCATCATCGGCTTCATGGCATTGCTCAAGATCGAAATTGCCAAGGCACATCTGCCACCGCTCATCGAGGCACTTGCCTTCGGGCTCAATTACGGTATCGGTTTTGTCATCATCCATTTACTGCATTGCACGATCGCCACGAAGCAACCTGCCATGACGGCTGCAACCATCGCGGCTACCCTGCCACCGGCAGGAAGCCGGTCGGCGGAAGGGTATCAATCGCTGGTCGAGCTGATTGTGCAGGTCATCCGTACCCAATGGATTGCCATTGTTGGTAACGTCTCACTCACCTTGCCTACGGCACTGCTGCTGGGTTGGCTATGGAGCTGGCAGACGGGTAGCCCACTGATCGATCATGGCAAGGTCGAGCAGTTGCTCGAGGATCTTCGCCCCATTGCCGGGTACGGCATGGCTCATGCGGCGATTGCCGGTATCTGGCTTTTTGTTGCCGGTCTGATTTCAGGGTATTACGACAATAAATCGCTCTATCACCATATTCCGGAACGTATTGCCGCACATCCATGGTTCAACCGCCTCATCGGCGAACATTACAGCCGACGTCTGGGGCGGTATGTCGAACACAATCTCGGGGCACTGGCCGGAAATTTCTATTTTGGCCTGATGCTGGGCTTGACCGGGTTCGCAGGTTTTCTTCTGGGCTTGCCGCTGGATATCCGGCATATCACTTTTTCTTCTGCCTACCTTTCTTTCGCGACCGTTGCCAGTGACTTTTCCCTGAGCTGGCAGGCATGGCTTGGCGGCCTGGCCGGGGTTGCCCTGATCGGTGCGACAAACCTGATTGTCAGCTTTTCTCTGGCCTTGTGGACGGCGATGCGATCCCGTCAGCGGCAGTTGGCTGATCTTCGGCCCTTGCCTGCCCTGCTGCTGAAGCGACTGCTGGCCAGACCAAGGGACTTCGTCCTTCCGCCGCCCGAGGTCGAGAGTGAAATCAAGGATGCACCATGAAGGTGCATGGCGGGTGGATTTCCCGGGTTAGAATCCGGCGCGGCGGCCGACCCGGGTTGGCAGTCTGCAGACAACGGCTCAACGGTTCAACGATTCAATGAAGAGAGGAAACAGATTGATGAAAATGAAGAAGATGTCCTGGGCACTGGCATTGGCCGGTTTTTTGGGGTCACAAGCAGCCCTGGCCGAAGTGACGTACAACTTCAGCGGCTTTGGCACGCTAGGGGCCGTGCATAGCGATTCCCGCGAAGCCGATTTTCGCGGCAACATCGTTCAGCCCAATGGTGCCGGCCGCAGCGGAGCCACCATGTTCGGTGTGGATACCAAGCTGGGCTTGCAGGCTACCGCAAACATCGGCAATGGTTTCAGCGCGACGGTTCAGGCCGTCGCCGATCATCGCGCGGACAACTCCTACACGCCGCAGTTTGAATGGGCGAACCTGAAATACCAGATCAACGATACCGTCTATGTTCGCGCGGGTCGCGTCGTGGCTCCCGTGTTCATGGTGTCGGATTTCCGCAATGTGGGTTTTTCGCAAGCCACCGTTCGGCCGGCTTATGAAATTTACATGCTCAACCCGATCACCCACCTCGACGGGGTTGAGGTCGGGACGAAATTCGACGTGGCTGGCGGGAATCTCCGCGTTCAGGCGACGGCGGGCCGTGTCAAGCTGACGGTCAAAAGCCGTGGGCAGGATGATCCGATCAATGTGACCGGCTCGGACCGCAACATCAACATGACCTATGAGAAAGACAGCCAGACCTTCCGCCTGGGTTACAACCGTACCAAGACGGATTCGCAAGGGCCCGGCATTACCCAGATCGATGCGGCTTTTGCTGCAGCGGCAGCCTTCCCGGCTTTCGGTTATCCGACACCCAATGCCAATTTGCACGACATCAAGGCAACCCTCTGGGACCTGGGTTATATCTATGATGATGGCAAGTGGCTGGGGCAGGTGGAGTACGTCCAGGCGCGTAGCGAAGGGCCTGCCGTGCAGGATACGGATGCCTGGTCAGCCATGCTGGGCTACCGTATCGGGAAGTGGACGCCTTACGCCGGTTATAGCCGCATGACCTCGAAGGAGCCGCCGCTCAAGTATGGGGAGCCCGTGAATCCTTTTGCCGGAACGCCGATCGGCCCGCGAGCCCAGCAACTGGTAGACGGGATCAACCAGTTTGACAATGTCATCAACACCCATAACCAGCAGCACACCGTCACGCTGGGTACGCGCTATGACTTCTACAAAAATGTCGCGCTCAAGCTGCAGTGGGACCGCAGCTTCAAGCCGGGCATGGGGGCGAGCGTGAGCCCGGGTGGCCGCTGGTCTGGCTTGAATCGCGGGGTGTTCATCAACCCGACCGATGCTTTCATGCGAGGCTC
>CAZFPI010000049.1:10935-16486 GCA_964521075.1 uncultured Sterolibacterium sp.
TACTGGGCCAAGCTGGTCTTTACCGGCAAGGCGCAACCCCTGAAGGAAATGGCCTCCGATGCCGACGTGAAGAAATTCGTTGCGGGTAACCCCGGAGCCATCGGCTACATCGACAAGGGAGCGGTGGATGCCTCGGTGAAGGTCGTGCTCACGCCCTAACCGGTACAACTTTTCCAGACAGGCCCCGGCTCTGCCTTTGGCGGACCGGGGCGTTTTTTTTCATGCGAAAGGCAATATGAATTTTTCCTGCCCCACCCGTAGGGGCGAATCATTATTCGCCCTGTATCGCCCTTCGCCCCGACACTGAACATACCCGGGAAGGCGGGACGATCATTGAAAAAATGCGATTGCCCTATTGCCTTGCAGGCTGAAAGACAAAACTGAAGAAACTGAATCAAATGGGCTTCGTCTTTGTCGTGCCGGTTTCGTATCGGCACAGGGCAGTGATTTGTTCAGAACCGCATTATCGATCCGGCCCGAAAATGCATGAAGCCGTCACCCCGGCGAATGCCGGGGGCCCAGGGGGAAAGCCAGCCCGTTACTGGATTCCGGCATTCGCCGGAATGACGAAAACTTTAGACTTTATCGGGTCGGATCAATAGAACGACATCATGCCCAGACGTCTTTGTTGTAACGCCCTGCGTGGGCGAGGGCATCGAGATAGGCGCGGGCGGCTGCCGGGGGTTTCTGGCCTTCGCTGGCGATGATTTCCAGCAGGGCTGTTTCCACGTCATGTGCCATGTGCGTGGCATCGCCGCAGAGGAAAACTTGTGCTCCCCGTTCGAGCCGTTGCCAGATCAGCGCGGCCTGTTCGTGCAGGCGGTGCTGCACGTAAACTTTTCCGGCCTGCTGGCGTGAGAAGGCGGTGAAAAGGCGCAGCTCGCTGGCTGCGGCCAGCGTTTCCCATTCTTCGCGATACAGGAAGTCTTTATCCGGATGCCGGCAGCCAAAGAAGAGTAGCGGAACATCGCCGTTTGGCCAGATTTCCGCCAGCGTTTTTCCCTGGGTGGCAGCCTGATGTGCCCAGTGCTGCATGAAGGCGCGAAAGGGGGCGACCCCCGTTCCGGGGCCGATCATCACGCTGCCTACGGGTGCGTTGAGCGGAACCGGGCGGAATTTCCGGTTCGGCTGCAAAAAGACCTCGAGGGCTTCGCCTGTGTCCAGCCCTGCGGCCAGATGGTTTGAGGCGAGCCCCGTGCGTGGGCGGCCTTGGGTCTCGTAGCGCACCCGGGAGACGCAGAGGGTGAGCTGCTCAGGATTCGTGAGTGGCGAGGAAGCAATGGAGTAGTAGCGGGGCTGAAGAGGGGGGAGCAGTTTGCTCCAGTCTTCGGCGGTCAGTGTTGCGGCAGTTTTCGGAAAATCTTCGAGCAGGTCGATGAGTTCGCGGCCCTGGGCGTAATCCTGCGCGGCAAGGTGTGCATCACCCTGGTGCGCGCCGATTTTCTTTTTCCAGGCTGCCTGTTCACTGGCATCGTCGATGTGCCCGGCAAAGGCTTCGACACGGGCGCGGCTGAGCGGTTTGATGTCGAGTCGGCGCAGGAGTGCCTCCCTGAGTGTCAGCGATTCTCCGGCGATGGAAACCGGTGTGCTGGCGTCCTGTTTCATGAGTCCGAGCAGGCGGGTGATCAGTTGCGGATCGTTCCTGGGCCAGACCCCCAGGGCGTCTCCTGGGTGCCAATCCATGCGCCGCGTTTCATCTTCCGGGTAAAGATCGAGCTCCAGCGAGAGGGTTTCCTGTTCTTCCTCATTGGTTTGCGTCAGGCGGGTGCGGCTCAGGAGATGTGCCTGGCAGGGGTGTCGGCGGGAAATGAGCCGATCTTCCTGGCCAGCGTCATGTGCGTAATGCGCGCGGGCGGCGGCGAGGAGATAGTCGCCTGCAGGGCCGGTGTCTGCCCGTGTCGGTGCATCGGTCAGGCAGGCGGCTACGGCATCGAACCAGGCGATGAGCTGATCTTCGTTTTCCTGGTCGATTTCGTGTGTCGGCAGCAGTGGCCTTGCTCCGGCATTTCCCAGTCGCGTGTGCAGTGCGTGACCGGCGCGGCAGAAGTGCGGGTAGCTGCTGTCGCCGCAGGCGAGCACGGCGAAGGCACAGCCTTTCAGGTGCGCGCCTTCATCCAGCCATTCAACGAAAGTCTGGGCGTTTTCCGGGAAATCGCCATCACCAGCCGTGGCGCAAAGGAAGAAAACCATGTCTTCTTGTGACCAGTCGATCAGCCTGTGCGCTGCCAGATCGAGCACACGCGGGGAGACGGGCAGCTCCTCTACAGATTGTGCGGCGAGTTCTTCGGCCAGCCGCAAGGCTGACTGCCTGGAAAAACCGTATTCCGAACCGTAGAGAATCAGCAGCGGGCGGGCATCGGCAGCGTTACTGGCAAACTGGAAGAGTTCTTCGACAGGGTTTGGGTGCTGTGCGTTCTTCCGGGATTCCTGGACTGACCGGGCACTGATGCCCGTATCACGCAGGCAAACTGCGCTGAATGAACCCTTGCGGGGGCTGTTTTCTTCGGCGCGTTGGCGGTAAGCCGTTTCTCCGGCGGGTTGCCGGAGGATTTTCTGGCGGAAAAGGTGCTTGCCGACTTCCAGGGCCAACGGAAAGGCAATATCCGGACGGGCGTAGGTGGATTTGGGTTTGACGCCGGTCATGATCGCGCCGAACTCATCCATGAATCGTCCCCCCGTGCGTTCGGCCAGTGTGGCCGCTGCGTCGAGGAAGAAGGGGAAACGGTAAGACATCCGGGCCGAGAGAGCCGAGGAGGAAAAATCTTTCCCGAAGGCGGCCATCCAGCGTTGGTGGTACACCGCCGTGGCTTCTTCGTCGAAGCGGTTTTCGGCGAACATTTCCAGTACACGCCGGGCGGCAAGACGCCCGCCGATCATGGCCGTGTGGATGCCTTCGCCGGTGAGCGGGTCGGTTTGTCCGGCAGCATCGCCTACGGCCAGGAACTGCCGGGCGGTGCTGCGTGCCACGCCACCCATGCGAAGGGAGGCTGTGCGAACGGGCTCCAGAAACTCGACACGCGGGCCGAGCACCCGCTGGATGAAAGGGTCGTTGTAGATTTTGTCCTCGTAGATCCGCGCGGCATCTTCTACACGCGCAGCCCCGCCGGGGATGATGTAGGCTCCCAGGTCAATGTCGTCGTTGTAGTGCCGGAACAGGGCCACATAGCCTGGCAGGATGTATTCCGGGAACAGCAAAACGCCGCCAGCCTTGAAGTTGTGCGTGCCGCCCTTGACGTATTGACGGGCTGCCGCCGCAGCGGGAGCATCGGGCACGACGCCTAGCGAACGCGCGAGCCGACTGGCGGCCCCGTCGGCGGCAATCAGCATCCGGCAGTGAAAAATCCGGCCATCGGTGCAGCGCACCTGCCATCGCCCATCCGCCCCCAGCACTGCCGCATCGACCCCGGCTTCTTCAATCAGGTTAGCACCCACTTCTGCTGCGCGCCGCGCAATTCTTTCATCGCAGATCATGCGCTTGATGGCAAAGGTACGGTTTTCTCCGGAAACCGTCGCCTCGCCGCCCTCGCAGGTCATGTAGTTCTCGCCGCTGGGAGAGACGAAGCCCCCCGAGGTCGTATCCTGATATAGCCCCTCGGCCATGAGGGGCTGCAGAATGCCCAGGTCTTCCAGAATGTCCAGTGCCGGGGCGCACCAGGCGTCGCCGCAGTATTTGTCGCGGGGGAATCTCGCCCGGTCGAGCAGGGCGACGGAGAGCGGGCGGCCCAGGTGGTGCGAGTCGCGCGCCAGATAACAGGCGGTGGTCGCCCCGGCGGGCCCTGCCCCGACGATGATGACATCAAATTCATGGCTGGCTTGGAAGGTGCTCATACAAGGCTCGTCAAAAATTGAAGTGTGCATTGTACGCAAATGCAGACCTGCCATAAGAACTAGTCACAAAGAACTAGTCAGTGCTCTTTTTATAGTTCTTATGGTCTGGGCGGAACTACTCCCAAAAAAACCTCTTGCCACGTCCAGTGGTGGATGGTGGGGTGGGGCTTGTCTGCCTAGACTGCACAACATCGCGGAAAAGATAACGAAAGAAATAGATCCGCAGACAGGTTTCATCACTTTGGCAAAGGGGAGTATCGTGGCATCGCAGAAGACGAAACAGTGGTCGGTCGTCGCCATGAGCACAATAGCTTTCACCGTGTGTTTCATGGTCTGGATGATGTTTGCCGTCATCGGGATTCCGATCAAGAAAACACTGAATCTGAATGAAACCCAGTTTGGCCTCCTGGTGGCCATGCCCGTCCTGACGGGTTCCCTGATCCGTCTGCCCCTGGGCATGCTGACGGATAAATTTGGCGGGCGCATCATTTTCGCCATCCTGATGGCTTCGACCATCGTACCGATTTACCTCATCCAGTTCGGCACGGAGTTCTGGCATTTTCTCGTCACGGGCCTGTTCGTCGGCGTGGCGGGTGGCTCGTTTACCGTCGGGATCGCCTACTGCGCGCGCTGGTTCCCGAAGAACCAGCAGGGACTGGCGATGGGCATTTTCGGCGCGGGCAACTCGGGTGCAGCCGTCACCAAACTGGTGGCTCCCTCGCTGGTGCTGGCCTATGGCTGGCAATATGTGCCGACGGTCTATGCGGCTGTGATGCTGGGGACGGTGATCCTGTTCTGGCTGTTTACCTTTGACGACCCTTCGCACAAGGCCGGGGCAAAGGTGAGTGTCGCCGAGCAGCTCGCCGCCCTGAAGGACCCGCAGGTCTGGAAGTATTGCCAGTATTACTCCATCGTTTTCGGCGGCTATGTCGCGCTCTCCTTGTGGATGACCAAATACTACGTCGCTGAATACGGCTTCGACATCAAGGATGCGGCTTTCCTTGCCGCCTGCTTCTCTCTGCCGGGCGGGGTGCTGCGTGCCCTGGGCGGCTATTTTTCCGACAAGTTCGGCGCGCACAAGGTGACCTGGTGGGTGCTGTGGTTCTCGTGGATCTGCCTCTTCGTTCTTTCCTACCCGCAAACCGATCTCGTCGTGCAGACGGTGAGCGGCCCGCAAAGCTTCCACGTCGGCCTCAATGTCTGGGTTTTCACGGCACTCATGTTCGGCATGGGCATCGCCTGGGCGATCGGCAAGGCCTCGGTCTTCAAATACATCTCCGATGATTATCCGCACAACATTGGCGTCATTTCCGGCATCGTCGGCCTGGCGGGTGGTATGGGTGGTTTTCTTCTGCCCATCATGTTCGGCGCGCTGGTCGACTGGACCGGTATCCGCTCCAGCTGCTTCATGCTGATGTATGGCGTGGTCTGGGTTTCGCTGATCTGGATGTACTGGACCGAAGTTCGCAAGATGGACACGATAAGCAGCCACCCCGCTGACATCCTCGAATAAACCACCCTGGAGCACATAAAATGAGCAATGCATCCTTTGCGGCAAATGGCCGCAATGACCCGACGGCAGCCACGCCGCAGGTCACCTCCGGTTGCGACATCGTCGATTGGCGTCCGGAAGACAACGCTTTCTGGGAATCCACCGGCCGTCGTATTGCCAACCGCAACCTGTGGATTTCCATTCCCAGCCTGCTGTGTGGCTTCGCCGTCT
>CAZFPI010000049.1:16496-19569 GCA_964521075.1 uncultured Sterolibacterium sp.
GAGCTTTTCACCATTGCCGCCATCTCCGGTCTTTCCGGTGCCACCCTGCGGATCCCCGCCTCCTTTTTTATCCGTATCTGCGGCGGCCGCAACACCGTCTGGCTGACGACCGCGCTGCTGATGGTGCCGGCCGTGCTGACCGGCATCGCGCTACAGGATAAAACCACGCCGCTGTGGTTCTTCCAGCTTTGTGCCCTGCTCTCCGGGATTGGTGGTGGCAACTTCGCCTGTTCGATGTCCAACATCAGCACCTTCTTCCCCAAGCGTCTGCAAGGCACGGCACTGGGCCTGAATGCCGGTCTGGGCAATTTTGGCGTAACCACCATGCAGATCCTGATTCCCGTGGTGATGACCATCGGCCTCTTCGGCGCCATCGGCGGCGAGCCGATCCCGCTGGTGAAGGATTCCGCCTCGCTGGTGGGCAAGATCGTCGCCGGCACGCCGACCTATGTGCAGAATGCCGGTTTCGTCTGGCTGCTGCTGCTGGTTCCCCTGGCCGTGCTGGGCTGGTTTGGCATGAACAACCTGCTGACGGTGTCGCCCAACATCGGATCGACGGCAGCCGCGCTGTTCAAGGTCGCTTTCTTTTACCTGCTGGCCCTGGTGATTTCCGCCATCGCCTTGTATCTGTATCTCCCTGCTCCGACAGGTATCGGCGTACTTTCTGGCGCAGGCATGTGGGTCATGTTGATTGGCGTCATGTTCGGCACGCTCTTTGCGATGAAACTTACCGCAACGGGGGAGATGAAGGCCAATCTGACCAAGCAGTTCGCCATTTTCAAGAACAAGCACACCTGGTCGATGACCGCACTCTATGTCGTGACCTTCGGTTCCTTCATCGGCTTCTCGATGGCCCTGCCGCTGTCGATCACCGTCATCTTCGGCAATACCCATGTCCTTGATCCCGCGACCAACGCCTGGGTGCATGCCAAGAATCCGAATGCGCCCTCCGCGCTGATGTATGCCTGGATCGGCCCCTTTGTCGGTGCCTTGATCCGCCCGGTGGGTGGCTGGATTTCCGACAAGGTGGGTGGCTCCATCGTGACGCAGGTGATCTCCGTCGTGCTGGTGGTGGCTTCGATCGCCACGGGCCAGGTCATGCTGCAGGCCTACCATTCCGCGACACCCGAGCAATACTTCATGACCTTCATGGTGCTGTTCGTGGTTCTCTTCGCCGCCTCCGGCATCGGCAATGGCTCGACCTTCCGCACTGTGGGCTTCGTTTTTGACCAGGATCAGCGCGGCCCCGTCCTGGGCTGGACCTCCGCCGTTGCGGCTTATGGTTCCTTCATCGCCCCGGTTATCATCGGTGGCCAGATCAAGGCCGGCACCCCGGAAAACGCCATGTACGGTTTCGCTGTGTTCTACGCCGTTTGTGTCGTCATCAACTGGTGGTTTTACCTTCGCAAGGACGCCTACATCAAGAACCCGTAATTCCCTTTTCACCATCCACCCCGGTCGCTCCGGGAACCCCCGGGTTTCTGTGTGCGGCCGAGTGTTTTACCCCGGAGCCTGCCAAGGCTCCGTTCCATGAGAGGAGCAACAAGAGATGAGTCATTTTCTTGACAGACTGAAGTTTTTCGATCGTATCCAGAGCACGTTCTCCGGCGGCCACGGCATCGTGACCGACGAAGATCGCAAGTGGGAAGACTCCTACCGTAATCGTTGGCGTCACGACAAGGTCGTGCGTTCGACGCACGGCGTGAACTGCACGGGCGGATGCTCGTGGAAAATCTTCGTCAAGAGTGGGCTCGTCGCTTTTGAAATGCAGCAGACCGATTACCCGCGTACCCGCGACGATCTGCCGAACCACGAGCCGCGTGGCTGCCAGCGCGGCGCATCCTTCTCCTGGTATCTCTACAGCCCGCACCGCATCAAATACCCGCTGGTTCGTGGCCGTCTGCTCGATCTGTATCGTGCCGAGAAGAAATCCGGCAAAGACCCGGTCGAAGCCTGGGAAGCCATCCAGAACGACCCGGCCAAGCGCATCCAGTACACCGCCGTGCGCGGTCTGGGCGGTTTTGTCCGCACGAACTGGGAAGAAGTGACGGAAATCGCCGCTGCCGCCAATATCTACACCATCAAGAAATGGGGCCCGGACCGCATTTACGGCTTCTCGCCGATCCCTGCGATGTCCATGCTCTCCTACGCTGCCGGCTCGCGCTACCTCTCGCTGATCGGCGGCGCTTGCGGTTCCTTCTACGACTGGTACTGCGATCTGCCCGCTGCCAGCCCCCAGACCTGGGGCGAACAGACCGACGTGCCGGAAGCGGCCGACTGGTACAACTCGACCTACCTCATCATCTGCGGCGCGAACCTGCCGATGACCCGTACGCCGGATGCCCACTTCGCCACTGAAGTCCGCTACAAGGGCGCGAAGGTCGTCTCGATGGCTCCGGACTACGCCGAATTCGTCAAGTTCGCCGACCTCTGGATGCCGGTCAAGCAGGGTACGGACTCCGCCGCCTTCCTGGCGATGGGCCATGTCGCGCTGAAGGAATTCCACGTCAAGCGTCAGGACCCGTACTTCCAGGAATACGCCCGCAAGTACACCGACATGCCGATGCAGGTGCTGCTTCGCAAGACCGGCGAAGGCTATGCCTCCGACCGCACCCTGCGCGCTTCCGACTTCGTGGGCAATCTCGGTGAGAGCAACAACCCCGAGTGGAAGACCATCGTTTATGACGAGAAGACCAAGTCTTACGTCGCGCCGAATGGCTCCGTCGGTTTCCGCTGGGGCGAGGATGGCAAATGGAACCTCCTGCCGAAGAACGCAGCCAACCAGGAAGAAATCGTTGCCGAGCTGACCTGCATCGACTCCCGTGACGATGTCGTCTCCGTCGGCTTCCCGCACTTCAACGCCGGCGAGCCTGGCCTCTTGTATCGCAATGTACCGGTGAGGAAGCTCAAGCTCGCCAGCGGCGAAGAAGCCCTCGTTTCCTCCGTGTTCGACCTGCAAGTCGCGCAATACGGGATCGACCGTGGCCTGGGCGGCGGCAATGTGTCCGACTCCTACGACGACGCCAAAGTGGCCTACACCCCGGCCTGGGCTGAAGGTGTTACGGGCGTCAAG
>CAZFPI010000050.1:0-18981 GCA_964521075.1 uncultured Sterolibacterium sp.
CAGGAAGTTGCGGCCGATGATCATCGGCTCGGCTTCGGGGTGGTTGATGTTGGCGGGGATGATGGCGCGTCCGGCGGCGATTTCGGCGCGGACGAATTCCGGTGTGATGATTTTCGGGATGCCCGCACCCAGCGGCTCGCCCGGGTGCTGGCGCAGCAGGAGTTCGGTCAGCCCTTCGCGTTTCTGGTTTTCGCGGATGGCCACGAACTCCATCTCGGGGGTGATGATGCCGCGCCGGGCGTAGTGCATCTGGGTGACGTTGCCGCTGGCTCCGCCTCCTTCGCGTGCGCGGCGCGGTGGGCGAGAAAGATTGAAGCGGATGCCGCTGCTGGCCGGGTTGTCGGCCCGCTCGCGGCCATAGACGGAGCTCAGGCCGGGCAGTTCTTCGCTGTCGCTACGTTCAGCGATCCAGCCTGCCCGCAGGGGAGGCAGGCCGCTGCGAATGTCGATTTTGGCTTGCGGGTCGGTGTAGGGGCCGGAGCAGTCGTAGACATGGATGGCCGGGTTGGCTTCGCTGCCGGATTGCGCCGGTGTGGCCGATTGGGTGATTTCACGCATGGGCACACGGATGTCGGGGCGGCTGCCGGTGATATAAACCTTGCGCGAATTGGGCAGGGGCTGGACGCTGGCATCGTCGACGTGGGCTTGGGCGGCGAGAAATTTGTCGCTGGCATTCATTGCAAAAACTCCGCTTGTTGCTGGTGTCGCGGGCAGTGTGCCTCGCGGGGGGAAGGGGGAATACCCGAGTAAAAAGTGAAACTACTGGAAAGCCTGCGGGATTGCAACCGGGATTGCAACGGGCATCTTGCCGGTTTGGTGATTCGCTTACGCGACGATTGCGCTGGAAAACTCGGGCGGATTGCCCAAGGCCTTGCGATAGGAGGGTGGCTGGCGGCCTTCGAGATCGGTGATGCCGTAGTGTTTTGCCAGTTCGGCCACGACTTGAATCTGGCCGCTGCGGGAGAGCCGCTCGGGGTCGTTGTAGAGGGCGGCGAGGACGTGGCCGGGGAATTCGGGGGATTCGGCGACCTTGTAGGCTGCGCCGTATTTATCCGGTTCTGCGCCGCAGACTTGCCGGGTGCGTTCTGTTTTGACGAGCCCCAGCCAGACCGGGACGACGGTGACGCCATGCGGTTTGAAGTCGTGCGCCATGTCGTGTGCCATCTTGTCTGTGCCTGCCTTGCCCGCACCGTAGGCCGGGCCGTGCATGTAGCAGGTTCCGCCGAAGGAGGAGGTGAAGGCGAGCAGACCTTTGCGTTCGATCAGCAGCGGCGCGGCATGCCAGGCCGCGACGTAGCCGGAACGCAGGCCGACGTCGAGGAGGCTGAGTTCGTCGAGCGATTTGCGCCAGAAGGGGGCGTCTTCGGTCAGCCCGGGTGGCAGGGCAATGGCGTTATTGACGAGGATGTCGATGCCGCCTTGTTCTTCGCCGATCCGTTCGAACAGGGCGCGAATCGAGTTGTCATCGGCGTGATCGCAGGCGACGGGAATGCCTCGTCCGCCGCGTGCCGTGATGATTGCGGCGGTGTCGTTGAGTGTGCCGCCCAGGCGGGATTCTGTAGCTTCGGAGAGGCTGCGGCCAGTGACGTAGACTGTCGCCCCCAGGCTGCCCAGGGCTTGGGCTATGCCTTTGCCGACGCCTCGGGATGCGCCGGTGACGACGCAGATTTTTCCTTGCAGGGACATGGAGTGGGTTCCGTTCGGAGAGTTGTCAGGCGCGTTTGCGGCTTTCCATGAGCCGCAGCACCATGGGGGTGAAGATCAGTTGCATGGCGAGTTCCATTTTTCCGCCGGGGATGACGATGCTGTTGGCGCGGGACATGAAGGAGCCTGCGATCATCGAGAGCAGATAGGGGAAGTCGATGCCGTGCGGGTTGGCAAAACGGATGACCACAAAGCTTTCGTCCGCTGTGGGTATGTCGCGGGCGATGAAGGGGTTGGAGGTGTCGACCGTTGGAACACGCTGAAAATTGACGTGAGTACGCGCGAATTGCGGTGTGATGTAGTGAACATAATCCGGCATGCGGCGCAGGATGGTATCCACTACGGCTTCTGTTGAGTAGCCGCGCGTGATTTTGTCGCGGTGCAGTTTTTGGATCCATTCGAGGTTGATGATGGGGACGACACCGATCAGCAGATCGACGTGCCGGGCGACATCGACGGTTTCTGTGGCGATGGCTCCGTGCAGCCCTTCGTAGAACAGGAGATCGCTGCCAGGCGGGATAGTCTCCCAGGGGGTGAATGTGCCCGCAGCTTGGCCAAAGGCGGTGGCTTCCTGTTCGTCGTGCAGATAGCGGCGTGCCTGCCCTGTGCCGGTCTGGCCGTAGCTTGCGAAGAGTGCTTCGAGTTCTTCGAGCAGATTCGCTTCCGGGCCGAAATGGCTGAAATGCTCGTTGCCCGCCGCTTCGGCATCGGCCATGGCTTGTCGCATGGCAATGCGATCGAAGCGGTGGAAGGAATCGCCTTCGATCATCGCTGCCGCAACGTGTTCACGCCGAAAAATGCTCTGGAAGGTGCGGGTGACCGAGCTGGTCCCCGCACCGGAGGAGCCGGTGATGGCGATGATCGGGTGTTTGAGCGACATGGCAGCCTGGGTGCGTGGGCAGGGGCTTACTGCGCGTTTTCACCCCGGAAGAGCGAGCGCGAGGAAAAGAGCGGTGAATCAAAGCCGCCCGTCTCGCCGGTCTTGTCGAATTCTTCGTGATAACGCCGGACGCGCTCGACTTCGGTTTTCGAGCCGAAAATGAAGGGGGCGCGTTGATGCAGGGATTCGGGCTGCAGTTCCACGACACGGCCTCGGCCCGTTGTGGCCAGCCCACCGGCTTGTTCCATGATGAAGGAGATGGGATTGGCTTCGTACATCAGCCGCAGACGGCTGGGTTTTTTCGGGTCTTTGGTGTCGCGCGGGTAGAGGAAGACGCCGCCGCGCGTGAGGATGCGGAAGGCTTCGGCAACCAGGGAGCCGACCCAGCGCATGTTGTAGTCTTTGCCCAGGGGGCCGTTTTTCCCCGCGAGACATTCGCCGATGAAACGCTTGACGGGCGGCTCCCAGAAACGTTCGTTGGAGGCGTTGATGGAGAATTCTTTGGTTTCTTCGGGGATACGCATTTGCGGGTGGGTGAGGATGAAGTCACCCACATCGCGGTCCAGGGTGAAACAGTCGACGCCGTGGCCGGTGGTGAGCACCAGCATGGTCGAGGGGCCATAAAGGGCGAAGCCGGCGCAGACTTGCTCCGTGCCCGGTTGCAGGAAATCTTCGACCGTTACGGGGGCTTCCGGGTGGCGGGTGCGAAGGATGGAGAAGATCGTGCCGACGGTGACATTGACGTCGATATTGGAGCTGCCATCGAGCGGGTCGAAAATCAGCAGGTATTTGCCGCGCTTGAATTGCGGCGGAATCTGGTAAATGTCCTCCATTTCCTCGGAGGCCATGCCGGCAATGTGGCCCGACCATTCGTTTTCACGCAGCATGACATCGTTGCTGAGGACGTCGAGCTTTTTCTGGACTTCGCCTTGCACATTGACCGCTTCACCTCCGGCGGCATTGCCCAGCACACCGATGAGTGCGCCGCGCTGTACCTGGTTGGAGATGATTTTGACGGAGGTGGCGATCGAGCTGAGCAGCCCGGAGAAGTCGCCGGAGACACCCGGGTGCAGGTGTTCTTGTTCGATGATGTAACGGGTCAGGGTTTTTTGGCGGTGGGGCATGATGAATCCTCGATGACAGATGAGGAATTTTAGCAGCCTGCCCGGCGGAGCTATTGTCTTTCGGCGTGTTTTAGCGCATCAGCGCGCCGACGAGCTGTTTTCCCGTTTCCCGCAGACGCTGGTTGAGCAGCCGCAGCAGACCGCTGAGGATGGTGATGCCCAGTTGCGGATTGCTGGTGAAGATCTGGTCCAGGTCGTGGCGGTCGAGGACGGCGAATTTGACGGATTCGAGGGCCGAGCAGCTGGCAAAGCGCGGCGCACCATCGACGAGCGACATTTCGCCGACGGTTTCGCCTGCGGTGACGATGCCAATGCGTTGCGGTACGCCACGGGCACTTTGCTTGAGAATTTCGATTTTGCCTTCCAGGAGGAGAAGGACGAATTCTCCCGCTTCACCTTCGCGGATGATTTCGGCCCCTTCAGGCGCGCGGTAGCAGTGCATGTGGCGGGCAATCCCGGCCAGATCGGACGGGTTGAAGCCTTCAAAAAATGGAATGTGTCCGATGATGGCGTTGATTTCATCGAGGTGGTCGATGGCATCGCCGTATCGTTCAAATTCCGGAAAGCGTTTCCGTTCAGTCATGAGCTTCTCCTGCCGCAGTAGGTTTTCGCGCGATTATAGCCAGCGTTGGAGAATCGCAAGCACCAGCATGAGCCAGCCGCTACCTGCCGCCAGCAGGTGCGGGTCGCGCAGGAGGATGCGGGCCGGGTCGCCACCTTCACCTTGCCGGTGGAGCAGGAAAAGGTAGCGGTACATGCCATAGACCACGAAAGGCACGGTGTAGATCAGGTGGGGCGAGCCGTGCAGCGCGATGGTTTCCGGATTGAGGGTGTAGAGACTGTAGGAAATGATGGTGGCGGCACTGGCGATGGTGATGAATTGGTCCAGCATGGCGGGGGTGTAGTGTTCGAGCACTCGCCGGTGCGCTGCCGCGTCGTGGTTCAGTGCCATGCATTCCGCGCGACGTTTGGCGAATCCCAGGAAGAGGGTCAGCATCAGGCCGCACAGCAGGAGCCACCAGGAGGGCGGTATGCCCAGACCGCTCGTTCCCGCCAGGATGCGTAGCATGAAGCCGGCGGCGATGATGAAGACATCGAGTACCGCGACGTGCTTGAGCCCCAGGGTGTAGCCGATGTTGAGGGCGACATAGCTGAAAAATACCCAGGGAGCCTGGTTGCCGCTGAGGAATACCAGTGCCAGGCCGCCACCAAAGCAGCATAGCAGCAGGAGCATGGCCTGGGGCGATGAGACGGCTCCACTGGCCAGGGGACGATGCCGCTTTTCGGGATGCAGGCGGTCTTGTTCCCTGTCCATCCAGTCGTTCATGACATAGACGCCCGAGGCCAGGAGAGAGAAGGCGGCAAAGGCCATCAGGGCTTGCGTCAGCAGATGGGGGGTTTGCCAGGCGTGGCCAAACAGCAGGCCGACGAAGACGAAGGCATTTTTCAGCCATTGGTGCGGGCGCATCAGGCGAAGCAGCGCGGGCAGGGAGGTTTTTATTGGCGACATGGCGTTCCTGGGAAGTAGCGGTCGCAGAAATAACAGCTTGTCTGGGGCAGCCAGGAGGGCAGGGCGTAATACTGTTCCCTTATCCGCGAGAGAACGAGCTCCCGGTAGCGTTCGTAGTGAAAGCCGCGCCCCAGCACGATATGGAAATTCGCGCCGCGTACATTGAAGCTGCGTTGCTCGATGTCGTGAAAATAGGGTGCGTATTCTTCGGGAGCCGGTGCGCTCTTTCGCAGGATCAGGATGTTCTTGCCTTCCAGCTTGCGGAAGTCTGTCAGGATGTCGTCATGCCGGGCGTGGCTGGAGCCCGGGCCGAAGACGGCAAAGTAGCGGCGGGCGTTGTAGCCGAAAGTGACGGCATTGGAATAGCCGTCGCTGGCGAAGATGTAATCCTGCTCGTAGGGCTTGAGCTGGTCGAGCAGTTTTTGGGTGTCGATCGTGAGAACGATGCCGTCATACAGGCGCGAGTGTTTCCATGTTTCCAGC
This sequence comes from uncultured Sterolibacterium sp., assembly GCA_964521075.1. Taxonomy (GTDB): domain Bacteria; phylum Pseudomonadota; class Gammaproteobacteria; order Burkholderiales; family Rhodocyclaceae; genus Sterolibacterium. The sequence goes on from CAZFPI010000050.1 coordinate 5,702, forward strand.
GGCAGTTGCGATATTGTGACGAACAGTAGCATGTGCGCGATGGCAAAGCCTGCGAAGAAGTTGACGAGACGGCGCAGCAGCCGGGGTTGCGATTCGAGCAGCCGGGCTGTCAGGATGAGGACGAAGGGGATGAAGGAGAGTACCCAGTGCAGGCCGATCTGCTTGGGCAGGGACAGGCCGGCAAACAGGGCCAGGGGGGCGAGTGCGATGAGGATCAGGGCCCGGCTTTCCGCATCGTGCCAGAGGCGGCAGAGTTCTTGTCTTTGTCGTACCAGCCACCAGATGACCGGCGGTGTCAGGGCGTAGAACATCATGCCGACATAAAGCAGTGGGGTCTTCCAGGATAATCCGGCGTCGCTGTTGCGATTGACGAAATTGAACATGTAATTCGCCCAGCAGTGGCCAGCATTCCACCAGGCCATGAGCCCCAGAGCGGGGATCACCAGGGCGTAACACAGCAGCAGGCCGGACCATTTGCGCGAACCCGGACGAATCAGGACATGCAGCAGATAGGCGAATCCCAGCAGGGCGGCGAAGTATTTCGAGAGCACGGCACCGGCCAGGAAAAGGCCCGAGAGTGCGTAGTAGCGCAGGTCGTCGTCCCGCGCTGCGCGTAGCCAGGCCAGTGCCGAAAAGAAGGAGAAATAGACCAGCGCGGTGTCGGTTGTGACGATGACATTCCAGACGTTGAGCGGGGCCAGCAGGATGAGCGCGGCAACACTCCAGGCGAAGTTTTCACCGCGTGAAGCGAGAAAACGCGCCGCCGCCCAGGCGATGACGGCGGGGAGGAGTGTGGCGGGCAGGCGCAGCCACCAGGCGGCATCGGAGATTTGCAGCAGGGCTGCAAGCCACCAGCCGATCATCGGCGGGTGGTCGTAGAAGCCCCAGTCCGGGATTTTTCCCCACCAGATGAAATAAGCTTCGTCGCCGGTGATGGGCAGGGCGGCCGCCAGCCAGAAACGGAAGACGAGGGTGATGGCCAGCAGGGCGAGAAAGCGGTTGCGCGTCATGGGGTGTGGCTGGCCAAACAAGGCGTTCAGCGTTCTGCCAGTGCCAGGCGACGGTGGCGCACGGCTTCGGCCAGGGTGTCGAGCAAGGCGATGCTGTCTTCCCAGCCGAGGCAGGCGTCTGTGACTGAAACGCCGTATTCGAGGGCTTGCCCGGGGATGATGTCCTGGCGGCCCGGCTTGAGGTGGGATTCGACCATGACGCCGAAGATGCGCTCATCGCCTGCTGCGATTTGCCCGGCAACCTCGCGGGCGACTTCGGTTTGCAGCTGGTATTGCTTGCGGCTGTTGGCGTGGGAGAAGTCGATCATCACCCGGGCCGCCATACCGGCCCCGGCCGCGCCCATCTCCTGACAGGCGGCTTCTACGCTGGCGGCGTCGTGATTGGGGGCTTTGCCGCCCCGCAGGATGAGGTGGCAATCTTCGTTCCCCAGTGTCGAGACGATGGCAGAATGCCCGGCCTTGGTGACGGAGAGGAAGTGATGGGGGCTCGCGGCGGCGCGAATGGCGTCGATGGCGATGCGGACATTGCCATCCGTGCCGTTCTTGAAGCCCACCGGGCAGGAGAGGCCGGAGGCGAGTTCGCGGTGGATCTGCGATTCGGTGGTGCGCGCGCCGATGGCTCCCCAGCTGATGAGGTCGGCTGTGTATTGCGGTGTGATGGTGTCGAGGAATTCCGTGCCACAGGGCAGGCCGAGCTCGTTGATTTGCAGCAGGAGCTGGCGGGCCAGTTTCAGTCCGTCGTTGATGCGGAAGCTGCCATCGAGGGCGGGGTCGTTGATGAGCCCTTTCCAGCCGACGGTGGTGCGGGGCTTTTCGAAATAGACCCGCATGACGATGAGTAGGTCGTTGTTCAGCCGACGGGCCTCGGTTTTCAGCCGTTGTGCGTAATCGAGTGCGGCTTGCGGGTCGTGAATGGAGCAGGGGCCGATGATGACCAGAAGGCGATCATCCGCGCCACGCAGGATGCGATGGATGCCGCGGCGGGCTGTATCAGCGACTTGCGCGGTTGATTCGCTGCCAGGCAGGGTGTCGAGCAGGGCGGCGGGGGTGGTCAGTTCCTTGATTTCCTGGATGCGGACGTCATCGACAACGGGCTTCATGGGGGGGCATCTCGGTGGCCGCAAGGCGGCTCGAAGGGGGGCAGGCGGCGGTGTGTTTCGGGAGGCCGGGTTTAGGGTTAGGGTTAGTGTTTATTCGGTACGCAAGGCTTCGACGGCATCCATGCGCGCGGCGCGACGGGCGGGGAGCACGCCGGCCAGCAGGCCGATGACAACGGCGATACCTTCGGCCAGGGCGACGAATTCCAGCGGGGTGTGTACTGGCAGGGCGGGGAGTGTGGCATGGATGACTTGCGCCAGCCCGAAGCCGACGGCGAGTCCGAACAGGCCGCCAATGGCCGAGAGGACGACGGCTTCGCCGAGGAAGATGCCGAGGATGGTGCGACGTGGCGCGCCCAGCGCGACGAGCAGGCCGATTTCGCTGGTGCGTTCAGTGACGGCGATGGTCATGATGGTAACAATGCCCACACCGCCTACCAGCAGGGATATGCTGCCCAGCGCGCCGACGGCCATGGTCAGGATATTGAGGATTTTGGAGAGCGAGCGCAGCATGTCGGCCTGGGTGATGAGCGTGAAATCTTCGCGGCCATGCCGCGCCTTGAGGACGGATTTCACGGTGGCGGTGACGGATTCGACGGGGGCATTTTCGGCATAAGCCACCCGGATTTCTGCGAGGCCATCGCGGTTGTAGAGTTCGAGCGCGCGTTCGGCAGGGATGAAGAGGGTGTCATCTACATCGACGCCTAGCACCTGTCCGCGTGCTTCCAGTACGCCGATGACGGTGAATTGCATGCCGCTGACCCGGATGCGAAGGCCGAGCGGATTGGTTTCGCCGAACAGTTCTTTTTTGAGTTTCGCACCGAGCACCGCCAGGGAGCGCGCGCTGCCAATTTCGTCATCCGGCAGGAACTGGCCGCTTCGTACGGATATGGTGACGACTTTGGGCATGTTGGCCCCGACACCATAGAGCGTGGTGCGACGCACCCGGCCGTTGCCGTTGACTTCGGAGTTGCCCCAGAGCCAGGGCGTGACGGCCAGGACATTGGGACGATGTTCCAGGGCACGGGCGTCTTCGAGTGTCAGCGGGCGGACGGAGGAGGGAATGCCGCTGGTGTGCTGGCCACCGGTTTTGGTTTTGCCCGGGGAGATGAAGATGGTGTTTGTCCCGAACTGGGTGAATTCGCCCAGAACGAAGCGGTGAATCCCTTCGCCGATCGAGGTGAGCAGGATTACGGCGGCGATGCCGACGGCAATCCCCAGCAGAGTGAGGAAGCTGCGAAGCCGCTGTGCGGTGATCGCACGCATGGCCAAAAGAATGCTGTCGGCGATTCGCATGGCGGCTCTCAGTGCTTGGCCAGGGCCGTGACGGGATCGAGCGAGGCGGCATTGCGCGCCGGGGCGACACCGAAAAGAATGCCTGTGACCAGGGCGGTTCCCAGACCGGCCAGCACGGCCCAGTCGGGCGGGTAGGCCGGGAAGCTGGGGTAGCGGTAGCGGATGATGGCTGCGCCGAGCAGGCCCAGAAGGTAGCCTGCGACGGCTCCTCCCACGGAGAGGATGCCCGCTTCGGTCAGGAAGGCCAGTTCAATGTTGCGTTTTGTCGCGCCCAATGCCTTGAGCAGGCCGATTTCGGATGTTCGCTGAACGACGGAAACGAGCATGACGTTCATGACGAGGATGCCGGAGACGGCCAGGCTGATGGCGGAAATCCCGGCAACGCCTAGCGTCAGTGCTGTCAGGAGACGGTCGAAAGTGTGCAAAACGGCATCCTGGGTGATGGCGGTGACATCGAGCTCGCCTTCGTGACGCTGCTTGATGATGTCTTGCGCTTCGGTTTTTGCCCGTTCGATGGCTTCGCGCCCCTTGGCTTCGACGAAGATGCGGAACAGCGTATTGCTGTTGAGCATGGATTGTGCGAGGGCGACGGGGATCATGACGATTTCGTCGGTGTTGGTTCCGAGAGATTGCCCGCTGGGGGCGAAGACGCCGACGACGCGAAAGCGTCTGCCTCCGATGCGGACAAGACGGCCGATGGCAGGCTGGTGGCCGAAGAGTTCGGTGCGGATCGTTGCGCCGATGACGACTTCGGGGAGGCCGCGTGACCAGTCTTCAGCTGTCAGGAAACGCCCTTGCGCCAGGGTGAGGGGGCGTATCTGGACGTATTCGGTTGTCGTGCCGAATACCAGGGTTTCGCGCAGTTTTCCTTCGACGCCGATTTCGGTGTTGCCGATGGCCAGGGGGGCTACACGAAGGATGGCCGGGGCGCGCAGCAGGGCTTGGGCATCGGCAATGGTCAGGTCGCGGGGGGTTCCCGAGATGACGTTGGCGGGATTGAAGCCGCCTGTCCCCGTCCGGCCTGGCATGACGATGATGAGGTTGGTTCCCAGGGAGGAGAACTCGTGCAGGATGTAACGGCGCGCGCCATCGCCCAGGGCGGTGAGCGTGACGACAGCGGCTACGCCGATCGAGATGGCCAACACCAGCAGGGATGTACGCAGAGGGCTGCCCAGGGCCGCATCGCGGGCGAAACGGATGAGGTCGGGCGTTCGCATCGGTCAGGCAGTTACAGGGGCCGGGGCGGGTTCTGCCGCGCTGTCCAGTTTCAGGCGGCCATCTTCCATGCGTAGCTGGCGGCGGGCGCGGTTGCCCAGGGCGATGTCGTGCGTCACGACGATCAGGGTGACGCCCTGACTGTTGAGTTCTTCTAGCAGGCGCATGACTTCTTCACCGGTGGCCCGGTCGAGATTGCCGGTGGGCTCGTCTGCCAGGATCATGGCGGGTTGCATGACCAGGGCGCGCGCAATGGCGACACGCTGGCGTTGCCCGCCGGAGAGTTCGTTGGGGCGGTGATGGGCGCGTTGCTCCAGGCCGTATTCTTTGAGTGCTTTGGCCACACGGAGGGCTCGCTCTTTCGGGGCGATGCCGGCCAGGGTCATCGGCAGGGCAATGTTTTCCGCTGCGGTGAGCCGGGGGACGAGGTGGAAACTCTGGAAGACGAAACCGATGCGTTCGCTGCGTACCCGGGCTTGTTCTTCGGCGGTCAGGGTGGTGACATCGCGCCCTTCGAGGCGGTAGGTTCCGGCATCCGGGCGGTCCAGCAGGCCCAGCAGATTGAGCAGGGTGGATTTTCCGGAGCCGGAGGGGCCCATCACGGCGACGTATTCACCAGTCCGGATGCTGACATTCAGCTCGTGGAGGGCGTGAACCTTGCTGTCGCCCAGGTGGAAGACGCGCTCAATGCCCGAGAGCTCGATGAGGGGGGAGGTCATGAGGGCTCGGTATTTACTTTGTGGCCGGGGCCGCCTGAGGGGCAGCGGCAGGCGTGTCATCGATAAAGTGCGCTCCTGCTTTAACCCCTTCGCGTTCGAGTGAAGTCACTACCTTGTCGCCAGCCGCCAGGCCTTCGAGGACTTCCGTGTATTCCCAGTTGGACAGGCCGGTTTTCAGCTGGCGTTCTTCCAGTGTGCCATTGGCACCGGCGACCAGCACACGATTGCCTTCGAGCAGGGCTGATGTGGGGACGCGAATGACCTTTTCGCGTACCGCGAGGATGATTTCGACGTTAGCCGTGAAGCCGACCAGCAGGCGTTCGATACTGGCGGCGTCATCGAAGACGGCTTCGATATCCACGGTGCGCGACTGCTTTTCGATAGCCAGCACATAGGGGGCGACGCGCTTGATGTGGCCGGGGAAGTTCTTTTTCGGCAGGGCATCCAGTGTGATGCGGACAGGTTGGCCTTCATGGATCTTCGGGGCGTCGACTTCATCCATCGGGGCCTTGATGTAGAGGCAGGATTCGTCGAAGAGGTCGATGGCGGGGGGCGTCATGATGCCCGGGGGGGAGGGTGTCGAGTATTCACCAATTTCGCCGGTGATCTTGGCTACCGTGCCATTGAAGGGTGCGTACAGGGAGGTGCGGCCTTGCTCGACCCGGGTGACGTTGACCTGGGCCTGGGCCTGGGCAACCCGCGCCTTGGCTGCATCGCAGCTGGCCCGGCGTGCTTCGGCCTCGGCGTGGGCTGCGTCTTTGCGGGAGCCGGAGACGTAGTTCTGGGCGTGCAGCAGGTCAAGGCGTTGCGCTTCGCGCTCGGCATTGGCCGCGACGGTGCAGGCTTCGGTAATCCCCTGGCGGGCGGTGTCTACCTGGGCGCGTGCCAGGGCGTTCTGGGCCATCTGGTCATCATTCCAGAGCTTCATCAGCAGCTGGCCTTTGGTCACGCGGTCGCCTTCCTTGACTGGCAGCTGTTCGATGCGCCCGCCCAGTAGCGTGGAGAGCTTGGTGCGCTGACAGGATTCCACGGTTCCGGCGCGAGTGTTGGCGATCGAGGATTCGACCTTGCCAGTTCCTACTTCAGTGAAAACGACGGATACCGGCTTGGGCTGGGAGAACCACCACCATCCTCCTGCACCTGCTCCTGCGATGACGAGCCCGACCAGCAGGCGACCGGCAATGCTTGATGTTTTTGAACTTGTCATGATCGGAAAACGTTTAAGCCTGGTCCGGGGTAATGTTGCTTCCCGGGTCAGGCGCGAGTTGAACGGAAAGGGGGGATCATACCGCGTTGATGTTCATGATGCCCGGGAGCTATTTATATCTGATACCGCTTGACAGCATCATTGACGCGAATGGCCAGTTGTTCCAGGGCCTGGGTGCTTTGTGTGGTATCGGAAACCGTTCTGCGGGCTTCTTCGGAGATGTTGGCGATACGCTGGAACTGCTCGGAGATGTAGGTCGTGGCCGAGCTTTGCTCGCGGATGGCCGAGGCAATTTCCGAAACCGTGAATACGACCTTGTCGGAGCTTTCGCGGATGCCGGACAGGGCATTGATGGCGGTGCTGGCCCGGCCCACACCGTCTTCGACGCGTTCGACCACGATCTGCATGGTGGTCACGGCGGAAGAGGCCGATTGCTGGATCGACTGGATCAGGCCGGAAATTTCCTGGGTGGAGACTGCCGTGCGTTCGGCCAGTTTGCGGACTTCATCGGCCACGACGGCGAACCCACGGCCCTGCTCGCCTGCCCGGGCCGCTTCGATGGCAGCATTGAGGGCCAGCAGATTGGTCTGGTCGGCCACTTCACGGATGACGCCGACGACCGAGGAGATACTGGCGATCTGGCTGCGAAGTTCGTTGATGCCGCCTGCTGCGGAGTGCACCGTGTCGGCGATGGAGCGTATCTGTTCGATTGTGTTCTGGATGACTTCGCCACCCGCAGAGGCCTGATGGCCGGATTCGCGGGAAAGCGTTTCTGCCTGTTCGGTTTGTGATGCAACATGGTTGATGCTGACGGTGACCTGTTGCACGGTGGAGGAAACCGTCGAGGAAGATTCGCTGGTTTTTTCGGAGATGCTCTGGATTTCTCGGGTGGCGCGATTCAGGCCGCTTGTGGCATCGCTTAGCGTGGCCATGGAGCCTGCAATCTCGCGCAGGCTGGCCTGCACGGTGTCGAGCAGGCTGTTGAAGGCCATGACAGCGACGCCGACTTCATCCTGGGACTTCACCTTGACCCGCTGACGGAAATCCAGGTTGGTGGCCACGTTTTTCATCGCCTTGGTCATTTCGTTGAGCGAGCCCATGACCGAGCGATGCAGCATGATGCCCATCAGGGCGACGATGGCTGCGGCGACAACGATAACGATGCCATAAACGGAGATGGAGCGTGCGCTGTTGCTGGCGACCTGCTCTCGTAGAAGTTTCTGGTTGTCGATCAGGCGCATTTGCGACTTGTCGAGAAACTCCGAGAATTCTTTTTCGGCAGGGATGACCTTGGTATAGAGGGCCAGTTGGGCAAGGTCTTTTTTGTCAGCGACGGCCAGGACGCCTTCGATGGCTTGTCCGTATTTTTCAGCGATCGGGGTGAGTGCCTTGGCGTCACCTTCTGATCCAGGAATCTGGTTGAAGGAGGCAATGGCTGCCTTGAGCGCGGTTTGGGTGCTGGTGACCTTCTGGGAAAACGCCTTGCGTAAATCCGCGTCTTCTTCCATCAGCAAGGCGAGCAATATCGCGCGGGTTTCCTTGAACTGGTCGCTCACCCGGCTCATGGCGATCAGCGATGGGACGGATCGTTCGTTGACTTCCTCGAAGTGGCTTTTCAGCCCCTTGAGCTGGAAGACTCCGTAAACTCCGGACCCGATCAGGGCCAGCAGGCTGACCGCGACCAGGATGGTTAGACGTTTTCCAATCGACATGATGATATCTCCAGCGTATCCGGCAGGTGGCCAGGAAACGGATCAACGATTCAACGATTCAATGTATCGCCAGGGTGGAATCCGTTCAAGGCGTAAGGATCACCTTGACCGAGCCATCGACAGCGGATTTGTCGATATAGCCGATGCCGGTGGGGTTTGATGCGACGAATTTCTTTACTTCGGCATCGGAGGCAAATTCTTTCAGCGGTTGCGCCTTGCCCGTGAAGACGAGCTTGGCCCAGTAGGCTTTCAGTTGCGCGCCATCCTTGCCGGTGACCTTGTGGTAGAAGGCATCGCGTACCGGGTTGCCGTCCGGCAGGTCGATGCCGACGAGTTCATTGGATTTCCCGAGGAAGATGCCGGAAACCTGTTCGGCCGTCAGTGAAGCCGCATTTTTCGGGTTGACGATGACGGCCACGGATTGGGCGAACACCGGGGCGGCCAGCAGGGCCAGCAGGCCTGCGCCAAGCGATTTCCCGAGGTTTTTCATGGTATTCATCTCCGGATCTGTTGATCAGAACACGAAATCGAGCGCGAGGGTCAGCAGGTTGATCGTGCTGGCCGATGTTGTGAAGGCGGGAGCCTGATTGCTGCCGACGAGTTCGCTCGGGACGATGAAGAAGCCTTTGTTGGGAGAACTCAGGCTTCCGGGTTTGCGGATGCGGTCATACTGAAACTTGAGTGCCAGGTTCTTGTAGAAATCATAGCGTACTCCGAGCGTGAGGGTGCGCTGCTGTTGCCCCAGAGCCAGGGAGGCATCGGTGGAGTTGATTCCCCAGGCGGCCTGGTTCAGCTGCGCCAGCATGTCTGCGGGAAGAACGGCCGACAGGCTGGCGGGTACGGCGGCTCGGGGCTGGCGCGTGACGTCTGCCGAAATCCGGGATTTGACTTCGCTGAAGGAGGCATAGGGCGTGAGTTTTCCGAGACGGTAGCCTGCCAGTACATACCAGGCATCCAGATCGGGGTACATATTGCCGCCGCCACTGGAGCTGACGTATTCCGTTTGTGCGAGCCAGTCACCGGCATCGTAGGCGTATCCCAGGCTGAGCAGTTTGACCCGGATGCTATGGCGGCCGGCAATGGTGTTTTCCGGGTGGCCAAGCAATGCGCCGACCGAGGTTCCTCCCAGTGCTGCCTGGGGCTGGAAGAGCTGGTCGACCTGGTCCAGGGCTGCACTCTGGGCGTCGACACGGCTCTTGGCCAGACCCAGCCGGAAGGTGGAGGGGCCGTATTCGTAGGTCAGGTTGCCTAGTTTGGCGGAGCCTTGGGGCTGGATGATGTCCATCCCGCCGGGGACAGGCTTGGCGGTGCTTTCCTTCTGGCGGCCACCGGAGAGCTGAAGCCCCAGTCGCCCGCCGCCAAGCTCGAAGCGTGTGCCAAACTCGATGCCGTCGATGTGGGTGATCGGGTTGACGAAATAGACCTCAAGCGGCATGCGGACAGTAGTTTGTGCGTAGCCGACGTTGCGGTAGTCCGAAACCATGAACACCGGGGCGACCACACGGCCAGCCCGGACGTAGGTGTCTTGTGTGATCTGGTATTTGAGGTTGGCCCATTCAAACCGGGGCGAGTAGGAATTGTCGGCGCGATGGTCGGCGACGACTTGCACCGTTGCCGTCAGATCCTTGCCGATGCGGCCGGTTGCCTGAATGCCGGCCTTGGTGTCTACGCCGAAACTGATGGCCGAACTCCGGCCCGGGCCATTGGGTTGCAGGACTGTACTGGAAAAATCCGCTTGCCGGTTATTGCTATGGACAACGTCCAGCGTACCAAAGCCGCTGAGACGGAAATCCGATGTGTTCGAGGTGTCTGTAACCGGATCATCCGTTCCGGCACAGGCCGAACCGGCAAGCAGCAAGCCAGCGGAATACAGGGCCGCTGTCAGTATTTTGTTTTTCATTCCCTTGTTTCTCCCGGGGGCGGCTGGAAGGGGGGTCTTCCAATGCACTTATCATTCAAGGCAGTTCGACTTCGGACTATATCAACAGCGTTTAACTAAAGCAATGAAAACTGCCGCACTCCGGCGTGACTGGCGAGGGCTGGAACCCGGAAAGTCAACGCGCGCAATCCTGGTGCTCCGGTGGAATGTCTTTTCGGACGTCTTCGCCGGGATGGGGGAGTCAAGCGGGGAGTCAGGGAGTCAGTGCGTCCCTTACAGTAATACCATGTTGTCCCGGTGTATCAGTTCTGTCTCATCGAGATAGCCCAGGAGTGCCTCGATTTCGGTTGTGGCGCGTCGGGCGATGCGGCGCGCTTCCGAGCTTGAGTAGTTCACGAGGCCACGGGCGATTTCCTTGCCCTCTTCCGTTTTGCAGGCAACCACGGCCCCCCGTTCAAAGTCGCCGCTGACGGAGGCGACGCCGATGGGCAGCAGGCTTTTGCCTTCCTTTAGGGCGACAGCGGCCCCTTCATCCAGTTGCAAGCTGCCGGCTAGCTGGAGGTGGTCGGCAATCCATTGCTTGCGCGCGGCAAGCGGGGAGGCCGTTGCGTAAAGAAGTGTCCCCAGCGTTTCTCCGCGTGTCAGGCGCAGCAGGACATCCGTTTCCCGGCCGCTGGCTATCAGTGTATCCGCACCACAACGGGCGGCGCGCTGTGCAGCGCGTACTTTCGTGATCATGCCGCCCTTGCTGATGCCGCTGCCCGCGCCGCCGGCCATGGATTCAAAAGCAGCATCCTCGGCACGTCCTTCGGAAATCAGGCGGGCATCGGGGTCTTTGCGGGGGTCGGCACTGTACAGGCCCTGCTGGTCCGTCAGGATCAGCAGCGCGCTGGCTTCGACGAGGTTGGCGACCAGCGCGCCTAGCGTGTCGTTGTCGCCGAACTTGATTTCGTCGGTGACGACGGTGTCGTTTGCGTTGATGATGGGCACGACGCCGAGTTCCAGCAAGGTCAGCAGGGTCGATCGTGCATTGAGATAGCGCGTCCGATCCGCGAGATCTTCATGGGTGAGCAGGATCTGGGCCGTTTTCAGGCCATGCCTGGCAAAGCTGGTTTCATAGGCTTGCGCCAGCCCCATCTGGCCGACGGCGGCGGCCGCCTGGAGCTCGTGCATGGCATGGGGGCGTTGTGCCCAGCCCAGTCGTTGCATCCCCGCCGCGATGGCCCCGGAAGAAACCAGAATGACCTGTCGGCCGTCGGCCTGCAGGGCGGCTAACTGCCGCGCCCATTCGTCGATGGCCTCCAGGGCCAGGCCCGCGCCATTGTTGGTGACCAGTGCGCTGCCGACCTTGACGACCAGCCGGCGGGATTTAAGCAGGCGATTCCTCAGTGTCGGAGTCGGTGTCGGAGTCGGTGTCGCCGTCATCGTATTCGTCTTCCTGTACCAGAAGGGCGGGTTTGTGCTGCTCCAGATAATCCATGATGGCAAAGGTCAGTTCGCGACAGCCATTACCGTTGATGGCTGAAATCACGAAATGACGCTCGACATCTCCGTAGCCTTGAACCAGCGCGGCAATTCGCTCTGCCCGTTCATCTTCCGGCAGAAGATCAACCTTGTTGATGACCAGCCAGCGAGGCTTGGCATGCAAGGATTCGTCGTACCGGCGCAACTCTCCGATGATGGCATGCGCGTCGCGTACCGGATCGGCATCCGGATCGAAGGGGGAAATATCCACCAGGTGAAGGAGGAGCGAGGTGCGCTGAAGATGCCGCAAAAAGCGGTGCCCCAGCCCTGCGCCGTCCGCCGCACCTTCGATGAGGCCGGGAATGTCGGCGATCACAAAGCTGCGATCGTGATCCACGCGCACCACCCCCAGATTAGGGTGCAACGTCGTGAAGGGGTAATCGGCAACCTTGGGGCGGGCGGCTGAGACGGCACGGATCAGCGTCGATTTCCCGGCATTGGGCAAACCCAGCAGGCCGACATCGGCCAGCACCTTGAGTTCGAGGTGCAGTTCGCGCCGTTCGCCTTCTTCTCCGGCGGTGTGCTGCCTTGGCGCGCGATTGACGCTGGACTTGAAGTGCAGATTGCCCAGCCCGCCCTGGCCGCCCCGGGCAATGAGGGCACGCATGCCGTCATGGTTCAGATCGGCAATGGGCTCGCGGGTGTGCAAGTCGCTGATGACCGTTCCGACGGGAACGCGCATGACGAGGTCTTCGCCACCCTTGCCGTAGCAATCCGCGCCGCGCCCGTTTTCGCCGTGCTGCGCGCGGAAAATGCGGGTGTAGCGATAGTCGATCAGGGTGTTGAGATTGCAGTCGGCCACCGCCCAGATGCTGCCGCCCCGGCCACCGTCTCCACCATCCGGGCCGCCACGGGGGATGTATTTTTCGCGGCGGAATGAGGCCGAGCCATTTCCGCCGTCGCCAGCGATGACCTCGATTTTCGCTTCGTCAAAGAATTTCACGGGGCATGCCTTGTTGGCTGGTGCATAAAGTAAATAGCAAAAAGCAAAAAGCCCTACCTCAAAGATAGGGCTTTTTTCGCAAAACGGGCGAGGGTTCCGCCAGCGTTGCGCCGCTTGTCCGATCAGGCCTGGGCAACAGGAACGATGCTGACCGTCTTGCGACGGAGCGCGCCCTTGGTGGCAAACTGCACCGCGCCGTCGACCTTGGCGAACAAGGTGTGATCCTTGCCGATGCCAACGTTGTCGCCGGGGTGGAACTGCGTGCCACGTTGACGGACGATGATGCTGCCGGCCGAGATGACCTGGCCGCCGTAGCGTTTGACGCCCAGGCGTTTCGATTCCGAGTCGCGGCCGTTACGGGAACTGCCGCCTGCTTTTTTGTGTGCCATGGTTCAGGCTCCTTGACAATCAACCCGCGATGTTGCTGATCTGGATTTCGGTGTAGTTCTGGCGATGCCCTTGATGCTTCTGATAATGCTTGCGACGACGCATCTTGAAGATTTTGATCTTCGGACCACGACCGTGGGAAATCACCTTGGCGGTGACCTTGGCACCGGTGATGAGGGGCGCGCCGATCTTGACCGATTCGCCTTCACCGACCATGAGTACCTGGTCAAGCGTGATTTCTGTGCCCACATCCGCCGGTATCTGTTCTACTTTAAGTTTTTCGCCAGCGAC
>CAZFPI010000051.1:0-15470 GCA_964521075.1 uncultured Sterolibacterium sp.
CGATTCGCGCGAATGCCGCAACTGCCATAGCTTCGACGGCATGAACCCGGAGGCGCAAAAGCAGCGCGCCAGGAAACAGCATGAAAACGCCCAGCGCGACAAGATGACCTGTATCGACTGCCACAAGGGCATCGCGCATCACAAACCCAAGGGCATGAAAGAAGACGACGAGTAAACGAAAATAAGCGGAGGTGAGCGGAGATCTACCCTCTCTCCCTTCAAATACGCCAAAATCCACCACCCCCCATTCAAAGGAGCCCACTCATGCAACGTTCGCTGATTACCTCTTCCGCTATCGGCCTCATCCTGGCACTCGGCGCAGGCCACGCCGCCGCCGCCCCCGACTGGAGCAAGGTGCCGAGCAAGAAAATCGTCCTGCTCTACCCCGGCGCATCCCCGATGGAATGGATTACCAAGGGAACAGAACACGGCGGTGCCAAGGCCTTCAAGAAGGGCGAACGCTGCATCGACTGCCATAGCGACGAAACCGCCGACATGGGCAAGAAAATCGCCAGCGGCCAGAAGAACGAATCCAAGCCCATCAAAGGCAAGGCGGGCAGCATCCCGGTCGATGTTCAGGCGGCCAACGACGGCACGAACCTCTACCTGCGCTTCACCTGGAAGCAGCCAGCGGGCGGCAGCGAAAAAATGGACAAGGAAAACCCCGTCAAGCTGGCTGTCATGCTCGAAGACAACAAGTTCGAGCGTGCCCACCAGAGCGGCTGCTGGGAAACCTGCCACGGCGACGCCCGCACCATGCCGGACGCCAAGGACGACAAGAAAACCAAATACGTTCCCGGTGCCGACGTGAAAGCCGGCAAGTTCTACGACCTGATCCAGTGGAAGAGCAAGGGTAACAAGGCCACCGACGGCTACGTCGCCGACAAGCGCGTGATGGAAGGCGGCAAGGGCCTGGTCGAAGCCAAGGGCGAACAGAAGGGCGATACCTGGACAGTCACCTTCACCCGCAAGCTGGCCGGCGGCGGCGAAGGCGACATCACCATGGCTCCCGGCAAGACCTACAACTTCGGCTTCGCCATTCACGACGACAGCACCCTGGGCCGTTTCCACCACGTCTCCCTGGGCTACACGCTGGGGATCGACGCCAAGGCCGACATCACCGCCGCCAAGCAGTAATTCCTGACGGCATTTCTTCCCGCGAGCGTCGGCGTTTCAGCGTCGACGCTCGTGGCGTTTTGAGGCCCCCATGATTTCCCTCGACGACACCGACCGGCGCATCATCAACCAGCTTCAGGGCGGTTTTCCGCTGTGCGACGAGCCCTATCGCCAGCTCGCTGGCGAGCTGGGGCTTGATGAAGCAACCCTGCTCACCCGCCTGAAACACCTGCTCGACCAGCGCGTGCTCACCCGCTTCGGCCCCATGTTCCAGGTCGAACGCATGGGCGGGGCTTTCGTTCTGGCCGCCCTGGCCGTACCGGAAGAACGATTCGAATCCGTCGCGCAGCAGGTCAACGCCCTGCCGGAAATCGCCCACAACTACCGGCGGGAACACACCCTCAACATGTGGTTCGTCATCGCCACCGAAACACCCGGCGGCATCGACGCTGCCACCCGGAAAATTGAAGAAATCACCGGTCTGCCGGTCTATGCCTTTCCCAAGGAAACCGAATACTTCGTCGAAATGAAACTGCAGGCATGAACCAGACCACGCAAATCGACCCCCTCGACCGCGCCCTCATCAAGGCCACGCAAGCCGGACTCCCGCTGGTTCCGCGCCCCTATGACACACTCGGCGAAACCCTGGGGATAAGCGGGGCACAGGTCCAGCAACGGCTCAAACACCTGCTGGACACCGGCATCATCCGCCGCATCGGCGCGGTTCCCAACCACTATGCCATCGGCTACACCGCCAACGGCATGTCGGTCTGGGACGTCGAGGATGAACGCATCGACGAGCTGGGGCAAGCCGTAGGCCGCCTCGATTTCGTCACACACTGCTACCGCCGCCCCCGCCGCCTGCCGATGTGGCCTTACAACCTCTTCGCCATGGTGCATGGGCGCGACCGCGCAGAAGTCGCCGCGCAGGTCGCGCAGATCAAAGCCCTGCTGGGCACGGCGGCCCGCGCGCACGACGTTCTCTACAGCTCGCGCATCCTCAAAAAAACCGGCTTGCGCCTGACAGACTAAGGGGATTTCATGTTCCGCATCACCCAATACCTGCACGAAGTTCTCGCACCGACACCGCTCACCGAACGGCGCAACCCGCCCGCACCCGTCGTGATCTGGAACCTCATCCGCCGCTGCAATCTCACCTGCAAGCATTGCTACTCCATCTCTGCCGACAAAGACTTCCCTGGCGAGCTCACGACCGAAGAAATTTTCACGGTCATGGATGACCTCAAACGTTTTCGCGTCCCCGTACTCATCCTCTCCGGCGGCGAACCGCTCCTGCGCCCGGATATTTTCGACATTGCCAAGCGTGCCAAAGGCATGGGCTTTTACGTCGGGCTCTCCTCCAACGGCACGCTGATCGACCAGAACAATATCGACCGCATCGCCGAATGCGACTTCAATTACGTCGGCGTGAGCCTCGACGGCCTGCGGGAAACCCACGACAAATTCCGCCGGCTGGACGGCGCGTTCGACGCCTCCCTGGCCGGCATCCGCCTGTGCCGCGACCTGGGCCTCAAGGTCGGCGTACGTTTCACCCTCACCCAGGACAACGCCCACGACCTTCCCGGCCTGCTCAAGCTGATCGAAGACGAAGACATCGACCGCTTTTATTTCTCCCATCTCAATTACGCCGGGCGGGGCAACAAACACCGCGAGGATGACGCCCACCACCGCATGACCCGGGACGCCATGGACATCCTCTTCGACACCTGCCTGGCCTACCTCCGGCGTGGCGTGGAAAAAGAATTCACGACAGGCAACAACGATGCCGATGGCGTCTACCTCCTGCACTGGGTGCGTCGCCACTTCCCCGAAAGCGAAGCCCCGCTACGCGCCAAGCTCGCACAATGGGGCGGCAATTCCAGCGGAGTAAACGTCGCCAACATCGACAACCTCGGCAATGTTCACCCGGACACCATGTGGTGGCACCACAACCTCGGCAATGTGCGCCAACGCCCCTTCTCCGAAATCTGGATGGACACCACCGACCCGCTGATGGCCGGACTCAAAGCCCGCCCCCGCACCGTCAAAGGCCGCTGCGGGGCCTGCGCCCACTTCGACATCTGCGGCGGCAACACCCGCGTCCGCGCCCAACAGGTCAGCGGCGACCCCTGGCAGGAAGACCCGGGCTGCTACCTGACGGATGCAGAAATCGGAGTCAGCTCCGGCAATGAACGCCTCCAGGTCACCCCCTGGACGCGCGAGACAAAAACGCCGTAGCGCGGCCAGATCGATGAAGTGGGGCACGCTCGATGGTGACTCAGGGCGAACGGGGTTCGGGGCGAATAATGATTTTCCCCTGCGGGGTGGGAAAACCTCGAATGCGATTGCCCTGATGACCGCATGTCGTCTTTCGGTAGTTTCAGGCTAAACTTTTCCGGCTTCCTGCCGTGAAAGTACGAACGTCCATCAAAACGAGAACGCCATGCGCGAGAACATCATTGCGACACTGCAAATTCTGGCCCTTCTGGGCGTCGGCGCATTTTCTGCCCAAGCCACCCAGGCAGCCCAGGCCAGCCGCTGGCAAACCATCGCCCAGCAGGAAAACGGGCGCATCGATATCGACAAGAACCGCATCGCCCGCGTGGGCCAGGGCCAGACCATGGCCTGGAGCCGCCTGACACTGAGCCAGGAATCCACTCTGGGCGGCATCCGCTACAGCCGGGTGGAAGTACTCAACCGTTACGACTGCACAAACCGGCGATTCTCCACAATCAAACGCGTCTACCTGCAAGGCATCGAACCCGTCAAGGAAGAACGCACCGACGCCACGCGCGAAGTCGCAGCACTTGCCGATACCATCGACGACCGCCTTCTCACAGAAGCCTGCAAACCACGCACCGTCGGCGAAATGCGCGAAATCGCCAAGGCGGCAGACCAGGCCGCAGCCCATGCCGTGCCCGCCGAACAGCCCCCCGCAAAAGTCATGCTGGCCGACGTGCGCCAACTGGCCGACACCCCCGAACAAGCGCGTGAAAAAGCGGCTGCCCGCATCCGTGTCTCGACAGAAACCAGCCCGGAATCCCCCGCCGCGAGAATCAGCCTGCCCAGCAAAGCCGATCTGGCGGCCCGGGCCGCCGCTGAAAAAGCGACACTGACCCCGGGAGAAACTCCCTCGCCCTCTGCCACAAAAACAGCAGCCCCGGCCGCACCAGCCGGGACGCACGAATCTTCCGCCAGCACGAAGCCTGCCCCTGAGCAGGTCTTTGCTCCCTACCGGCCCTATGTGCGCGAAATCTCGCGCGGCGCGCCCCGCCGCAAAGCCACGCCAGCCGCGCCCGCCGTCACAGCACCCGCCGCAGAAAAACCCCACGTTCACTGGAGCTATGAAGGCGATGGCCGCCCGGCCAACTGGGCCACCCTGCGCCCCGACTACGCCACCTGCGCCACGGGAAAACGCCAATCACCCATCGACATCCGCGACAGCATCCAGGTTGATCTCGAAGCCATTCGCTTTGATTACAAACCAACCTTTTTCCGCATCATCGACAACGGCCATACCATCCAGGTAAACGTCGGTGCGGGCAACACCATCCAGGTCATGGGACGGCGTTTCGAACTGATCCAGTTCCACTTCCATCGCCCCTCGGAGGAACGTATCAATGGCCGGGCCTACGACATGGTGGCCCACCTCGTCCACAAGGATCTCGACGGTCAACTGGCCGTCATCGCCATCCTGCTCGAACACGGCGAAGAAAACCCGCTCATCCAGACCCTGTGGAACAATCTCCCGCTGGAAGTCGGCCAGGAGCTCACGCCGGATGTCCCCATCGACCTCAACACCCTCCTGCCGAAAGACCGCACCTACTGGACATACATGGGCTCGCTGACCACCCCCCCCTGCAGCGAAGAAGTCATCTGGATGGTCTTCAGGCAACCCCAGCCGGTTTCCCCGGATCAAATCGCCATTTTTTCCCGCCTCTACCGCAACAACGCCCGCCCGATCCAGCCAATCAACAATCGCCTCATCAAAGGATCCCGCTAGGGAAACGCTGATTAACCCGAAATCCTGAAATCACCGTTCCGGCGAACTGCCTGAAGGGAACCCCCGGGGATACCGGAACCCGGGGAAACAGCACCCCGCCCCGCCCACCCTGAACGGGTAACAAACGCGCCCGGGGCTCCCTTCTTCCCCGGCAACCCAAGTACAATCGCGGAATCTGTCCACTTTTGTTATATTAGAGAAATCTTATATATTGCCGTTGCAATCATGGCAACGCTCGCACTATTCCGGAGACCCGCATGAACCTCGAACAGGCACGTTACAACATGGTCGAACAGCAACTTCGCCCCTGGGAAGTGCTCGACCCAAATGTGCTCGATCTGCTCTACGTCGTCCGGCGTGAAGAGTTCGTCCCGCAAGCCTATCGCCAGCTGGCCTTTGCCGACACGGAAATCCCGCTGGGCCATGACGCCACCATGCTGCCGCCCAAGATTGAGGCGCGCGCCCTGCAGGCACTGAAAATCCGCAAATCTGACCGCGTACTCGAAATCGGCACGGGCTCCGGCTACATGGCCGCCCTGCTGGCTGCTCATGCGGCACACGTCTGGACGGTCGAGATTGTGCCCGAGCTCGCCGAAGCCGCCGCCAGCCGCTTCAAGCGGCTGGGCATTCACAACATCGGGGTCTCTCACGGCGATGCCTCGGCAGGCTGGCCGGCCCAGGCCCCCTACGACGTCATCATGGTTTCCGGCGCGCTGCCCGAACTGCCGAAATCCTTGCTCGACCAGCTCAAAACCGGCGGCCGTCTGCTGGGTTTCGTGGGAGAAGCCCCGCTCATGGAAGCCCGCCTCATCACGCGCCGCAGCGATCGCGAATTTGAAAGCAGGGTCCTTTTCGAAACCCAGGTCCCCCCGCTGACCAGCACCCGGCAGGCGCGGCCCTTCAGCCTTTGAACCCGGCAGACACGGAGCCGTCCCGGATAACCTGCTGCATCCTACGCCCGCAGAACAAGGAATGCCCACCATGAAAAAACTACTGCCGCTGCTAACGGGAGCCCTTTTTGTTTCCAGCGCCGCGCACGCCACCGACCTGCTCGACGTCTATCGCGACGCCCTGGCCTATGATGCCCGCTACGCTTCGGCCCGTGCCGAGCGTGATGCCGGCCTCGAAAAGCGGACACAAGGCCGCGCAGGCCTCAAGCCGCAGATCAACTTCATGGCGGACACCAAATACAACGACAACAGCACCCAGCTTCGCACCTCCCCGGCCATATCGCTGCGCCCCAGCCTGGGCAAACCCCTGGCCAATGCCGTGGGAGCAATGATTCCGACCAACAACTCCTCACGTTACAACACCCATTCCTGGGGAGTCAGCCTCGTCCAGCCCCTGTTCCGCTGGCAGAACTGGTCGATCTACAAACAGGCCGAGCTGGCAACGGCGGCCGCGGAAACCCAGTACAGTGCCGCCAAGCAGGACCTGATCGAACGCGTCATCCAGGCCTACCTCGACGCCTTGCAGGCCCAGGAAGATGTCGCCACGGCCCAGGCCCAGAAAACCGCCATCAACGAACAACTCGAAGCCGCCAAACGCAGCTTCGAAGTCGGAACCACCACCATCACCGACACCCATGAAGCCCAGGCCCGCTTCGACCTGGTCACGGCAGCCGAACTCGCCGCGAAAAACGACCTCGAAATCAAGCGTCAGACGCTGAACATGCTGACGGGCAAGGAAATCACCGAACTGAAAAACCTGAAGCCCCAGGTCGAGCTGACCCCCCCCCAGCCGGAAAACCTCGCCGAATGGATCGCCTCTGCTGAAAAGGACAACTACAACGTCCAGCTGAGCAAATCGAATCTGGAAATCGCCAACCGGGAAATCGAAAAAAACCGTGTGGGGCATTACCCCACCGTTGATTTCATCGCCTCCCATGGCCGCCAGTCCAGTGGAACCAGCCCCATGGGTTCCGGCTGGGGCGGCATGGATACCGATGCCACGACCGTCGGCGTCCAGCTCAACATCCCGATCTTCAGCGGCGGGCTGACCGCCTCCAAAACGCGTGAAGCTGTCGCCTTGCGTGAAAAAGCCAGTGCCGATCTCGAAAACGTGCGCCGCATGGCCGCCCTTGGCACACGCCAGGCCTATCTGGGTGTCACCTCCGGCCTGGCCCAGGTCAAGGCACTGGAACAAGCCTTGCAATCCTCGCAATCCGCGCTCGATTCCAACAAGCTGGGTTATGAAGTTGGTGTGCGCGTCAATATCGACGTGCTCAACGCCCAGCAGCAATACGCATCGACCCGGCGCGACCTCTCCAAGGCCCGCCTGCAAACTTTGACAGCCCAGGTCAAGCTGAAAGCCGCGACGGGTACGCTCGACGAACAGGATGTCGCCGTGCTCAACGGGCTGCTGGAGTAAACAGCAGCCACGCACCCGAAAACCACCATGCCGGACAAGGCCCTGGAACCACCGGATACCCGGCACGACAATGTCGGCGATATCAACAATGCCTGCGACATCGGCAGCGCAGGCATTGTCACGCCCCGGCTCGCCCACTTCAGCGACCCGCTCATCCTTCGCAGTGGCGCAGTCCTGCCCGCTTACGACCTCGCCTTTGAAACCTACGGCACGCTCAACGCAGCCCAATCCAACGCCATTCTCATCTGCCACGCCCTCTCCGGCCACCACCACGTTGCCGGCCATTACGCGGACGACCCGGACAACATCGGCTGGTGGGACAACATGGTGGGGCCGGGCAAGCCCATCGACACAAACCGTTTCTTCGTCGTTGGCGTAAACAATCCCGGCGGCTGCCACGGCTCGACCGGCCCATCGACCATCAACCCGGCGACAGACAAGCCCTGGGGTGCCGATTTCCCGATGGTTGCCGTCAATGACTGGGTGCATACCCAGGCACGGCTGGCCGACCGGCTGGGCATCGACACCTGGGCCGCCGTCATCGGCGGCAGCCTGGGCGGGATGCAGGCCCTGCGCTGGACGATCACCCACCCCGAACGCGTCCGGAACGCCGTCGTCATCGCCGCAGCCCCCAAGCTCTCGGCCCAGAATATCGCCTTCAACGATGTCGCCCGCCAGGCCATTCTCACCGACCCGGATTTCCACGGCGGACACTACTACGAACACGGCGTCCGCCCCGTGCGCGGCCTGCGCCTGGCGCGCATGCTAGGCCACATCACCTATCTTTCCGACGACCAGATGGGCGAAAAATTCGGACGGGTGCTGCGCCACGATGGCCTGCGCTACGGCTACGGCGTCGAATTCGAGATCGAATCCTACCTGCGTTACCAGGGCGACAAATTCGCTGGCTACTTCGACGCCAACACCTATCTCCTGATGACCAAAGCCCTCGACTACTTCGACCCGGCGCGAGAATGTCAGGGCGACCTCAACGCCACCCTCGCGCGCACCCGGGCCGACTTTCTGGTGATCTCCTTCACGACCGACTGGCGGTTCAGCCCCGAACGCTCGCGTGAAATCGTCGCCGGGCTGCTCGCCAACCGCCGCAACGTCTCCTATGCCGAGCTCGACCTGCCCTGGGGCCACGACTCCTTCCTGATGGCCGAAGACCGCTACCACGCCCTGGTACGCGCCTATCTCGCCCGGATCAAGACATGAGCCAGCTACCCGAACGCGCAGATTTCGACGTCATCGCCGGCTGGGTGCAACCTGGCGAACGGGTGCTCGACCTGGGCTGTGGCAATGGCGCGCTGCTGCGCCTGCTCACCGACACACGCGGAGCCTGCGGCTACGGCGTGGAAATTGAAGATGCCAATGTACTTGCCGCCATAAAAAATGGCGTAAACGTCCTCCAGAGCGACCTCGAAGCAGGGCTGGCCATCTTCACAGACAACGCCTTCGACCACGTTGTCCTCTCCCGCACCCTGCAAACCGTACGCAACACCCAGGCCATCCTGCGCGACATGCTGCGGGTCGGGCGCGAAGCCGTCGTCTCCTTCCCGAATTTCGGTTACTGGAAAAACCGCATGGCCGTCATGAACGGACGCATGCCCGTCTCCGAAGACCTGCCCTACCAGTGGTACGACACGCCCAACATGCGTTTTTTCACCATGCTCGATTTCGAAGACCTCTGCCGCCAGATGGAACTCACCATCCGCGACCGCCAGGTGCTCGACGAACAAGGGCAAGGCGTCACCGAAGAACACGACTTCCTCGGCAGCCTGGCCGTCTACCGGCTCGCCCGCACCCGCTGAACATGCGGCTGCCCGACTGGCTTGCCGCCCTCCTCACCCGGCGCATGCTGATTTGCGTCGCCACCGGCTTTTCCTCCGGTCTGCCGCTCTACCTGCTGCTCAACCTTCTCCCGGCCTGGCTCTACACCGAAGGCATCAGCCTGCGCGAAATCGGCGCGATGACACTGATCCAGCTGCCCTACACCTGGAAATTCCTCTGGGCCCCCCTGCTCGACCGCTACGCCCTGCCGGGCCTGGGCAGGCGGCGAGGCTGGATGCTCACCACCCAGACCGGCCTCATCGCCGTCATTGCCGGCTTCGGCCTCCTCACGCCCCGGCTCGACCTCTCCGGCGTCATACTCCTGGCCCTCCTGCTCACGATACTCTCCGCCACGCAAGACATCGCCATCGACGCCTTTCGCCGCGAGATTCTCCCCGACAACGAACTAGGGCTGGGCAACTCGGTTCACGTCAACGCCTACCGCATTGCCGGCCTCATTCCCGGCTCACTATCGCTGATCCTGGCCGACCACCTGCCCTGGCAGGAAGTCTTCCTCATTACGGCCCTTTTCATGCTCCCCGGCATCGCCATGAGCCTGCTGGTCAAAGAACCGGCCACCGGAGAAAAAATCCCGCGCACCCTGCGCGAAGCCGTCGTGGAACCCTTCCACGAATTCCTCCACCGTGCGGGCCTGCGCGAAGCCCTGCTGGTACTAGGCTTCATCTTTTTCTACAAACTCGGCGACAGCCTTTGCACCGCGCTGGCCACGCCCTTCTACCTCAGCATGGGCTACACCAAAACCCACATCGGCCTGATCGCCAAACACGCCGGGCTCTGGCCTGCCGTCATCGGCGGGCTGATCGGCGGACTCTGGATGCTACGCCTGGGCATCAACCGCGCGCTCTGGCTCTTTGGGATCGTACAGCTCCTGTCCATCTTCGGCTTCGCCTGGCTAGCCTGGCTGGGCCCGCAAGCGGCCATCGAACCCGCCCAGCTCCTTCACCTGGCCGTCGTCATCGGCCTGGAAGCCCTGGGGGTCGGGCTGGGCACAGCCGCCTTCGTCGCCTTCATCGCCCGAGCCACCCACCCGCTCTACACCGCCACCCAGTTCGCCCTGTTTACCAGCCTGGCCGCCGTACCCCGCAGCTTCATCAACGCGGGAGCAGGCTGGCTCGTCGAACAACTCGGCTGGATCACCTTCTTCCTGCTATGCGCCGCCCTCGCCGTCCCCGGCATGCTCCTGCTCTTCCGCGTCGCCCCCTGGCACGAAAAAACGGCAGCCCATGAAGCCCGCACACCGTGAAAAATTACTGAAAAAATTTCAACTTTCCCCCGGATTGTCCGTTAATCTACCTGTGCATCCCCAACCGCCACAGGAGGCCAAAATGATCATCACCCTGGACATGAGCTCGGGTTCCTACGGCAAGGAATCATTCAGCGAAGCGGAATATGCGGGTGACGTGCAAAACGCACCATGGACACCTCACTCGCACCATCGGCACCCACGCCAGCTGGAATGCCGGGCGGGCCTGCAGGAAGTCACCCCGGAAAAGAACGCCGACACCTTTCCACCTGGCGTGTACCTGAACCAGGCGTGAGCCCTAGCCCCAAGCCGCGCTACCCAGCGCGGCATGCCCCGCCTTCAACCGGGGGCTAGCCCCCGTGCCGCCGCCCGGTTCCTTTCCGGGCCGGGCACACAAACCGCCGCAAACCGCCACAAACCGCAAGAGAATGTGATAAAAATCCCGGCACCGGAGCTTGCCAAAAATCAAGCTCTGGCAGGCAGGCCATTACAATAGCCCTCCACCTTCCACCTTCCAGCCTCCTCCCCGGGCATCGACGACACCTCCGGATGCCCGGCCGGACACGATGGAAACACGCACGGGAACCATGGGAACAGAAGACTGGCCCAGCAGCCGCGAGCAACTGCTGAAAGACATCGAAAACTTTGACACAAACGGGCCGGGCAAGATCGACGAGCCCGTCGCCCCGGCCCGCTTCACCCCCGCCAGGGCAGCCCCACCACCCCCGGCTGCCGCCCCCGTCAAAGTTGCCGCCCCGCCGCCCGAGCCTGCCCCGCCGCCGCCGCACAGCGACAGCAGCCTGCTCACGCGGCTGAAACTGCAGGCACAATCCAAACGTGAAGGCGAAGAAAAGCAAAACTCCCTGCAAAATTCCCAGCTAAAAGCCTTCAGCGATGCCCTGCAGCGCGCCTTCCTCTACCTCAACGACCTGAGCCACCAGCTCAACGTCCTCAAGCCTGCCTACGAAAAAAGTTACACCTTCTTCGGCGTGGCCGAATTCGACGGCATGAACTGGGAAGAAGGCCGGGCCGACTTCCGCATGCAACAAATCGCCAGCGATGACCGTTACTACGAACAAGTCACCCTGCGCTACCGCCTCCAGGCCCCCAAGCAATTCCGCGTCACGCGCGAAAACCCGGCCATGGAAAAACTGCACAAGGCACTGTTCGACCACAGCATCGTCTTCAAAACCGAAGAAGACCGCAACGACCGCGCCCGCGTCGAACGCGCCACCTTCATCTTCCCCTGCGAAATCAAGGCCGGCCTGCTGCTCGTTGGCGACCCGACCACCGGCGAAATGGTACTGAGAACACGCAACATCGAACGCTTCGGCTCAATGGAATTCCGCATGCCCCCGGAACGCCTCACGACAGACAGCCTGGACGAACTCGCCCTCCTGATCCTTGGCAAAACCAACCGGGTAACGCAGGCCTTCCGCCGGATATCCTGAAAAAACGCCACACGTCGAAGCATCGCGCGAAGTGACAAAGAGGGTTCGGGGCGAATGGGGTTCAGGGCGAATAATGATTCGCCCCTACGGGGTGGAAAAATCCCGAATGCGATTACCCTGATACCATCGTGACAATGACCCGAACCAGCATGAGCCTGTCACGCAGCCTTGCCTTTGCCCTGGAAAACCGGCCTCACAAAGTGTGCAACCTGTCTCCCGGCATGAAACCAGGTATCGGCCGGGCGAGATTCCGGCCAAAGGCGATCACCTTGAACAACTCGCCCATCTCATGAGGCAGGATCAGCTTTTCGGCCGCGCGTGCCGCCGCCAGATAATGACGCTCCCCCCGGCCTGACACCCGCTCCTGCAGGCGGGCCAGCGCATCGGTCAAGCCGCAATTCAGCAGAAAGCTCGCCTGGGTGGTGTAACCCAGCACCGCCAGCCCTGCCTCAAACCCAGCCTCGGCGATGGCGGTGAAATCGACATGCGCGGTAATATCATTCAACCCCGGCCACCACAGCGGGTTGTCATGGGCATGATGACGGTAATGACACATCAATGTCCCTGTTCGCCGCTGCGCGTGGTAATACTCCTGACGCGCAAACCCGTAGTCGATGAGCAACAAAGCCCCGGTATCGAGGATTCCACCCCAGCCCGCGACCCAGGCCGCTGCCGCCAGATTGATTTCAGACACATAAGGAGCCGCCAGCTCCAGCTCCCGGGCCGCCGCCAGCAAAGCCCCCCGGGCCGGGCGATCCGCCCAGACGAAATGGCCCTGCTCATCCAGGCTCACCCCCCGCTCCAGGATTTCTCCCGCCGCCCCCGGCGCGGATGCCTCCTGCCACGCCACGACGCTCACCGGCATCGCATCAAGCAGTTCATTACCCAGCACCAGCCCGGAAAAACGTGCGGGCAGGCTATCCAGCCAGACGACACGCGGGAGCAGATGAGGCACACAGGCAAGCAAGGTCTGCTGCTGGCGCGCGCGCAACTCCCCGGACAGCTCGAGGATCGAATAAGTTTCCGGCAACTGCCCCAGGCGTTCGAGCTCCCCCAGCAATTCTGCTGCCAGCACCCCGCTGCCCGCCCCTGCCTCCAGGATATGCGGAGCAGACTGCGCCATGACCTCCGCTGCCGGTCGCGCCAGCGTTTGCGCGAACAAGGGCGAAATCTCGGGGGAAGTCACGAAATCCCCCGCCGCGCCGAATTTCTGCGCGCCGCCGCTGTAATACCCCAGGCCCGGCGCATACAAGGCCAGCTCCATATAACGCGAAAACGGCAGCCAGCCGCCTGCTGCCGCGATCCCGCAGGCCAGGTGATGACACAAAGCCGCGCTCGCCGCGCGTGCGGCCTCGTCCGGCTCGGGTAACTGCAAGTCTCTGGTTTTCATGGGACGCGCATTGTGCCATGATGCGCCCCCGAATTCAGCCAACTCACCCCCGAAAAACCCGCCTCCCATGAACCCTGAACGACGCTTCGGCGGCATCGACCGCCTCTATGGCCCGGGTAGCCTGCAGCATCTCGCCCGGGCCCACGTCTGCGTCATCGGCATTGGCGGCGTGGGCTCCTGGGCGGCGGAAGCCCTGGCGCGCTGCGGTGTGGGAAAGATCACCCTCATCGACCTCGACCACATCGCCGAATCGAATACCAACCGCCAGATTCACGCCCTGCAAGGCGAATATGGCCGCGCCAAGGTCGAAGCCATGGCCCAGCGCATCCGCCTCATCAACCCCTCCTGCGCCGTTCAAACCGTAGACGACTTCATCACGCCGGAAAACGTCGCCACCTGCCTGCCCGAATGCGATGCCGTGCTCGATGCCATCGACGACAACCGCGCCAAAGCCGCGCTGATCAATCATTGCCGCCGCCTGAACCTGCCTGTCGTCACCACCGGCGGCGCGGGCGGGCGGCGCGACCCGACCCGCCTGCAAATCGCCGATCTCGCCCGCACCGAGCACGACCCGCTCGCCGCAAAATTACGCGCCCTGCTACGCAAGGATTACGGCTTCCCCCATGGCCCGAAGCAGATTTTCGGCGTCGATTGCGTATTCTCCACCGAACCCGTCACACGCCCGCAGCGCGACACATCCTGCGAGCTGCCGGCCACCCCCCAGGGGCTCAACTGCGCCGGTTACGGATCTGTCGTCATGGTCACCGCCAGCTTTGGCATGGCCGCCGCCGCCCGGCTCATCGACCGCCTGCTGCCAACCCCGGGGAGCGAAGGCGCGTGAGCTTTCTGATCGACGAACTAAAAAAAGCCGAACAGCAGCACCGGACGGGCCTCCGCCTGGAGCCGTCCGCCCCGGCAAAACCACCGCCCCCCCCCGGAAAGACGTCGCACCGAAAAACACCCGAACCTGCTGGCCTCCAAACCCTCGACACCGACCCTCGCCGGGATGACAAAGCCCGCCCGGTTTCGAAGCCGACAAGCCCCGGACACACGAGCCGCAAACCGCTAGCGGCGGCAGCACTCGGCCTGGCCAGCCTGGCCCTCCTGGGCATCGCTGCCACCTACACCCTCCGCGAGCCGCCGCCCGCCCCCGGGCCCGGCATAGCTGCCGCCCCGGAAAAAGTGCTGCCTGCCCCGCCCCCAAAGCCTGCCCCGCCAGAACTCACCCCCCTGCAACTGGCCCATGCCCAGCTGCAGCAAGGCGATTTCCCCGGTGCAAAAACCGGCTTCCAGAAAATCCTGGCCGCTTATCCCGCAGATGCCGCCGCCTGGCACGGCCTGGCCGAAACGCACCTGCGGCTAGGGCAGCTTGCCCAAGCCGAGGAAAATTACCTGCAACTGCTAAAGCTCACGCCACAAGACCTGAAAGCCCAGGATGGCCTGATCGACGTCCAGAAATCCGGGGCGGATACCCGCCAGGCCGAAATCCGCCTGCAAGCCCTTCTGGCCGCCCACCCGGAACTGGCCTTCCTGAACTATGGCCTGGGCAATGTCTATGTAGAAATGGAACGCTGGGGCGAAGCACAACAAGCCTTTCTCAAGGCCTACCAGTCCGACCCGGAACAGCCGGATTACCTGTTTAGCCTGGCCGTCAGCCTCGACTACCTGGGCCGTACCGCCACCGCCCGGCAACTCTACCGGCTCGCCCTCGACGCCGCCGAACGACACCCCGCCCGCTTCTCGCCACAGCAGGCGAGAAAACGGCTGGAAAGTCTGCGTTAAGGAAACACTGATTTATTCCGTTCGCCCTGAGCTGTGACCGAACGGATTTGATTTAATCAGCGGTTCCTTAAGCGAAAGGCCAGAGCGCGTAATAGAGAATAGCGTTCGCTGCGTAACCGAGGCACACCGGGCGAATGATGATTCGCCCCTACGGGGAATCTTTGTATCTTTGCCGAGGCGACGGGGGTTCATCCCGGCAAAAAACCCGGGGGCGTTGGCCGGGAAAATTCCCGCGCATCGCCCACCCGTAGGGGCGAATCA
>CAZFPI010000051.1:15570-18368 GCA_964521075.1 uncultured Sterolibacterium sp.
TCCGGGCGAATAATGATTCGCCCCTACACCCCTCGCCTCAGCTACCCTCACCCCTGAAATTGGAGGGATTCTCGCGATCCAGGCTCCATTGCAAGGGATTATTGGCGATGTATTCACGAATCCCTGTCAAACCCGGTTCATCACGAATGACGTGCTCGTAAAAATTGCGTTGCCAAACATTTTGAACCGGCGAGTTCTGGCGAAACCATTTCGTGACCCCGATCTTGAAGCCCCGCACCACGGAACCCAGCGTATTCGACGTACCCTTTGGGCGAGCACCCCGTAGGGGCGAATCACCATTCGCCCCCGCTATTTCCTCGCAGCCACGAAACAACAGAATGCCATGAACATGATTGGGCATAACAACGAAACAATCCAGAATAAGCTGCGGAAAATGTTCAGGAATCGCCTGCCAGCATTGCACCACAACCCGCCCCGCCGCATTCAGGCGCATTGCATCCTGAACGATCTCGCCGAACAGGCATTGGTGCTGGTGAGTACAAAGCGTCACAAAATAAGCCCCGGCCTGTGTGTAGTCGTAAGCCGGTAGACGCAAAGGCTGGCGACGGGGCAGAGGAGGCATGTTTGTTCGCGGGGAAAAATGAAGAGGGGAGGGGAGCGGGGCGAATGATGATTCGCCCCTACGGAAAACCATTGCATCTTTGTCTGGGCGAATAGTGATTCGCCCCTACGGAGAATCTTTGGGTCTTTGCCGGGGCGAAGGGAGCATCCTGCGTATCGTCCCCCCGTAGGGGCGAATCATCATTCGCCCCTGGCAACCCCCATCTCGGTACTTCAGGTCTTACAGCGTACGGCAGACCGTATAAACGTTGGCGTCGTTGTAGGCTGCCACAGCCGCACCGGGGGCCGTATTGACACCGGCAGCACCCAATGTCGCGCGAATGCTGCCGGCATTAGCCACGCCATCATCGAGCTGCGTGTCGATCTGGCGGGCCGACTTGCCGGGAACCTGGCCCAGGCAAACCGCCGTGCCGGTTATGCCGGTCACACCAGCACCGACACCGATCAGACCATTGAAAGCGTTACGCGGCAGAGCGTTAACCCCCGCATCGGCCGGGTTGCCGCTGATGAAGCCGGCCGCCTTGAGATGCTGCCAGAAAGCCGCGCCTTCGCCAGCACCGGTAAAGACATCGGCTTGCGTCACGGCCAGCGCGCCGTTGTTATCACCCGCCGCCGTGATCGTGGTCCAGCTACCGCCACGGGCCCTCAGGGCTGCAGCGGTCGGGCCATCATCCCCCGGAATACGGCGGAAGCGGTCGACATAGCTGTTGTACGCGGCGGAAACGCCATTCATGTCGTTTACAGCGTTTTTCACCTTCGAGTTTTCGATCATTTCCTGCCCCTTCAATACACCGCCCAGCAAGAGGCCGATGATGACAAGGACGATGGCGATTTCAACGAGGGTGAAGCCCGACTGGCGGGCGATGTACTGCTGTTTCATGTGATTCTCCTTGAGGAAAAGAAGGCCCGGCGATTTTGCCCTGCCACGCTGCTTTTCTACGCCATCTCTTTTTTCTTCAGGAGTTAAATAAATTTACACCCCCTGCCGCCGCCCCGGCAGGCGCAGCACAAAGTCGATGCCTGACGGGCCGGGACAAGCCAGCAGATCACCCCGGGCTTCGCGCAGGCTTTTGCGCGCCTGATACAGGCCCAGGCCCAGTCCGCCGGGGCGACCGCTGGAAAAAGGCTCAAAAACCTTCTCCGTCGGCAAGGGGGCCAGCCCGGCAGGCCAGGGGCAATGGAAATGCATTTCGGCCAGCAGCGGATGCCCGGCCTGCTCATCGAGCACCAGCCGCAGCAAAGGTTGCGTGGCCATGTCCTCGCGCCAGACTGTCGCCAGATTGCCAAACAGGTTGTCGAGCGCGCGCGTGAGCAGGTCGCGGGCGACCCAGGCCCCGGCCTCGCCCTCCAGCAAGGGTTCCAGGCCGCACATACGCGCCGCCTGCAGGATGGCCGGGCGCAAATCGAGATATTCCGGCCTGTCGCCGGCGGTTCGCTGGCCCAGCGCATTGAAAAGCCGCTTCGCCCGCTCCTGCGCGAGCGGCGCGTTATCCCGCAGGCGACCGGCAGCGGCCAGCAAGGCTTCTGGCGTGGTGCAGGCGGCGAAATCCGCACCGACCCAATCGACCCATTGGGCCAGGTTCCGCATGTCGTGTTGCAGATAAAGCGAGAGGTGCGCTCGCTCGGCCATCGCGGCGGACAAGGCTTCGGTACGCGCCCGCAGCCGGGTTTCGAGCAAAAGCACGAAAATACGCGCCAGCAGATCGGCGAACATCCGCGTCTCGCCTCCTGGCACTTGATGTGTCAGCGTCAATTTCAGCTGCACATCCTCGCCGCTGCGAATATCGAAAACCAGCGGCGCGCCGCGCGAAGCACGTTTTGCGGGGGGGGAACCCATCTGCCCGGATACCGGCTGGCCAAACCAGCTTCCCTGCCAGACCAGACAGGACCAGCCGCTGCCCGATAGTTCCGGCCAGGCGGCGGCGGGCAGTTCGAGGGGCTCCAGCCCTTCGCCAGCCAGCCGGAGCAGGTTCCGCAAGCGCAGACGCCAGACACGGGCCCGGCGGTTGAGATGCAAGCTGGTCGCGAGCAAGACCAGTCCCATCGCAATGAATACCAGCGGCAGATTATGCAGGACGCTGAATTCCATACTTGTTCAGGTAGTAATACACATGCTCCCGGGCCATGCCCAGCCTTCGGGCCGTCTCCGCCACGTTGTAGCCGCACTCCACCAGCACCCGGCGCAAGAGCTGCTCTTCCGCTGCCGCCGCGACTTC
>CAZFPI010000052.1:0-2990 GCA_964521075.1 uncultured Sterolibacterium sp.
AAAGGCATGTTTCGCAGATACCCGGCGAACTCATCGGCGAGATCCTCGTAAAACATATGCAGATGAATCGCAATGCTGCCGGTGGCCTGTGCGGCAGGCGGCAAGGTGTCGACAAAAAGCACCGCCCCCGCATGTCCGCCTCCCCGCTCCGAACGTACATCAGCCCCCCGCCACTGTTCATAATGAGGCATCCCCCTGAAAAGAGCCTCGAAATGGCGATAACCCCAATGCAGGAGAGGCGTCCGTATCCGCGCAG
The DNA here is from genome assembly GCA_964521075.1 of uncultured Sterolibacterium sp. GTDB lineage: Bacteria > Pseudomonadota > Gammaproteobacteria > Burkholderiales > Rhodocyclaceae > Sterolibacterium. Next base: position 257 of record CAZFPI010000052.1, read on the forward strand.
GTAGCCGCCAGTAAAGCCGCTTGGCATGATGGCGTAACCGCGCCTTGAGCCCCCCCGCCACCCAAGGTCGCTGGCCGCGCAAAATGCGGGCCAGAAAACGCAGCGGCTTGCTGATCTGCCAGCTTGTCGAAGCGATCAGGCCAGCAATCTGCTCTTCACGAACGGCAATCACCTGCCTGAAATAATCCAACTGACCATCACGCCCGGCAATGGCATGTTCAAGTTCGACGACGTGAGAATTCAGCCCATCAATCTGCGTATCACGCGCCAGCAGAACCTGCTGAAGCCCGGCGATCTGGTCATCACGCTCCGCAACAGCACCGCCAAGCCCGGCGATCTGATCATCACGCTCCGCAACAGCACCGCCAAGCCCGGCGATCTGATCATCGCGCTCCGCAACAGCACCGCCAAGCCTGGCGATCTCACCTTCTTTGAGTGAATTTGCGAGAACGGACTGCATCAAACCAAACAAATGGCGGTCATCGAGTTGTCCCAGCCATTTGCGATAAATCGCCAATGTGGCATGTCGCACCCTGGCCGGATCGGCAACCACACCAAAACCAGTTTGGCCGACAATACGGTAAACCGCACTCAAGCCACCGACATGCAGAAACTCGCCATATCGCGACAACTGGAGCCAAAAATCCCAATCCTCATAAAGAGAAAGGGTTTCATCGAGACGCACCCCCAATTCGAGCATCTCGCGCGAAAACAGCAGCGCATGAATTGGAATGAAATTCTCACCGAGTATTCGCAAAGCATCGAAAGAAGCATCGAAAGTATTGGACAAAGGATTTCGCTCCCCATCCACGCACCGCACCCCGGTATACGCCACCCTGAACTCCGGCTGCCGGCGCAATGCATCGACCAGCTTTGCCACATGCCCTGGCTCGAACCAGTCATCGTCATCCAGAAACATCAGATACTCGCCGCGAGCCGCCTCCAGCCCCAGATTTGCGGCCCGACTGCGTGCCACGGAGGCCCCCGTCGAAACCACGCGCAAGGGCAAACGACCCCACGTCGCCCCCAGGGCACGATGCCCCGGCCCCTTTGCATTGACCAGCACCACCTCGACATTCGGCCAGGTCTGCAAGGCGACGGAATCGAGAGCCTCGTCGAGCGTCGGACGATCCATGCTGCGCACGATCACGCTGACCAGCGGCACATCTTCCGGCGCAACGGCGAACCCCAGACGTTGACGTTGCGCCAGCGGCCCCTCCATCAACGACGGCAAGCCCCGGTCGAGTTCGGCAGCAGAAACCAGGCAAAAAGCCTCGGCACTATGCACAGAAGCACCGAGATGCATGGCACGAAAACGGTTCGCGCCATCAATTCTCTCGGCATAAGGCTGCTCCACCAATTGCGATGGAAAACAGGCGATCGCCTGCTGCTTCAATGCGACAACCCCGCTGATGTCCTGCAGAAGATTCGGGGCCGGCAACGGATCGGTGACTTCAAAGAAAACCGCCTGGCGCATACCACCGGCACGGCGCAAAGCCTCCGCACCGGCGAAGGCCAATGTCTGGTGGTCAGGATGCCAATCCGTCGGAGAAGGCAAAAACACCAGTTCGGCATCCACATCACGGATCGCCATCATCAACCGCTCGATCAGCGGCTCGCCATAAGCAACACCCCGATCAGGCAAACCCCAGAACTGCGGCTCCCCCAAGCCCAGCACACGCGCTGCGGCGCGCGATTCTTCAGCGCGCAGGTGACTCAGATCAGCAGAACTGTCATCACCACCGAGAGCACCATCACTGACGATGATGACGAAAACCTCGACACCGCGTGACTTCAACAAAGCGAGTGTGCCGCCACAGCCGAAAACCTCATCATCGGGATGTGGCGCAAAAACCAGAATACGGCCCACCGGCGGAAATGCAGTCTGGATGCCTGACAAAAGCTCTTGTTCGTTTGCGATAGCCATGATGTCGATACGCGCTGTATGCGGAACGTCTGCCCGGCCTGGAGAATAGCGGCCAGCACAAGGGATTCCCGGCATTATCGCATTCACAAAAGACATTTCATGCTAACGAAAGTCTGTATCGCCGCCGGTCAGCCACCATTTATCCCGCTGAACCTCGGCTCCTGGCCCGGCACTCCAATAATTGGCCGGCACACAGATTTGCAAGTCGACAACCTCCGCCTGCGGCGGCAATGCCAGCACGGGCAGCAGATTATCGGAGCCCCAGAAAAACAAAGAATCACAGTGCTGTGCAGCAGCAATTCGGCGCGCATGATGAATCATGAGCGGCAGCCACTGCAACGCACAAACGACATCCAGCAACTCGCAACGACGCCCCCCCCCGGCCAGGTCATCCGCCACGCGCAACACCAGCAGGCCCAGCGGAGAGCCGCCAAAACGACGCTGCACGACATGCACCTGATACGACTTGTCCGGATGCGCCAGATAACGATGTCGCAAATAAGCCGCATCGCGCACACCGACGATGAATCCGCCAAGACCGGCCTGCATGGCCAGCCAGCAACTGGTCATCTTTTTGTCAGCCTCTGCATCCGAAGGCTGTAATTGCCGTATTGCCAGACGCAAGGCGGGCCGGGAATTCAACACAGGCCAATTGACCTCGACCATGCGGCCAGCCAGCGCATACAGCCCCAACTGCTCGGGCAAACGATACGCACGAAGATTGGGAAAGCCATAACCGACAAGATGTCGTGTGCCATAGCCAATATCGTGTTCGAGGCAAGTCGCCGTCGCCAGAAACATCGGCCC
>CAZFPI010000052.1:3090-18013 GCA_964521075.1 uncultured Sterolibacterium sp.
ACCGTCGGCGCGGCCCGGGCAGAAAGATCGAGACGCGTGACGAGTTCAAACCCGAAACGCTCGGCCAGCCGCAGGAAATGATCGAGAAAATGAAGATTCCGTGCATCCTCATCATCACGACGCAGCAAAAACTCATCCATGACAATGATCTCGCCATGCGGATCGAGCAAGTGACCCGCACGTTCGAAAAGATCGATATCGTCGATATATTGCCCGCTCTCCTGAAACAGAACTGCCCCCCACTGACCAGCATCGAGATCGAAATCCTCGAACCGCAGGGGCAAAGCAGGCAAAGCCGCCCCGTGCCGCGTCAGCGCAAAGGCAATCTGCTGATGATCCGGAGTAATCCCTGTTGCCGCGTACCCGGAAAGAACGAGCCGCTGCAAAGTCGTACCAAGCCCCAGACCAACATCGAGCAAACGGCAAGGCGGGGGAAGATGTTGCCAAAGCAGCTCCGATGCCTGCTGCTGCGCGACAGAAGCGGATGTTTGCCCGTCCTCGAAAAGACCGTAATGCAGATAATCCGCGCGCCCCTCCTCCAGCTCCAGCAAACGCGCATAGACATTCAACGGAAAGGCAAAGGCATTCGCCGCCGCCGTCGCAGTATCAGGCCCGAGGCTCATCTTCAGCCAATATCCCAGTGATGGGGCAACACAACCAGACCAAACTCCAGCCCGCTTTGCGACACCTTCAGTTTTGCCACATGCGCTGCATGCTCATAAACGTGGATACCACGCTCACACATCAGATAGACATCGAGAGAATATTCCCCTTTCAGCAAGGGTAATTCAGGCAATGACAAAGTAACGCCACCGCACCCGAGCACATCCCGCTCAAGCGTAATGCCATCATTACGCGAACCGATACTGGTAACAGCCATACCGCCCTGATGCAGGATGCTCACGGCCACACCAGGAGCCGGCATCCGGGGATCGCTGGCGAAAGTCACGCACACCGACAAAGTGCTCTTGCCACACCGGGCATCAAGCTCACGCCCGCTGACACCATCCACACCCACAGAGATACTTTCAATGCGGGCCATGCCTGCCAGCATGCCCGCAGGCGCAGAAAGCTCGCCCCCTTTCGTTTCCCGCGCCGCAGCATCGCCGGAGGGAACCTGCTTGCTCAAACCCGCCAGATAATCGTTATAAGCACTCACCACCGCCGCTGGAGGCCCGGAGAGCGCAATGCGTCCCTCCTTCAGCCAGATCGCCCGATTACAAATCGCCTCGATCTGATACAAGGAATGCGAACAGAACAGAATAGTTTTACCCGCCTCCTTGAGAGCCATGATGCGCTCGAAAGACTTACGGGCGAACTCACCGTCCCCCACAGACAATGCCTCATCGATCACAAGAATATCCGGATCGACACTAACCGCCACGGCAAAGGCCAGCCGGACAAACATCCCGCTCGAATAAGTCTTGACCGGCTGATCGATGAAATCGCGCACACCTGAAAAATCGACCATGGCATCGAAACGCGCGGCGGTTTCCTCCGGAGTCAGCCCCAGAATCGCCGCATTCATCAGCACATTTTCACGCCCGGTAAACTCCGGATTAAACCCAGCCCCCAGTTCCAGCAAAGCCGCCACACGCCCTTGCACACGCACCTCGCCGGTAGTTGGCGTCAGCGTACCGCAGATCAACTGCAGCAAGGTCGACTTGCCCGAGCCATTCCGCCCGACGATGCCGACCACTTCGCCTGGCTTGACCTCAAAGCTGGCCGCATGCAAGGCCCAGAACTCACGGAAATAACGACGACGCCCCCGCCACAAAAACTGCTTGAGACGATCCTGCGGCCGATCGTAGAGCTGATAACACTTCCCCAGATCGCGGGCAAAGATCACGGCATCAGAGGACATCGGCAAAACCCTTCCGCGTCTTCTGGAACCAGAAAAACCCTGACCACGCCACCCCCAGAGCCACCAACGCATACAGCCCCAGCGACGGCCAGGACGGCAGCTGATTGGCGATCAACACCTGACGCACCTGCTCGATGATGAAGGTCAGCGGATTCAAAAACAACCAGCCCCGTGCCGATTCCGGCAAAGAAGATGCCGGATAAAAAATCGGACTCAAAAACATCAGCACGGTCAGCGACATGGCGACCATCTGGCCAATGTCGCGCAAAAACACCCCGACAGATGCCAGCCACCAGCACAACCCCAGCGTCAGCAACAGCAACGGCAGCAACACCAGCGGCAAGCAAAAAGCCGCCGCCCCCAGAGGCAGGCCCGCCAAACCGAAGGCCACCAGCAACACCAGCAGGTTGATCGCCGCATGAAACAACACCGAACCCAGCGTCACCCACGGCAATATCTCCAAAGGAAACACCACACGTTTGACATAACTCGTATTGCCCAGCACCAGATTAGGAGCTTGCGACACACACTCGGCAAACAGATTGAAAACGATCAACCCGGAAAAAAGCACCAGGGCAAACTCGAACTTGCCGCCCGTGCCCGCCCCCCCCCAACGAGCCTGAAACACCACACTGAAGACAAAGGTATACACCGCCAGCATGAGCACTGGATTGACAAAAGACCAAAGCAGCCCGAACAAAGATCCGCGATAACGGCCCAACACCTCGCGCCTGACCATCTGCGCGATCAAATGCCGATGCCGCCAGGGAACAACCAGCATCGCAAGCAACCCACCGGGGTAGTCTGAAGTCGAGTTCATGCAAACATCAAATTACCGACACAAGACACCATATCGGCGTCAGCGGCCAAAAAGGCCGGATTGTACCCGGAAGTACCCGGATACCCCGGCCACACAAGCAGCCTCACGACACCTTGGGCGGATCCACCCGCCCCTCGGCGACATCGCGCAGATACCTCTCATCCTGCACCTCGATCCTGCCCTCTTCACGCGCCACGACCGACCGTGCCTGCAAAACCTGAAAAACCCGAGTCACGGTTTCGCGACTGGTATTGATCATGATCGCGATCTCCTGGTGTGTTGGCGCATTCGCGATGGTAATGCGTCCGTCAGCCATTTTCCCCACCATCTGCACCAGCTGTGCACACACCCGCTGGGCCGGGTTCGGCATCCCCAGCAAGATTCGTTGTGCAGAGACAAGGCGCAATCGCTGGGTCAGCCGCAACAAAACCTTTTCGGCAATTCCGGGCAGGTGCGTCATCAGATTACGCGCCTCGTCCGCCGGCAGAAAAACCACCCGGGAACGCGCCACGGCAATCACATAATCGGGGCGGGGCTGGCCATCCAGCACCGACATCTCACCGAAATAATTGCCCGGATCAACGAAATACAAACCAACCTCACGCCCATCCAGAGTGAAATCCACCCCCTGCAAGCGCCCCTCCAGAAGAAAACAGAGAGAGTGACCCGGATCCTCCTTGTTGAACACGATCTCACGGCGCGCATACGAACGCTCCGACATCAGGCCGGAAAGACGCTCGATATACGATGGTGGCAAATCGTGCAGCAGATCAATGCGGGACAAAAGATCAGAAGAAATCGCCATGAACGAAGCAAAATGGAAAGAACAAACCCGCAGCCCCGCAAAAAAACCGGACGACGGAGGGCATCAAAAACAAACAACGCACCCTACGCGAATAAGGAGACGCGAATTGTGACCGGACGCACAAACATCTTTCAACTCAAAGGACTAAAATAGCACGATCAGGGGAATGCCGATTCGCTGATCAATTCGCAATCGTCGCCCCGGCGAAGGCCGGAACCCCGAAAAATCAAGGCGCAGGATTCCCCGGACAACCGGGCCGGAATCATATTCGCAGCAAACAAAGGAAAGGAGCAACAACGATGAACTTTCGCTGCTGGCTCAAGCCTCGTTTATCGGCAATACAAAACATGCTCCGCTGCTCCTCGGCCTGCGCGCTGGTGCTAGCCGCGCTGTACACGCTGTACATTCCGGCCGCCGCTGGCAGCACACCCGCGCCAGCCGCGCCTCCCGGTGCAGGAGACGTCACCCTCAGCATCGGCAGCAGCGAAATCCAGCGCGAAGGCCGCTCCCACCCCGTCAGCAAAGGACTCGACATCCGGCCCGGCGACATCATCCGAACATCGGCCAACGGGCACGTCCACATCCGCTTCATCGACGGCGCACTCGTCAGCATACGGCCGCAATCCGTTTTACATGTCGAGGAATACCGCTACGACGCCAATCGCCCCTCCGAATCCCTGGTCAAGTTTTATCTGGAAACCGGCACCGTCCGTGAAATCTCCGGCCGTGCCGCACAACTGGCCAAGGATCGATTCCGTCTGAACACCCCGCTGGCCGCCATCGGCGTACGCGGCACCGACTTCATCACCCAAGTGACAGAACAAAGCACTGCCGTCCTCGTCAATCAAGGAGCCATCGTCCTGACACCCATCGACGGCGCATGCTCCGCCAGCAGTTTTGGCCCCTGCCAGACACCCCGTTCGCGCGAACTCGCAGACACCATGGGCGGTGTCGCCCTGATTTACCGCCAGGCATCCTCCGAGCCCGTGCTGCAACCGGTACAAACCCTCAAAGGCGTCGAACGTGTCGCCCCCCTGCTACAACACAAACCGGGCAACGATCCTGGCATGACCGATATCGTCACCGACGCGCGCAACCCCGGAAACGTCCTCGACATCATCAAACCGGGCAATCACCTCGCCTGGGGCCGCTGGGCAAACAACACCGCCCCCGGAGACGACCTCACGATCCCCTTCTCCCGCGCGCTCGAAGGCCGGCAAGTCACCGTCGGCGATGGCTACTACTTCCTGTTCCGGAACGAAAACACACCCAACCTGCTGTCCAGCGTCAGCGGCACACACCAATTCCGCCTGCAAAGCGGCGCGGCGCAATATCGCGCCCCCTCCAACGCCATCGTCGCCGCCAACATCGACAACGGAACACTCGGCATCGACTTCACCCGCAACACCTTCACCACCCGACTCAACGTCAGCGTCCCTGGCACCATCAATGAAACCCTGGCCGCCAATGGCAGCATCGACCGCAACACCGGCATCTTCCTCAGCGACTACAGCGACAAAACCACGCGTATTGCCGGTGCAGTTTCCCTGGACGCCAATCAAGCCGGTTACCTCTTCAACAAAGCCGTAGGTGTCGGTGCCATCTACGGCGCGACCCTATGGAACCGCTAAACACCGGCACGACGCGATGAACGCACAGAATCCGGAACCTGCCAATCCCGGCTTCGCCACGGCAGGCACGGCAAGCGGTCTGGCACACCGCTACCTGGCCCCCGCCCTTCTGGGCCACCCCCGGCGTTTGCGCTGGGCAGCACCACTCATCGCCGCACTCATAACGCTACTCATCGTCACATTCACCGGCCCCAGACTCACCCAATGGGATGAACAATCGGCCAACCTGACCTGGAACCTTACCGACCAGGCCCGCGCCGAACGCCGCATCGTCATCGTCGACATCGACGAACGCAGCGTACAAGCCATCGGCCACTGGCCCTGGTCACGGGCGCGTCAAGCCGAACTGCTCGAAAAACTCGACGCGGCAGGCGTCAGCCTGAAAATGCTGGACATCCTCTTTGAAGGCAACACCCACGACGACGCCCGTCTTGCCAAAGCACTCGAAAGCAACACCCCCACAGTCCAGGCCCAGCTCTTCTCCCTGGACCCGCAAACCACCCTCCGCAGCGGCGTCCTCACCGGCGAACTCCCCTTCGGCAGCGTCTGCCCCCAACCCAGCGAACCGGCCCACGGCTACATGGCCAGCAACATCCGGCTGGCCGGCCCCACACCTGGCCACACCGTCCACACAGGCCACATCACCCCCCTGGTCGACCCCGACGGCGCGATAAGACAAGTCCCCGCCCTCATCTGCCACGAAGGAAAAACCTACGCCACCCTCGCCATCGCCGGCCTGCTCGCCGCCACCGACGACCTCCCGGTGCTCAGACACGACGACACCCTGCTCGCCCCCCCCTGGTGGCTCGAACTCGGCGGAATACGCCTGCCACTTGACCGCCACGGCCACTTACGCGTCTCCTACCAGATGCCACGGGCCGGATTCATCTCCGTATCCGCCCTCGACATTCTCAACGGCCAGGCCCCCCCCGAACTCCTGCAAGGAGCCTGGGCCCTCATCGGAGCCACAGCCTTCGGAGCCCGCGATGTCGTTCCCACCCCGCTCGGCCGCGCCGTCAGCGGTGTCGAAGTTCACGCCCAGCTCCTCTCCGCGATGCTCGACAACCGCAGCCCTTACGCCCCTCAAGGAGCCCCGCTCTGGCCCTGGCTGGCTGGCAGCCTCAGCACCCTCATCCTCCTCGCAGCCCTGCGCCTCGCCCCGCGCGCTCCCCACATCATCCTGCCCATTGCCACCCTGGCCCTCCTCACCGGCCTCTTTGGCATCACCGCCACGCTACTCCTCAAGGCCCATCTCTGGCTCGGCTGGGTCACCCCCGCCCTGTACACCCTCCTGACCGCAACCCTCCTTGGCATCCTCGAATTCGCCCGGACCCGTCTCGAACGCGAAAGGCTCTATCGCAACCTGGCCAGCTACCTCCCCGCGCCCGTTGCCCGCGAAATTGCCACACGCGAACCAGACGCACAAGTCTGCGCCACCCGGCGCGAAGCCACCGTCCTCCACGCCGATCTCCGCAACTTCTCCGCCTGGTGTGAAGGCCGCCCCCCCGAAGAAACCGCGATGGTGCTACACCTCTTCTTCACCACAGCCAGCCGCATCGTAGAAGAACACGGCGGCGTCGTCGAACAAATGGTCGCCGACAGCCTCCTTGCCGTCTGGAACGGCTCACTCCCCTGCGCCAACCACAGCAACCGCGCCCTCGAAGCAGCCGAAGCACTCTGGCGCGCCTGCGCGCCACAGCTACCCCACATCGAAACCCCGGACATCCCGCCGCTCGACATCGGCATCGGCGTCGAAACCGGCAGCGTCCTCATAGGCTCCTTCGGCCCGGCAGCACGGCGCACCCACACCGTGCTCGGCGAAGCCGTCACCATCGCCACCCGCCTCCAGGCACTCACCGGCGAGCTTGCCTACCCCATCCTCACCGGAGCCCATGTCGCCGCCGCCCGTCGCGACACCGGCGGCTTGCAACGCCTCGGAGACTTCCTCCTGACCGGGCTCACCCGCCCCCACACAATCTACGCCCTGCCTGTCGAACTCACCCCCAGCCACCTGAAACTGGTACATGACACCACGGGGCGAATCATCGCCTGACCCCCGGGCACTCGCCCCCCGCAAAAACACCAGCAAAAGCCCCACGCAACCCAAGCTTTGAACTCCCGTACACCCCTCCTGTCCATTGCCGCCCATCTCCTCAGCTACACCCTCGCCGCCGGGATTAGCCTGCACGACGCCCACGCAACATCCCCCCCCCCCGCAGACAACCCGACAACCGCGCCCGCGCCCTGCCCTGCCGCATTCCCCGCCGCCCCACCCACGCAACCCGCGTTGCGCCAAGCCGAGCTAACCCGGCTCAACGGCCTGGGCGACCCCTGCCAGAACCGCCCGGACTACTTCGCCTACTACGGCGCGCTACTCCTTACAGCCACCCGCCCCCAGGAAGCTGCCGTCGCCCTGGAAAAAGCACTCATGCTCGCCCCGGAACTCGGCGGCGTACAACTCGACTACGCCCAGGCACTCGCCGAACTCGGAGAAATCTCCTCAGCGCGACAACTCGCCAGCGACATCGCCGCCCGCCCGGACCTCCCCCCCAACCTCCAAACCTGGCTCACCCACCAGATAGGCCACTGGGACGACGACGCCTGGCACTTTGCCTGGTCAATCGACCTCATGCTCGGCACCGAATCCAACCTCAACAGCTCCCCCAATCTCCGCTACCTCACCCTCACCCTCCCCAGTGGCCGCGTCCCCCTGGAACTCGACACCAGCGAAGACAGCATATCCGGCAAAGCCATACGAAGCGACATCCTCATCACCGCCGCCCGCCACATCGCCCAAGGCACCCTCCAGCTCGGCGCAGAACACCTCATACGCCAAAGCCCCGGAAACAACAACACCCGCTACGAACTCGCCAATGCCAATCTCGCCTACTCCCACCCCCTCTGGGGAGGCCAATGGGGAGCGCGAACCGAACACACCCGCATCGCCATCGGCATCCTCCCCGTCTATCTCGGCAACAGCTGGAACCTGGTATACCAGCTACCTGGCGGCCTCCTTCCCGAAGGCTGCAATCTTGGTCTGGGTCGGGCCGGAGAAAAGCGCGAATATCCCAGCACCACCCACCAGAACGGGCACTACACAGGACACCTCGCCCAGATAAGCTGCCACCAGGACAACTGGCTCATCAACCTGGGAGCCCAGCGCGGCAAAGACCGGGCACTCGACCCGATACGTCTCGGCGGCAATCAACAACGCACCGACGCCACCCTCACCATCGGAAAACGGCTACCCGGCAACCTCCTGGCCCTCACCCTGAGCAACAGCCGGGCCCGCGACGAACAAGTGTACAGCCCCCTGCTAGGTAACGAAGCGCGCCACATCAAGAGACGGGCAGCCCGCCTGACCTGGGAACACCCGATCAACCGCCACTGGTCACTCATCGGACAACTCGAAAGCACCACCCAAACCAGCAACATCGAACTCTTCGGCATGCAAAACCGGACCCTCTACTTCGGCTTGCGGGTTCACTAAGCGAAAACAGAAAGACAGTATCTACAGAACAAAGGACAAGACCCCGGTTTTACTGCGGCTGCCCGCAGTTCAGAGGCAGGGCAAACGAAAACCGTGGTCTGACCCCGATTTCTACGCATGAATCGCCGAGAGTGCGTCGGGGTTGGCCTCGACGATCTTGAGCAAAGCCCGTGCAGGGCCTGCCGGGCGCACGCGATGCTGCTCCCAGTTCTGCAAGGTCTTAGGCTTGACGCCGATCAGATAGGCAAATCGACTCTGCGACAGTCCTGTACGCTCGCGGATCGCCTTGACGTCGGGTTCGGGAAACTCATGCACACGCACACCGGCCACAGCTTCACCGCGCATATGGCGGCCCATGTCACGTACGCTGCCCAGCAACTCGTCGAACTGTTTGTCATTCATCTCGTATCTCCGCTTGCATCACATCGGCCAACCGCCGCAGCTGATCAGGTGTCATGTCCGCAGCAACATTCTTCGCGTAGGCATAGACCAAGCAGCACTGCTCCTTGCTGGCCCAGTGGTAGTAGATCACCCGGGCACCACCACGCTTTCCCCGGCCAGGCAGCGGGGTTTTCCAGCAAGGTGTTCTGCAGCTCGGCGATATCCTCATCCGAGAACAGCTCGGCTGCACAACGGACGAAGATCGGGAGTTCCACAAAAACCATATGCACGTCATACGCTAGAAGCGGATAACGTGCAAGTCGCTTTCTACCGCTGGAAGGCTCATATCGAGTGCAGCACCAGCATTCCGATCACCGCAAGCAGCATGCCCTTGGCCTCGTTCTCCCGACAGGCTTACCATTCCGGCGTAGTGTGCATAATGGACGTTATGACAGCGAAGGGGCAAACAAAGTGGCTGCCCTTTTGTTTTTCGCAAATGCGTGATTGCAAGACCTGACCCCGTGACCTAGCTCTTAACGAACGTGTCATTGCGGGCTTGACCCGCAATCTCACAATCCCGGCAGAAGAAACCAGAAAACCGTGGCCTGTCCTTATTCATCAATGCGTGATTGCAAGACCTGGCCCCATGTTTCTGAATGGGTGACCCCGTTTTTCCTGCTTGACACCGGTCGGCTAATGGGTTTCCCCTTTTATTGCGCACGGTTTTGCACTATATTGCACCAATAGTATGAATTTAAGTCATACCGATGCCAACATAGGAGACAGCACCATGGGAACCGTGCGCAAGACCATCACCCTGACCGATCAGCTAGATAACTGGGTCAAGGCTCAAATCAATGCCGGGCACTACACCAACGACAGCGAGTACATCCGTGACCTGATCCGACGCGAGCAGCAACGTAGTGCCGAGATCGAAGCGATCCGCTCTGCACTGATCGAGGGCGAAGCCAGCGGTGCCCCCCGCAGCTTCGACCCAGCCGCGTTCAAACAAAGGATGCTGGCCGCGCATGGCTGAATATCGCCTGAGCCCAGCGGCAGAGCGTGACCTTGAATCGATCTGGGCCTACACGGTTCGACAATGGGGTGTCGATCAAGCAAATCGTTACATCGATTCCCTGACAGCGGCGTTTGCCGAGTTGGCGCAATCACCCAAAACGGCGCCAAGCTGTGAGCACATCCGGCCGAGCTATCGTCGGTGGGGCGTTGAGCGGCACATAATTTACTTCCGCTTGACCGACTTCGGGATTGCCGTCATTCGGGTGTTGCACGACCGCATGGAAGCATCGCGCCACCTGTGATGCCGTAAATATCAACCATCTTGCCGGTTTGCATAAAGACGCAAAGGATCTACCCACCCGTTCGGTTCAGCGTACCATCCCCATCAGAAACCCGGAACTGGCGGGACGGTGCTTGTTCTCAAATGCGTTAACGCAAGACCCCATGTTTTTCTTCATTTTCCTGTTTTATGCTTGTCCCCTGCCATTGGGGAACGTGTCATTGCGGGCTTGACCCGCAATCTCACAATCCCGGCAGAAGAAACCAGAAAACCGTGGCCTCTCTTTATTTACTAATGCTTGATTGCAAGACCTGACCCTTTTTTCTTGCTTTTTTCTAATGCTTGATTGCAAGACCTGACCCTTTTTTCTTGACCCTTTTTTCTTGCTTTTTTCTTCTTTTTTCTTTTCATTATTCCAGCAGGCTGGATAGAAAGGGTGAAACAACCAAGGCGAACGGATTGACCACGGTGACGCCGCGCCAGGTAAAGCCCTCCTGAAAATCTTCGGAGAGCAGCAGGCGACAGCGGTTCTCTGCGGCGACCGCCAGAACCAATGCATCCCACATCGGCAACCTATGATCGACAACTAAATCAATCGCTGAAGCAAACGCCTGCCAGGTAGAATCGGCAACGTCATAGCTATCCGCCCAGCCCAGAACGGCCGTGCGAACTTCGTCCGCCGGACGCTTGGCCTTGCCTGTCAGTACCCGAGTGAGCTCGCCGAGCGTCTGAGCTGGCAGCACCACATCGATGCTGGCAAGCTGCTCGACCAACTGCACCGCCAACATGCAGCGCCGTTCGTCCCCCACACCCTCCGCGTAGGCCAGGATATTGGTATCGAACGCAATGCGCATGCTTACCCCTCGTAGAGTTCGTCGCGTGTCCAGTTGCGTGCGCCAGTGGCTTTTTGACTACGCAAGCGATTCAACAATTGCAGCCGTGCAGACTTTTGGCTACCTGGCTGTGTATTCGCCGGTCCGATGGTGGCTACGGGCTTGCCGCGTGACAGCACCGTGATGATCGTGCCAGTTGCCACATCGCGCAATAAATTGGAAAAACGGCGGTTGGCTTCTGCCGCTGAAATTGTTTTCATATAACGCACTCCTATGTAGTGTTGAACACTACTTTATCAACTTCCCCCCCCCGAAGTCAAGCGTGACCCACGTCTTCTGCATTGCTTTCCACTGTGCGTGGGTGTGCGAGGATCATCAGCAACTTCGAGTCGCGACGGGTTGCATTGCGAATATAGATCGTTAAGTTAAACAGAAAGCCGCGGTCTGACCCCTGTCATTGGGGAACGTGTCATTGCGGGCTTGACCCGCAATCTCACAATCCCGGCAGAAGAAACCAGAAAACCGTGGCCTGACCTTATTCATCAATGCGTGATTGCAAGACCTAACCCCGTTTTGCCTCCGCACATTCATCCCCGCCATCCCCGTACCCGGCACGCCCACTACAGTGATGACCACTTCTTCATCGTCCGGCTTGTTGAAAGTTAGCGTATCGGCTAACATCAACCCATGAACTGGTCGGTCAATTATTTCAACGAGCGTGTCCAACGGGAAATCACCGAATGGCCAGTGGGGATTTACGCTGACTTTCTGCGTCTGGTCAGCCTCATGGAAGATCACGGTGCCGATCTGCGGCTACCTCACTCACGGGCCATGGGCGAAGGCTTGTTCGAGCTGCGCTGCAAGGGCGAAGAAGGCATCGGTCGAGCCTTTTACTGCACGATGGTTGGTCGCCAGATCGTCATCCTGCATAGCTTTATCAAGAAAACACAGGAAACACCAGCCAACGAACTCAAAACTGCCCGCAAGCGGCTCAAGGAGATTAAACATGGATAACGACCGCTACAATCCAATTCGCCTGGATAGCAAAGCGGAACTTGCTCGCGCCATGCAGCGGCCTGGCTTCAAGGCAGCTTGGGAGGGATTGGAAGAGGAATACACCGCCATCAATGAATTGCTACAGGCACGCAAGGAAGCGGGACTGACGCAGGAGGAAGTCGCCACCCGCATGGGAACGACCAAAAGTGCCATTTCACGCCTGGAGACATCCATTCGCAGCGACAGTCACTCCCCTTCGTTTGCCACACTGCGTAAATATGCACACGCCTGTGGCAAGCGACTGATCATCAAGATGGTGTAAGCCTCACCCCACCCACAACACATTCATCCCCGCCATCCCCGCATCCGGCACCCCGACCACGTCGATCACCAGCGCATCCGGGTCACCGACGTGCAGGTAGGCACCGTCGCCCAGCGGCAGCCAGCCGATGGATTCGGCGGCGATACCGTTATTTTTTGTATCAGTCATGAACGTGGTGTTGTCCTTGATGGTTCAAGGGTTGAATTGCCAGACGCATGCCCATCGCCTTCAGAATCGCCGACAAGGTCTTGAGTTCGGGGTTACCTTTCTCGGATAGCGTTCGGTACAGGGTATGGGCATTGACGTCGGCCTGCCGCGCCACTTCCTGGACGCCGCCGAACGCTTTACTCAGTGTACGCAGTGCCAGCATCAGGTCGGTTTCGTCGCCGTCTTCCAGTACGGAATTAAGGTAGTCAGCGGCCAGTTCCGGGTCTTTGCGGAACATCTTGACCGTCGCCTCCTCGTGGGTTCGATGTGTTTTAGCCATTTCGCTTCTCCCAGTCCTTCAAAAACTTCACGGCACGCTCGATGTCGCGGCTCTGCGACTTTTTGTCGCCACCACTGGTCAGCAGAATCACCCTACCGCCCACGTGAGCGTAGTACACGCGGTAGCCGGTGCCGACATCGATCCGCAGTTCCCATACCCCATCGCGCAAAGACTTGCAGTCACCAAACAGGCCCACTTCCATACGGGCAACACGCTTGATGATTGCCACCTTCGCCACCCGGTCACGCAGGGCGTCGAGCCAATCCTGGTACAGGTCGTTCTCGGCCTCGTCGAGGTAGTGGATGATTTCGTGCATGCCTTATTTTAGCTTTTAAGCGAAATCTTACAAGCCTCAGATTTTGTCCAGGAGGATCGTCTTGGAAATCTGGCTTTTAATGCCGCTGCTGTTCGCTATCGGCTGCCTGCTCGGTCGCTGGCACGGCCGGCGCTTCTTGCGACAAGAAACTCCGCACTGGTGGGATGGCACTCACGCCGCCTGCTTCTCCTCCATCCGCCTGGCCGCACCGATGCCGCGCAGATATTTCACCTGCCGCGCCGCGCAGTGGGCGGTGAGCTTTTCAGATGCGCCCACGGCGCTGCCAAAGCGCAGCAGCAGTTTTGCCGAGCATTCGATGAACTGCTCCGGTGCCAGTTGCAGGCGCTGCAGCAAGCGCGGCGTGCGCTCGGGCATCTGGCCGCGTTTGTTCGGATGGTGGCAGCGGCCGGTGGCCTCCAGCAGCTCCAGATAGTCTTCCAGACTGAAGGGAATCGCCGCGCGCAAGCGGCCGGTGGCGTCAAACGGCATCAGGGGCTGCTGTGACAGCTTCGCCAGATGGGTTTCATGGCGCAGCGGCAGCAGCGGCTCGATGTTGTTCTCCTCTCGCCCGCTGGCGGGAGCGGGGCTGGGAGAGCGGGTGGAGGAAGCCGCCTGCCTCTGCGCATGGCGTGGCTGCCGATCATGCTGTGTTTGCCTGCGTCCCGGCTTGATTTCATCGATGCGTTCGGCTGCCGAGGTGTGTTCCGAATCTTCTGGCGTTTCGGCCATCGCGGCACGAATCGGGTTCAGGTCGACATAGGTCATGGCGGTGAGCACCGCCTGTTCATCCAGCAGCGCCTGGCTCTTGAAACGGCCCTCCCAGAAGCGGCCGGTCACCTTGTCTTCGGCATTGGCCTGGCGGGCAATCGTCTCATTCAAGACGCGCATGAACCAGGAAATATCCATCAGCCGGGTGCGGTAGCTCTCCGCCCATTCGTCGATGCGGGCCAGGGTGGCGGTATCCATGCCGGCATCCTCGCCACGTTCCTGGGCGGCCTGAAGTTGCTGCACCAGCACCGGGCCGTCGAAGAGCTGCGTCCAGCGGCGCAGCACCTCGTCGCGGCTCCAACCCTGGGCGCGTTCGGCATCGACGCGCAGCACCAGGTGATAGTGGTTGCTCATCACCGCATAAGCCGCCACGTCGATGGCGAAAACGCTGGCCAACTGCTTGACGCGCTCGACGATCCAGCCTCGGCGATGGTCGTAGTTCTTGCCGGCGAGATGATCGTCCCCGCACAAGAAGGCGCGGCGCACGCAGCGATTGACGACGTGGTACCACGGCGTGTCGGAAAGGGAGATGAGGGAGGCGCGGGCGCGGGTCATGATGGGCGGATTTTATGAAGAGTGAGGGGCGTTGTCAAACAAAGTGGGTGTCCTTTTGTTTCATTTAGCCTGGCCCCTTTAATTGCGGCCGGGGTAAACGTGAAAACCCCACCCCCTTGTGAGGGATGGGGTTGAGTGGCTTGTGGCCACCCCCGGCGAACCGGGGGTTGAGAGGCTGAGGAAGGGGGACTTGGCCGAATAATCGGGGGCTGTCCCCTTTTCCTTCTTGCCCCTTTGCTTTCTTAGAACGCCAACAGGCGAAGGTCGGCGTTGGCTTGGGAGAACTGCGCGCCAGCGATACGGACAACTTCCACGAAGGTGTCGGCTGCGGTCAGTGCCGTGCCATTTGCTGCAGAGT
>CAZFPI010000052.1:18023-18246 GCA_964521075.1 uncultured Sterolibacterium sp.
ATGAAACCGTGGTTTGCCCGCTATTTCCTTCTATTGGTAAATATATTGCTAAATGAGCCTGGCCCCTTTAATTGCTCTACCTGCTCCGCTGCGGCGGATAAACGCTATTCGTTCTGTTGACTGCCCATCGCAACCGACATGGGGATATTCGGTGCGCGCGGATTGACGGAGACCTTGAGGCGGGCCGGCTCGATGATCAAATCCATATCTTCCATCGGGATAG
>CAZFPI010000053.1:0-5240 GCA_964521075.1 uncultured Sterolibacterium sp.
AGGAAATCTTCATCCCTGTCGCCGCACGGTTGGGCAACGACGGCATCGAATTCAAAAATGTCAGCAAGCGTTTCGGTGACCGTCTCCTGATCGACAATCTGAGTTTCAGCATCCCCCCCGGAGCCATCGTCGGCATCATCGGCCCGAACGGTGCGGGAAAATCCACCCTGTTCAAGATGATTACCGGCAAGGAACAAGCGGATTCCGGTGAGGTCGCCCTGGGCCAGACAGTGAAAATCTCCCAGTATTCGAAGCCATCTCCGGCGGGGCGGACCTGCTCACCATCGGCAAGTATCAGACCCCGGCACGCGCCTATCTGGGCCGCTTCAATTTCAAAGGCAGCGACCAGCAAAAAATCGTTGGACAGCTCTCTGGCGGCGAACGTGGCCGCCTGCACATGGCAAAAACGCTCAGTGCCGGTGGCAATGTGCTGCTGCTCGACGAACCCTCAAACGACCTCGATGTTGAAACCCTGCGCGCACTGGAAGATGCTCTGCTGGAATACGCTGGCAGTGTGCTGGTCATCTCGCACGACCGCTGGTTCCTCGACCGGATCGCCACCCACATCCTCGCCTGCGAAGGCGATTCTCAGTGGATTTTCTTCAACGGCAACTACCAGGAATATGAGGCCGACAAGAAAAAGCGGCTGGGCGAAGAAGGCGCAAAACCCAAGCGGATACGCTACAAGCCAATCAGCCATTGAAAAAGCAGGCCGGGGAAGCTCCGATCAATCAGAGCTTCCCCGGACAGGTCAGACTAATGCTGCCCCTGTGGATCACACCCTGAATTTCGCCACGGACTCATTGGCTCTTGCCGCCATCTGGTCCAGCTCCTCGGCCATTTGATTGCTGGAACCGGCAACCTGCCGGTTTTCGCTGGTCATCTGCGAGATTTTTTCCATATTGACGGCCACATGGCGTATCGCCTCGTCCTGCTCGCGGATGGCATGGACGATGCTTTGCACATGCTCGGCCACACGCTGGGACTGCTCGCCAATCTCGTGCAAGGCGGTTTCCGTGCGCTGTACGAGATTCAGATTGTCATCCATCTGCTTGTTGGCGTGATGAATACCGCTGACCATGCCTTCCACCTGGTTGCGGATATCACCCACCAGCCCCACGATTTCCTGTGTGGCGGTCGAAGTGCGCTCTGCCAGTTTCCGGACTTCATCGGCCACCACGGCGAAACCGCGCCCCTGGTCACCCGCGCGCGCGGCCTCGATGGCGGCGTTCAACGCAAGCAGATTGGTCTGGTCGGCAATCTCCCGGATAACCTGCACGATACTGCCAATACGCATGGAGCTTTGATTGAGGGCCTCGATACCCGCGCCGGATTGCTGGATCATGCTGGCCACAGACTTGATATTGGCCGTTGTCTCCAGCATGACCGACAAGGCCCGCTCAACCCCCGCCTCGGCCGATTCCACGACCTCAAACGCCCGGCTGGCGTTACTGGCAGTCTCGCTCAGGCTGGCCGAAGTCTGCTCGACAGATGCGGCGATGGAAGCCACGGCGTCGACTTGCGCCTCCGTATTCCGGCTGACCTCGACACTGTTGCCCGTCAAAGATTTTGATGCCCCGCTGACCGCCGCACTCGAAGCACGCATGCCTGCGATGATCTCCCGGAATTTTTGCAGCAAATGATTGATGGCCAGACTGACGCCGATAGTTTCACGCGTTCCGGATACGGGAACGTCATGGCTGAAGTCGTTGTTCGATACGGCGTGCTCCGCCGCATCCACCACGGCTTTCAAGGATTGCTGCACACCTCGCGTCACCCAGAGGATCATGCCGGCTGCAAGGATAATACAGCCCAGCATCAGGCCCAGTGCCCAGAGAAAACGATGCGATATCCGCGCCTCGGTCGCGCCAATGGGAATCGCCACTTCCAGCGCGCCGCGCACATCGCCCACTTTCCAGTCGCGCCGGGGGGAATCGGGGTGCGCGTTATGACAAGTCACGCAGGACTCGTTCGACATGATGTCGGCCCGCGCAAGGCGCATGACCGGCACACCGCCGCGTTGTTCGATGCGATAAAACTCACCCTGGGGATTCTTTTCCAGCCAGGCCAGGGCCTCATCCTCGAAATGGTCGAGCTGCGCTGTCCCGCCATTACGAAACCGGAAAGGCAAACGTGAATACAGACGCAGGCCATTTTCCGGCGTGGACAGGGCATGCATGAGTGTGGCCGGCACGGGAATCCTGTCCTCCTTGCCCTCGAAATCGTGGGTAATCTCCACCCCCTTCGCCTTGGCTTTCGGAACCACTTCACGCGAGTAGAACGCCCGCGAGCCGCTGGCCGCCTGGATCGCGCTACGCGCCGCCGCCAGGCCGGCTTCTTCGAGTGTTTCCTCGCGCAGACTCAGCCCGTTCCAGACCATCGTCACGATCAGCAGCAGCGTCATTGCCAAAGCCGCCCAGGCAAGCCTCGCGGTCAAGGTAGTCGCGTTGGCAGACGACATGTTCTTATCCATGATTTTCCCCAATATTTCTCTTCCCGCGCGCCCCCGCGCGGGAAGCAGATAATACTTTAGTTATGTGCGTCCGAGGAGTTCCGCACTGATGCAGTCCAGCACGGCCTGACGTTCTTCATGAATGAAGAAGTGATCGCCCCCGAACCAATGCTCATGGTAGACCATGTCAGTCTGTTCTTTCCAGCGTCGGATTTCCCCGACATCCACATGCTCATCGCGTCGGCCCGACAGGGCCGTAAGCGGAATGGGCAGGGGGGCAGCCGCCTGATAACAATAATCCGCCCCCAGCGCGAAATCGGCACGGATGGCAGGCAGCAAAAGCCGCATGAGCTCGCGGTTTTCCAGTATCTCGGCGGGGGTACCGTTGTACGCGCGCAATCTGGCAATCAGGTCCTCATCCGGAAGCTCGTGCAGGCGTTTCGATTTTTCACGCAGTGGCGGCGCATTGCAGCCCGAAACGATCAGGTGTTGCGGCATGGGCATGCCCTGGTCGCGGCAATATCGCGCCAGCTCAAAAGCAATCAATGCGCCCAGGCTATGGCCATAAAAGGCAAAAGGCATGGCGTTTTGCCCGGCCAGCACTTGCGCTAGCTGCACGATCAACCCGGAAAACGAGGTGCAGGGCGGCTCACGAAAACGCGCCCCGCGCCCTGGCAACTGGACCGCGCACAGTTCGATGGCCGGGTCGATCTCGCGTTGCCAGGGCACGAAGCTGACTGCATTGCCGCCGGAATAGGGAAAACAGTAAAGCCGCAATCGCCGGGAGGCGGACGCCTGCGACGGACAAATCAGCCAGGGCGTCCCTTTCATTCCCGCATCACGCCTTGTACGCCGGGTTCGACGGCTTGCCCGACTCGTAAAATTGCTGGAAGCCCGCGCCGACTTTTTTCATGTTGCTACGAACGATCATGTTGATGAGCAGGCGATCGAGCAACACGCCGAAAATGCCGAATTTCAGCGTATAGGTCATCGTCGGCTGAAAGCGGGTCTTGCCTCCTGGCGCGTCCTCCAGAAGGTAATGAAATCGGGCTTCGGTGAAGATCGGCGGGGGCGGCTTGTTGCCATCGTGCAGGCGGATGACGAAGCCCTGGCCTTCATTCCACTCGACGACGGTTTCATCCATTTCCATGCCGCTAGTCGTATAAACCCGGCGGCTTGCCCCGACACCTTCCTTCTTGTCCGTCGTCATCCGGCAATCGCGCAGACCGGGCACATATTTATGGGGACAGCTCAGATCACGCAAGCGCGACCAGACTTCGGCACGCGGCAGATTGACGATGACTTCCGCCTGGGCAATGCTTTTTTCCATGTAGCTCTCCTTGAAATGATGAAGATGCCAGGCTGAGTTCAGACGCGCCAGACGTCATTGACGCCGGGAACTTCCTGAACCAGCCGCATCAGTTGCTGCAACTGCCGGGTATTGGCCAGTTCAACCGTAAAAGCCATGCGCGCCCGTCCCTGGCGGGAGAGCGTCTTGACGGCAGTGACATTGACACGCTCCCGCGAGAGCACCTCGGAAATATCCCGCAGCAAGCCCTGACGATCCAGGGCCTCGGCAACGAGGCCAACAGAATAATGCTTCTGGCCATCGCTGCTTTCCTTGCCCCAGGCCGTCGCGATGACGCGCTCCGGGTGACGCGAAGCGATATGACGAAAAGTCCGGCAGTCGCTGCGATGGATGGACACACCTTTGCCGCGCGTCACAAAACCGGAAATCGGATCCGGCGGAACCGGTTTGCAACAACGCGCCAGCTGGGTCATCAGCTTGTCGACACCGACGACCAGCACACCACTGCCACCGGTTTCCACACGACTGCGCTGGGCGATGATTTCGGCGGCAATCGCCGCATCGTCGGGCTCGCCCGTCTGCTCACGCCAGGCCGACTGCAAGGTGCGGGCCCCCAGCTCTCCCCGGCCCGCCGCACGATAAAGCTCCTCGGCATTCCTGAAGCCCAGTTTTTGGGCAAGCGTATCGATATTGGCCTGCGTCTGCCCTTCACGCTGCAATTCGCGCGTGATGAAGGCCCGGCCCTGGGATTGCAGGTTTTCATCCTCTTGCGCCGCGAACCACTGACGCACCTTCTGCCGCGCCCGATGGCTTGCCAGATAACCTTGTGATGGACTCAGCCAGTCGCGCGAAGGCCCGCCCTGCCGCGCCGTGATGATTTCCACCCGTTGCCCCGTCACCAGCGGCGTATTGAGCGGCACGAGCTGCCCAGCGACCCGCGCGCCACGGCACCGATGCCCCAGATCGGTATGCAGGCGGTAGGCGAAATCCACAGGTGTTGCCCCCCGGGCCAGGTCGAACACCCGCCCCTGTGGTGTCAACACATAGATCGTATCGTCTAGCTCCGCCTTCCTGAAATGCGCCACCCATTCGGCACTATCGGTAATTTCGTCGCGCCAGGACAAAAGCTGGCGAAGATAGGAGATCTTGTCGTCATACGCCTGCTCACTGCGGCTCGATTCCTTCGACTGGCCGGTTTCCTTGTAACGCCAGTGCGCGGCAACGCCCAGCTCGGAGTGGTAATGCATTTCATAGGTACGAATCTGCACCTCGAAAGGCCGCCCGTCCTCGGCGATAACCGCCGTATGCAGCGAGCGGTAATCATTGCCCTTGGGCTGGGCGATGTAGTCGTCGAACTCTCCGGGCACAGGCTGCCAGCGGTGATGAACGATACCCAGCGCGGTATAGCAATCCCGGATTTCCGCAACGAGGATACGCAATGCCCGCACATCACAGACCGCGTCGAACTCCAGCCGCTTC
>CAZFPI010000053.1:5250-17965 GCA_964521075.1 uncultured Sterolibacterium sp.
TGTTCCAGATGCTGTAGATATGTTTGGGACGCCCCTGGATCTCCGCCTCGATACCGGCGGCACGCATCTCGGCCTTAAGCCTGACCATGGTCTGCTCGATGAAACGCTCGCGTTCGACACGCCGCTCATCGAGCATTTTGGCAATGCGTTTGTAAGTTTCCGGCTCAAGAAAGCGGAAGGACAAATCCTCGATTTCCCACTTCAGCTGCCAGACACCAAGGCGATTCGCCAGTGGCGCGTAAATATCGAGGCTTTCATGGGCAATGCGCTCCCGTAGCGCGCCAGGATGCCCGGTCAGATAGCGCAACGTCTGATCCCGGCTGGCCAGACGCAGCAGCACGACACGGATGTCCTCCACCATGGCGAGCAGCATCTTCCGCATGACCTCGGCCTGCACCTGGGCATCCTCGGCAGGAGTGTTTCGCACGGTGGGCAACAAGCGAAGCCGGTTGAGCCTGTGCATGCCGTCGACGAGCTGAACCACGGCCGGCCCGAAAATATCGATGATGGCCTTGTGCCACTGACCGGCAGTCTCATCCTCCCCCAGTCCGTGAGTCGGCGCACCGGAGAGCAGTGCTGCCAGCCGCGCATCGATATCCAGGCCCAGCACAGCCGCAATGCGCGCCATCCCCACCGCATGATCCAGCACCAGCTCGCCCGACTCCAGCAAGGCTCCGGCATAACGCTGGTCCGCCCAGGCCAGAGCCTGCATCAGTTTGTCCTGGCTCCCTGCTGGCAAGCCTTCGGCCAGATCGTCGAGCAAGGTCAGCTCAAAATACCCGGCGTTTTTGGAAGCAGAAACTGCGAGCGCGGCGGAAGCCGTATCAGAAGTAGGATGGGGCAGAGAAACCATGGGGCGAATTATCCCAGATTGAGGCGACGATGGATGAGGCACGGCTTTCAGACCACAGATTACCGACACATAATGGCGGCCTGCATTCCGAAACCCGCCATACCCCCCCATGTTCCACACCCTGAAAAACTGGCTGCGACACCGCAAGGCAAACCGGCTAACCCAGGAAATCACCGACAGGCAATGGCAATCCGCCGAAGCACCGATCTCGAACCTTTTCGCCCATCTCGGCGTGCCGGACAAACAGCGGCTTCGCGCCCTGGCGATGGAATTTCTCGTCAGCAAACAGATGGCCGGGGCACGCGGGCTACGACTGAAACCTTCCGTCCAGCTATCCATCGCCCTGCAAGCCTGCCTGCCCATCCTCAATCTCGGGCTGGAGTGGTACGAAGGATGGATTGGCATCATCGTCTACCCGGGGGATTTCATCATCCCGCGAGAAGAAATGGACGAATACGGCATCGTGCATGAATTCGACGATGTCGTACTGGGAGAAGCCTGGCACAACGGCCCGGTTCTGATTTCCTGGTTCGACGACATGGAAGAAGCCGGGGGCGTACAGATCGTCATCCATGAGTTCGCACACAAACTCGACATGCGAAACGGCCTGGCTGACGGCTTCCCTCCCCTGCACGCCGACATGTCACGCCAGGCATGGAAAACGGCGTTTACCGCAGCCTTTGAAGACTTCCGGCATCGTGTCGACCGGGAAGAAGAAACCGGGCTGGATGCCTATGGTTCTGAAGCACCCGCCGAGTTCTTCGCCGTCATGAGCGAGGCTTTTTTCGCCCGGCCCGGCCTGCTTCGAAAGGAATATCCCGAGGTTCATGGGCAACTCGAGAAGTTCTACCGGCAATCGCCGCTGAAAGAAAACGCACTCAACGAACCGGCGGCGGCAAGAATCGGACTACCCGGAATCCATCGTAATTGATACGCCGCGTGGCGCGGTCGCCAAAACGCGTGCTGACCCGCAGATAAAGCGGCACATCGAACCACGACCCGCCACGCACGACCCGGCGGCTGCAATCCCCCTGCAACCAGGCACGGCCATCGGCCGGAGCGTTCTGGTAATTCTCGTTCCAGCAATCCTCCGTCCATTCCCAGACATTTCCCAGCATGTCATACAGGCCAAAGGGATTGGGCTTCCTGCTGCCGACGACCCGCTGCCGGTTACCGGCATTTTTGTCATACCAGGCAAAAAGCCCCAGGCGTTTTTCCGCCGCCTCACCGAAATAAAAGGGCGATCTCGTCCCGCCACGCGCTGCGTATTCCCATTCCGCTTCGCTGGGCAAACGGTACTGTCCCTGGTCCGTTTTGGGGCGCGTCCGGTTGAGCCAGTCGATGAAATCCCGGGCATCCTGCCAATTGACCCGAACCACGGGCGTCATGTCGCCCTGCCCCTCGTTAGCCTTCAGAAAACGCTCATCCAGGAGCGATTCCCTGCCTGACTCGTGGGCGAAGCGTTTGAACTGCCCCAAGGTGACCGGCGTTTTGCCCAGTTGAAACGCGCCGACAGCAACGCGGTGCTGCGGCGTTTCATCCTCATAGGCTTCAGCGTCTTTCTCGCCGCCGGACGGGCAGGCATACGCCCCCGGCGAAGGTAAGGAAGAACCAGGGGATGCCGCACCGGGCCGACAGGCCCCCATGAAAAAGACACCTGCCGGAATATCGACAAAACTCAAGCCAGCATGATTGACGTACTCACCCGCCAGCGCAGTGT
This sequence comes from uncultured Sterolibacterium sp., assembly GCA_964521075.1. Taxonomy (GTDB): domain Bacteria; phylum Pseudomonadota; class Gammaproteobacteria; order Burkholderiales; family Rhodocyclaceae; genus Sterolibacterium. Next base: position 7,824 of record CAZFPI010000053.1, read on the forward strand.
TCGGCAGAAAAGCCAGCCCGCCAGCAAAGCCGGCGAGCAAGACTGCGTGAGCCAGCGGCAGAAAACGGCCGAAATCAAGCACCCGGGGTCATGGGCTCGGCATTACCCAGTGCCGTGGTATTGAAGCCACCGTCGACGTACATGATCTCGCCGGTAATACCGCTGGCCAGGTCGGAACAAAGGAAAGCAGCGGCATTGCCGACTTCCTCGATGGTCACGTTGCGACGCAGGGGCGCGTGATGCGAGTTGTACGAAAGCAGCTTGCCGAAATTGCCGATACCGGAAGCGGCCAGCGTCTTGATCGGCCCGGCCGAAATGGCATTGACGCGAGTACCGCAAGGCCCAAGATTGGCCGCCATGTAACGCACCGAAGCCTCCAGGCTGGCCTTGGCCAGACCCATGACGTTGTAATTCGGCATGGTACGCACCGCGCCCAGATAGCTCAAAGCCAGCAAGGAGCCATTGCGCCCTTCCATGAGCGTGCGCGCGCCCTTGGCCAGGGCCGGGAAGCTATAGGCTGAAACGTCATGGGCAATACGGAATGCCTCACGCGAGAGGCCATCGAGAAAATCACCTTCGAGTGCCTCATTGGGGGCATAGGCGATCGAATGCACCAACCCGTCCAGCCCGTCCCACTGCTTGCCCAGCTCGACAAACAGCGCGTCGATCTGCGCGTCTTCAGCGACGTCACAAGGAAACAGCAAGGCTTCACCAAAATCTCCCGCCAGCTTGCCGACCCGGTCACGTACCCGGTCGTTCTGGTAGGTGAAAGCCAACTGCGCCCCTTCGCGGTGCATGGCCTGGGCGATCCCGTAGGCGATGGAACGATTGGACAACAACCCTGTGATGAGAATGCGCTTGCCAGACAGAAAACCCATGATGTGTTCCCGAGTAATGCAACCGGGCGATTATAGCGAATGAAATCCGTACAAACAGCCAGAATCTGCGTCAAACGGGCGTTTGACCCATACACCACGCCTGAAAAAATGACAAACAGATTTACACCGACGTCATCAACGGCGTCAATTGACCTTGAATATTATGAGAGTATGCTAAACGTCCCGAGCATCGCCAGCGAGCCAGCATGAACACCCTCACCCCCATCGACAAGCCCGGTTCTGAGGAATACGCAAAGCGCGCAGAGTCTGACATCGACATTTTTCCCTGGGATGCACATTTTGAAACGGGCATCGGAATCATCGACGAGCAGCATCAGCAGCTTGTCGCCATTCTCAATACGCTGGGCCGACACGTCGCCAATGAAAGAAACCCGCTCTCCCTGCCCGAGACCACCCGGGCACTGGTCGATTACGCCAATTACCATTTCGAGACGGAAGAAAAACTCTGGAACCAGTACATCCCGGATCACGAACTCAACGGTAAGCATCACCAGACCCACCAGAAATTCATTGCCCACATCCAGCAAGTCTGCGCCACGGCAAAGGATGACGAAGACTGCTGCAACCATCTGCTCGAATACCTGACGCGCTGGCTGGCCTACCACATCCTGGATCGCGACCGCCGAACCGCAATCATGCTGTTCGAAATACGGGACAAGGGCGCCAGCCTGGAGAATGCACGTCAACATGCCGACCAGATCATGACCGGGGTCATCCAGCTGATGATCCAGTCCATCCTTCGCATGTACGCCAAGCTCTCCACCACCTCGTTGCGCCTGTTGCGCGAACAGAGCCTGCGTGACAAGGCAGAGCTTGAAATGCAGCGCATCCACGACCAGCACCTCATGGCAGCACTGGAACAGCAAGCCGCAGGTTACCAGGCCGACCTGAAATTTCTGGCTTACCACGACCGGCTGACCGGGCTGCGAAACTTCAACGGCTTCATCCAGGAGTTGCGCCAGTTGATGGAGGCACACTGCCCCCTGGCCGTGATCTCGCTCGATCTGGATAATTTCCGGCAGATCAACAGCCAGGCAGGAACCGAAGCCGCCGATCGTTTTCTGTGCATGCTCGCGCAACGCTGGCAAAGCGTCCTCGGGCACTGGGGAGTGATATCACGAACATCAGGGGATGAATTCCTTGTCCTGCTCAACCAACCGGAAAACCTCAACGCAACCCTGGGCGCACTGAGGCAGACGGCAGAACAGGGGCATGCCGAATCCGGCCTTCATCTGACGGCCAGTTTCTGCGCGGGTATCAGCCGTTTTCCGCAAGACACGCCCATCGACCCGGACAGGCTGGTGCAGCAGGCCAACCACGCCCTGTATCAGGCCAAACAATCCGGGCGTCAGCAAACCCGGTTTTTCGACGAACGGGAAGAACGCTCGCAACGCGACCTGAACGAACGGCGGTCGCGTCTGCAACAAGCCCTGAAACAGGATGAGCTTGTACTCCACTACCAGCCCAAGGTGCATCTGTCCGCAGGGCAGGTGCTGGGTTACGAAGCCCTGATCCGCTGGCAGCACCCCGAACGCGGCCTGCTCGCCCCCGCCCATTTTCTGCCGCTGGTTGAAGATCATCCCCTGGGCATCGAACTCGGACTCTGGGTCATGCACACTGCCCTGGCGCAAATGGCACGCTGGCATGACGCCGGAAAGATTGCCAGCGTCAGCATCAACATCGCCCCCAACCATCTCCAGTCGGAGGATTTCCCGAAACAACTTGCCGACGGGCTGGCCCGGCATCCGGGGCTGCCTCCAGCCCTGCTCGATCTGGAAATTCTCGAAACTCTCGCCCTCAACCGCCCCGACGAGGCCATCTCCAACATCAAGGCCTGCCAGGCACTAGGGGTCAGTTTCTCGCTGGACGACTTTGGGACGGGCTATTCCTCGCTGTCTTACCTCAAACAGCTACCGATACAAACCCTGAAGATCGACCAGAGTTTCGTCCGTGACATTGGCAGCCCGGACGAAGCCTTGCCCATGCTGGAGGCCATTCTCGGCATGGCGCGCGCCTTTGGCATGCAGGTGGTGGCCGAAGGCATCGAAACCGAGCTTCACGGAAGCCGCCTGCTCGATCTTGGCTGCCAGATCGGCCAGGGCTACGCCATCGCCCGCCCCATGCCAGCCGAAGCTATCGAAGCCTGGGAAGCCACATGGCAACTGCCGCCAACGTGGTCTGCCACAAGCCCCTGACTGACGCCCCCCGGTCAGGCCGGAAAGACGCCTGTCGAAAGATAGCGGTCCCCGCGATCGCAGACAATGGAGACGATGACGGCATTTTCGGTGCGGGAAGCAATTCGCAAGGCAACGGCCAGCGCGCCGCCGGAAGAAATCCCGGCAAAAATCCCCTCTTCGGCCGCCAGCCGCCGGGTCATGTCTTCCGCAGCCGCCTGCCCGACCGATTCAACGACATCCACGCGGGAGGCATCAAAAATCTTGGGGAGATAGGCTTGCGGCCATTTCCGGATGCCGGGAATCTGCGCGCCATCCTCCGGCTGACAGCCGATGATCTGCACCCGGGAATCCTGCTCCTTGAGGAAACGCGAGACGCCCATGATCGTCCCCGTCGTCCCCATGCTGCTGACGAAGTGCGTGATACGACCGGCAGTTCCCTGCCAGATTTCGGGGCCGGTCGTGCGGTAATGCGCCAGCGGGTTATCGGGGTTGGCGAATTGATCGAGGATGATGCCCCGTCCTTCGTCGCGCAGCTTTTCGGCAAAATCCCGTGCTGCCTCCATCCCGCCGGTTTTCGGCGTCAGGATGAGCTCCGCCCCGAATGCGTGCATGGTCTGACGGCGTTCAACACTCTGGTTTTCGGGCATGACGAGGATCATGCGATAGCCACGCACAGCGGCAGCCATCGCCAGGGCGATGCCCGTATTGCCGCTGGTAGCCTCGATCAGCGTATCCCCTGGCTTGATCTGGCCACGCGCTTCTGCGCCGAGAATCATGGACAAGGCAGGCCGGTCCTTGACGGAACCCGCCGGATTATTTCCTTCCAGCTTGACTAGCAGGGTGTTGTTCCGGCGTACGTTATCCGCCCCCGGGATGCGCTTCAGAAGCACCAATGGCGTCTTGCCGACGTAACTTTCCAGCGTATTGATGATGTCGCTCCTCAGCTTCCGGCCTCGCGAAAAGAGGCCGTCAACGTCATTTCGGTGTTTTTTTCGTCGCAGGACGCTCTTCGGCCGCCCCGGACACAGTGATGTCCTTCCTCAGCTTCTCAAAGGTGGCATGGCCAATACCCTTGACCCGCTTGAGATCGTCAATGGTTTTGAACACTCCGTTTTTCACACGGTCATCCAGAATGGCTTTGGCCTTCGCCGGCCCGATGCCGGACAAACCTTCGAGCTCTGCCTGCGTGGCTGTATTGATGTTGACCACCGCAAAAGCGCATTGAATCGCTACAAACATGGACAAAATGACGAAGAGCAGCTTTTTCATATGGATTCCCCCGATGAATGACTGAATGGATCAGGCCTGCAACAACTGCGGGACGTACCGGGCAACCCCTTCTTCCACGGTCGCAAATTCGCCGTGATAACCCGCCGCCCGCAGACAGGAAAGATCGGCCTGGGTAAAGCTCTGGTACTTGCCGCGCAAGGCATCGGGAAAGGAGATGTAATCGATGACCCCCGACGCTTGCAGCCCGGCGAGCGAAAGCGGCGGCAAACCTTGCCCGGCGCGGCAGGTATTGACCGTGGCAACGGCAACATCATTGAACGACTGCGCCCGCCCCGTACCGAGATTGAAGATGCCAGAACAGGGTTGATCGAGAAAATGCAGATTAACCTTGACGACATCTCCGACAAAAACGAAATCGCGCAACTGCTCCCCATTGCCGCGACCATCGCAGCCTTCAAACAGGCGCACTTTGCCTTCTGCACGATACTGGTTCGTAAAATGAAAAGCGACGGAAGCCATGCGTCCCTTGTGCTGCTCGCGCGGCCCATAGACATTGAAATAGCGGAATCCTGTGACAGGTGAGACAGCCTCCGGCAAACGCCTGCGAACCAGCTGGTCAAACAGAAATTTGGAATAGGCATAGACATTCAGCGGAGCTTCGCACTCGCGCGACTCCCGGAATTCGCTGCCACCGCCATAAACCGAAGCAGAAGAGGCATAAAGGAAGGGAATTTCCTGGTCGAGGCAAAAATCCAGCAGGCTGGCGGAGTAGCGGTAATTGTTCTCCATCATGTAGCGGCCATCCGTCGCCATGGTGTCCGAACAGGCCCCCTCATGCAGCACGGCGTCGATGGCCCCGTCGAAATGCCCTTCAGACAGCAGCTCAAGAAATTCCTGCTTGTCGAGGTAGTCGGCAATTTCGCAATCGACCAGATTCTTGAACTTGTCGGCCCGGGTGAGATTGTCGACGGCGATGACGTTCTTCACCCCGCGTTCGTTGAGCCCCTTGACGAGATTGGCCCCGATAAACCCGGCAGCCCCGGTCACAATGGTATACATATCAAACCTGCTCTTTCAGTTCATCCAGCGTCGCCACCGCCGTACCCAGTTTGCCCACGACGATGCCCGCCGCACGATTCGCCAGCGGCATGGCCTGCGTCAAAGAAAGACCGCTGCCCAGCATCACGGCCAGCGTGGCAATGACCGTATCTCCCGCACCGCTGACGTCAAAGACTTCCCGCGCGATGGCAGGTTCGTGCCGCACACCCTCGCTCTCTGCCATGAAGAGAGACATCCCCTCCTCTGAACGCGTCACCAGCAAAGCCTCCAGTCCGAGTTCGCGACGAAGCTGCTGAGCTTTTGCAGTCAGCTCCGCATCGTCTTGCCAACGTCCGACAACTTCGCGCAACTCGCTGCGGTTGGGGGTGAGCAGTGTCGCACCAGCATAACGCGCGTAGTCATCTCCCTTCGGGTCAACCAGCACGGGTTTTCCCGCTGCCCGGGCGAGGCGGATCATTTCGGTGATATGCGTGAGCCCGCCCTTGCCGTAATCGGAGAGGACAACGACGTTGCAATCGGCCAGCCGCGCCTCGAATTCAGCGAGCTTGCTACGCAGAACTTCATGCGTCGGCCAGTTTTCGAAGTCGATACGAAGCAACTGCTGCTGACGGCCAATGACACGCAGCTTGACGGTCGTCGAAAGCCTGGCATCCTCATGCAGGCTGGCATCGATCTTCTCGGCGGCCAGCAATTCTTCCAGACGCCGCCCTGCTTCGTCCGTCCCCACCACCGAAAGCAGACCCGCGCGAGCCCCCAGGGCAGCCACATTACGCGCCACATTGGCAGCCCCGCCCAGCCGCTCTTCATGACGCTCGATCTTGACGACGGGCACAGGAGCTTCAGGGGAAATCCGGCTGACCTCGCCGAACCAGTAACGATCCAGCATGACATCGCCCACGACGAGGACGCGGGCCCGGGATGTATCGGGAAGCGTGTGACTCATGATCGACCAATGGAGTGATATTCAAAGCCCTGCGCGCGAAGCTGCGCGGGCTCGTAAAGGTTGCGGCCATCGAAAATCACCGGCTGTTTCAAGGCCGCCTTGATGGCCGGAAAATCCGGGCTACGAAAGGTTTTCCATTCGGTGACGATCACCAGGGCATCTGCCCCCTCCAGCACGGCCAGCGGCGTATCGGCATAACGCACCCGGGTGTTCTCCCCGAAAATCCGTCGGGCTTCCGGCATGGCGACAGGATCATGGGCACAGACCGTAGCACCTCGCGCCAGCAGGGCTTCGATCAGCACCCGGCTGGGGGCCTCGCGCATGTCATCGGTATTCGGCTTGAACGCAAGCCCCCACAAGGCGAAATGACGCCCACCCAGATCTTCGCCGAACCGCTGAACGATTTTTGCCGGCAAGACCTGTTTTTGCAGCTCATTGACCTTTTCGACGGCATCAAGCAGATGCAATTGCTGCCCGACTTCTCCGGCAGTACGGGCCAGGGCCTGAACATCCTTGGGAAAACAGGAGCCCCCATAACCACAACCTGCGTAAAGAAAGTGATAGCCGATGCGGGAATCGGAGCCTATCCCCTGGCGCACCAGCTCGATATCCGCGCCAAGTTTTCCGGCCAGCAGGGCCAATTCGTTCATGAAGGAAATGCGCGTGGCCAGCATGGCATTGGCCGCATACTTGGTCAGTTCGGCAGAATGCACATCCATGACGATCAAACGTTCGTGATTACGCTGGAAGGGTGCATAGAGCTGGCGCATCAGCTCGGTTGCCCGGGGGTCAGAGGAGCCGATGACGATGCGGTCGGGCCGCATGAAATCCGCAATTGCCGCCCCCTCCTTGAGAAATTCCGGATTCGAGACGACGCTGAATTCAATCGCCAGGCCGCGAGCTGCCAGTTCCGCATCGATCGCAGCCTTGACCTTCCCGGCGGTTCCAACCGGCACGGTGGATTTATCGACCACCACTTTCGGGCTGTTCATGAACTGGCCGATGCTGCGCGCGGCCGCCAGCACATACTGCAGATCTGCCGAGCCATCCTCATCCGGCGGTGTTCCAACGGCAATAAAAACGATGTCGCCATGATGAATGGCCGCAGCCGCATCCGTCGTGAATTGCAAACGTCCTGCAGCGCGATTGCTGGCCACGAGATCGTCTAGTCCCGGTTCGTGAATAGGGATGCCGCCTTCGTTGAGAAAGCGGATTTTCCCGGCATTCACGTCAAGACAGACCACGTTGTTACCCACCTCCGCCAGGCAAACACCGCTGACGAGGCCAACGTAACCCGTGCCAATGACTGTCACTTTCATGATTCGATAATCCTCAGGGTGCCAGGTCGAACTCTTCAGTTCGTCTGGGCGGATAAGTCTCCCAGCCGCCACAAGCCGGGCAACGCCAGTAGAACTGGCGCGCCTTGAAGCCACAGGCATCGCAGCGATAACGCGCCACACGCCGGGTATGGTTATGGATCAGGCTGCGAACCAGTTCGAGATCGCCGCGCTGTTCCAGCGGAGCGAACTGAACCTGCGCCTCATAGAGTTTGTCCAGCCCCAGGAGGGTCGGGTTACGGCGAAGTTCATCGCGCACCAGCTGGTAGGCCGCCTGTGGGCCGCAGGTCTGCATCTCCGACTGATAAACCGTATCGAGCAGATCAAGCGAGGGGTGCTGGGAAAACCAGCCGCGCAAAAGCTGAATACCCGCCTCCTCGCGCCCTTCATTCCGCATGGCTTCGAGCAGCTTGGGTGCAGCCAGCGAAAGATAAACCGGGTTTTGCTGCTCGATACGCTTCCAGGATTCGATGGCCGCTGCGGTATTTCCCTCAGCCAGAGCCACCTCGCCTTGCAAAAGTGCGGCGCGCACACATTTGCGGTTCTCGGCCAGTGCATCATCCAGATGCCGATGCGCCTCGGCTATCTGGCCATGCAAGAGGCTGGAGGCCGCCAGCTCGCAATGAAAATTGGCGATTTCCTTCTGCCAGAGATGCCGCGCATGTTCCGGCAAGCTGCGTGCCACCCCGATCGCCCGGAGCCAGTCCTTTTCCTGCTGGTAGATTTCCAGAAGGAAGCGCAAGGCTTCTTCATCGCGCTGTGTACCGCGCAGTTTGAGGAAAATATCCTCGGCGCGATCGAGCAATCCTGCCTTGAGATAATCCTGCCCCAGTTCGGCCAGTGCATGCAGCCGCTGCTCATCGCTCAGCTGGCGAACCGCGCCTTGTGCCGCGATGGCACTGCCATCGCGTTCGATCAGATTCTGGTGGACACGGATGGCACGATCCGTCTCACCACGACGGCGAAACAGGTTCCCCAGCGCGAAATGCAATTCGATGGTTTCCGGGTCAACACGGGCAGCTTCGAGAAAAGCCTCGATGGCCTGATCCGGCTGCTCATTTAGCAGAAAATTCAGCCCCTTGAAATAGGAACGCGGCAAGGCTCGCGATTCACGCACCAGCTGCTTGATGTCGATACGCGCTGCCACCCAGCCAAAGCCGAAAAACAAGGGCAGCACCAGCAGCCACCACAGCTGGATTTCAAATCCGCCGCTCATGTCAGCGGAAACTCGGGGGAAGAGGAAACATCCGCTGCCGTCGCCACCGGCAGGCGTGAAACAGGCCGGTCAGAGACAGCCCGTGCACGCAGACATCCTTCCAGACGGGCGATTTCCCGGCGCTGCCGGATCATCGTGGCAAAACCTGCCGTCAAGCCGAGGATGATGCCACCGGCAAAACACCCCAGGATGACCAACGACAAAGGGGCCTGCCAGAAATTGCTGAAATAAAAACGCAGTTCGACCAGACCACTATTCTTGATGGCCAGGCCAAACAAGGCGATAAAGATAACAACCCGCAACAGCCAGATCAAAAAGCGCATGGGTTCTTACACAAAAAAAGCGGCGGCATTCGTGCACTCCTGTCATCGCCCGTTCCGGCGCATGTCGCAGTGCCCAAAGGCCGCCCGCAGGGTTTCAAGACCACCCCGGCGAATGCTGATGACTTCGTCCGGGGCGGCAATCACCTTACCTCATGACATCAGGGTTGCGTCCAGCAAGGCCTGATCGACCCGCTCGCGCAACTCCTTGCCGGCCTTGAAATGGGGCACATGCTTTTCAGGCACATGCACCTTTTCACCCGTCTTGGGGTTACGCCCGACACGCGGCGGCCGGTGATTCAGGGCAAAACTGCCAAAGCCCCGGATTTCGATGCGATCACCGCGCGCCAGCGCCTCGGTCATCGCATCGAGAATCATCTTCACGGCCATATCCGCGTCCTTCGCGACCAACTGCGGAAAACGCGCCGCAAGCCGGTCAATCAGTTCCGATTTTGTCATTCCAGACTCTATACCCTGGCAATCACTGAATTACGAGGTTTTCATCTTGGCCTTGAGCAAGGCCCCCAGATTGGTCGTACCGGTCGATGCGGAGCCGCTGTCAGCCGCCAGCTTCTGCATTGCGTCGTTCTGTTCGGCCTGGTCACGCGCCTTGATCGACAGGCTGATACCACGCGTCTTGCGATCGACGTTGATGATCATGGCCTCGACGGCATCACCTTCCTTGAAGAGGGTACGCAGATCTTCGATGCGATCACGCGATGCTTCGGAAGCACGCAGATAACCTTCGATATCGCCACCCAGATCAATCACGGCACCGCGCTGATCCACCGACTTCACGCTGCCCTTGACGAGGCTGTTCTTGTCATGCGTAGCAACGAAGCTGGTGAAGGGGTCGCCTTCCATCTGCTTGACGCCCAGGGAAATCCGCTCTTTCTCGACGTCGATCGACAGCACCATGGCCTCGACTTCATCGCCCTTCTTGAAGTTCTGCTTGGCTTCT
>CAZFPI010000054.1:0-341 GCA_964521075.1 uncultured Sterolibacterium sp.
CGCGAAAGCGCTGCCGGCTTTTGTGTTTCTTTGTTTTTGTGGGTTTTGGTGGGTTTTGGTGGGTTTTGGTATTGGGCATTGGGTTTTTCAATGCCAGGGCCATGCAAGGAGCTGACATGACGCTGAAAGAACGCATCACCGAAGACATGAAATCTGCCCTGCGTGCCCGTGAGTCGGCGCGCTTGGGGGCCATCCGGCTTTTGTTGGCGGCGATCAAGCAAAGGGAGGTCGATGAGCGCATCGAGCTGGACGATGCGGCCATCGTCGCCATCATCGACAAGCTGATCAAGCAGCGCAAAGACAGCATCAGCGCCTTTGAAAGCGCAGGCCGCCACGACTTG
>CAZFPI010000054.1:351-16313 GCA_964521075.1 uncultured Sterolibacterium sp.
GAGCGCATCGAGCTGGACGATGCGGCGATCATCCATGTTATCGACAAGATGCTCAAGCAACGCAAGGATTCCATCGAACAGTATCGTCTGGCCAATCGCCAGGAACTGGTCGAGGCCGAGCAGTTCGAGGCGGAAGTGCTGGCAGCTTACATGCCGCAGCAGCTGTCCCCAGCGGAAATCGAGGCCATCGTCGTGGCGGCCATTGCCCAAAGTGGCGCGAAATCCATGCCGGAGATGAGCAAGGTGATGGCCATTGCCAAGCCGCAGCTGGCCGGACGTGCCGACATGGGGGCTGTGTCCGCGCTGGTCAAGGCCCGGCTGGCGGGTTGAGTGTTTGAGTGGCGGATCGATTGATCGCATCGTTCCGGGCAAGTACATGATCCCCGAGAGCTTTATTCAGGAATTGCTGTCGCGCGTCGATGTTGTCGATGTCATCGAGCGTTATGTGCCACTGAAAAAGGCCGGGGCCAATTACAGTGCTTGCTGCCCGTTTCATTCGGAAAAGACACCGTCATTTACCGTCAGCCCGGGCAAGCAGTTTTACCACTGTTTTGGCTGCGGGGCGCACGGCAGTGCAATCGGGTTTTTGATGGCCTATTCTGGCCTGGGGTTCGTGGATGCGGTCGAGGAACTGGCCGCGAGCATGGGCCTCAAGGTTCCGCAGCAAAGCCCGGCGCGGCAGGCACTGGAGCAGAAAAAAACGCCGCTTGCTGATGTCATGGCGCGGGCGGCCGGTTATTACCGGGAGCAGCTCAAGGCGAATTCCCGGGCTGTCGGCTATCTCAAGGGACGCGGTTTGTCTGGCGAAATCGCCGCCCGTTTTGGCCTGGGGTATGCCCCGGAGGGCTGGCAGAATCTTGAAGCGGTTTTTCCCGGTTACGCTGGGGCAGACTCCCTGGCCGAATGCGGGCTGGTCATCGACAATGAACAGGGGCGACGTTACGACCGGTTTCGCGACCGCATCATGTTCCCTATCCTCGATCAGCGCGGAAATGTCATCGGCTTCGGCGGCCGGGTGCTCGACAAGGGAGAGCCGAAATATCTGAATTCGCCTGAAACTCCCCTGTTCGAAAAAGGACGGGAGCTGTATGGCTTGCCGCAGGCACGCAAGGCCATTCGCGAGGCGGAGGCTGTGATCGTTGTTGAAGGCTACATGGATGTCGTTGGTCTTGCACAGCTTGGAGTGGAAAATGTCGTGGCATCCCTGGGGACGGCTACGACCGGCAACCATCTGCAAAAACTTTTCAGGCTGACGGATCGCGTCATCTTCTGTTTCGACCGGGATGCGGCGGGTGACAAGGCGGCACGGCGGGCGATGGAAGTCAGCCTGGAGTATCTGACGGACAGCAAGCAGGTGGAAATCCTGCAAATGCCGGGTAATCAGGATCCGGATGAGTTCATCCGGGAGCATGGCAAAGAGGCTTTTGTGGCCCATGCCCGAAGCGCGACTCGCCTGAGCGAGTTTCTTGTCCGCAAACTCGAACAGGATACGAAGCCTTACACCGCCGAGGGCCGGGCGCAGCTGATTCAGGCGGCCAAGCCTCTCTTGCAAAAGATCCATGCACCCGTTTTGCGGGTGCAGCTGACCCGGGCGGTTGCCGTGCTGGCCCAGCTCAGCCAGGCAGAAACCGAGGCGGCCTGCGACCTGAGCCCCCTGTCGAACCGGCGGATGCCGCCCGCCCGCATGGCGCAACGGCCTGCGGCGCGTTCCATCGAGCATCAGCTGCTGGCGAATGTTTTGTATCGGCCGGAACGTGCGGCGCGTCTGCCGCTCGATCTCATGAGCAGCCCAACCCCGGAAGCCGCTGCTCTGCGGGCAATTGCAGAGGCGATCGAACATGGTCAGCTGCTTTCGGGCAGCCATGCCGGTGAGCCGCAGATGGGTTTGCTGCTTGAATTTTTTCGCGGTAGCGAGCATGAGGGGACGTTGTCGGGATTCGTCAGCGCGCTGACCGATGACAAGATCGACGAGCAGGCGATGGAAGCCGAGTTCAATGACGCCCTGGAACGTCTGCGTCAGGTTGGTGTCACGCAGGCGATTGCGGAGCTGACTCAAAAGGAACGGGATGTTGGTCTGACACCTGATGAGCGGCAGCGTTTCGTGCGTCTGCTGGCGGAAAAGTCTGCCATGGCGCGTGCGGCGCAGCGAACGGGGTAAGCTCGTGTATAATCAACGGTTTTCCAAAAAATCTGCGCCGGTTTTGTGCTCGCTGCTGGATGAATCTTTCGTTCGGGGCAGGCATCGGATCCGGCAGTGAGGACATGATGGCCAAGGAAACAGCAAAATCCGCCAAGCTGGCTGAAAAGCCCGCCGCCAAGGGAAAAACCAAAGCTCCTGCCAAAGTGGCTGCTGCGGAACCCGAGATCATCATCGAAGAAATTGTGGTCATGCCCGAAGCCCCTGTGCAGAAGGGCAAATCCGGCGGCAAACGCGGCAAGGAAAAGATCATGGTGGCGATGCCGGCCTCGGCTCCCATCGACATGGATGCCCGTCGAACCCGCCTGAAAAGCCTGATTACGCTGGGCAAGGAACGTGGTTATCTGACTTACGCCGAAATCAACGACCATCTGCCGGATGACATGGTCGATGCCGAGCAGATCGAATCCATCATCTCCACCTTCAACGACATGGGGGTGCAGGTTTATGACGAGGCTCCCGACGCTGAAACCCTGTTGTTGACAGATGCCACTCCGGCTGTCGTCGATGCTGCCGAGGTTGAGGAGCAGGCGGAGCAGGCTTTGTCTACGGTGGATTCCGAGTTCGGCCGAACGACGGATCCGGTACGCATGTATATGCGTGAAATGGGCTCGGTGGATCTTTTGACCCGTGAGGGTGAAATCGAGATCGCCAAGCGGAGCGAAGATGGCCTCAAACACATGATCATGGCCATTTCGGCCTGCCCGACGACCATTGCCGAAATCATCGACATGGCCGGCAAGGTGGCGCGCGACGAAATGCGTATCGACGAGATGGTCGATGGCCTTATCGACCCCAACGCACCGGACGATTTCGACGCGATGGCGGATGATGATTCCGGCATGGATGATGACCTCGTCGATGACGACGATGGGGGGGCTGCGGCAGCGGCGGCTTTGTCCAAACTCAAGATGGACGCACTGGAACGTTTCGCGGTCATCGTGCATCTTTACGAAAAAATGCGGACGGCCCTGAGCAAGAAGGGCTCGCAGGACCGGACTTATCTCAAGCTCCAGCAGCAGATCACCAGCGAGATGATGAACATTCGCTTCACGGCCAAGTCGACGGAGCGTCTGTGTGATTCCGTTCGCAACATGGTTGATGACGTTCGCAAGCATGAGCGGAAAATCCTGAATCTTTGCGTAGATAAATCCGGCATGCCTCGCCCGCACTTCATCAAGGCGTTTCCGGGTAACGAGACTAATCTCGACTGGTTGAAGCAGGAAATCACCGCAGCCAAGACTTACGGGGCTCAGTTGATGCGTGCAGCTCCTGCCATCATCGAAGAGCAGCAAAAACTCATCGAGATGCAAAACCGCATCGGCCTGCCGCTCAAGGAACTCAAGGATATCAACAAGCAGATGTCGACGGGGGAGGCCAAGTCACGCCGTGCCAAGCGCGAAATGACGGAAGCCAATTTGCGTCTCGTGATTTCCATCGCCAAAAAATATACCAACCGGGGCTTGCAATTCCTTGACCTGATTCAGGAAGGCAATATCGGTCTGATGAAGGCCGTGGACAAGTTCGAATATCGCCGGGGGTACAAGTTTTCGACCTATGCGACATGGTGGATTCGTCAGGCCATTACCCGTTCCATCGCCGATCAGGCGCGTACCATCCGCATTCCGGTACACATGATCGAGACCATCAACAAGATGAACCGGATTTCCCGGCAGATCCTTCAGGAAACTGGGCAGGAGCCTGATCCGGCGACGCTTGCGGTCAAGATGGAAATGCCCGAAGACAAGATCCGGAAAATCCTCAAGATCAGCAAGGAGCCGATCTCGATGGAAACGCCGATCGGGGATGATGATGACTCCCATCTTGGCGACTTCATCGAGGATTCCAGCACGCTGGCACCGGCGGAAGCCGCGATGTATTCCGGCCTTCGCGAAGTCACCAAGGAAATCCTTGACAGCCTGACGCCCCGTGAAGCCAAAGTGTTGCGTATGCGTTTTGGCATCGAGATGAACACCGATCATACCCTCGAGGAAGTCGGCAAGCAGTTCGATGTCACGCGCGAGCGTATTCGTCAGATCGAAGCAAAAGCCTTGCGAAAGCTGCGTCATCCTTCCCGCTCCGAAAAACTGCGAAGCTTTCTGGACTCGGAAACCTGAGTCTCTGAGTCTGAGTCTGAGTCTGGGTCTGAGTCTGAGTCTGCGTCTGCGTCGGAGTTTTGGCGGCGGGCTTCATTGGCCCGCCATTGCCTTCCCTGGCTCCCGAATTCCAGAACCCCCCGGCTTCTTCCTGAACTGTTTTCATGAAGAGGTTTGGGGTTGCCGTGCCGCAGGGCGGTAATCAGGCGGCTGCTTTTTCCGCCTATTCCGCTTCGGACGAGCGGGGAAATATCTGCGTCGTTTTTTCTGTCACGATGACATCCAGAGGGATGTCGTGAGCTTGTGGCGCAAGACATTCGACACGGGCAAGTTCGAAACCGATGCCTATGGTCAGAGGCCGGGGCGTCAGGGCTGCCAGTGTTCTGTCGTAATAACCCGCGCCATAGCCTAGCCGGAAGCCGCGTGCATCGAAGGCGTTGACGGGTATTAGCAGCGTGTCGGGAAGCAGGGCGTCTCCGTTTGCCGGGTAATGGATACCATAACGGTCGATGGATAGTTGGCTTTGTGTTGTCCAGCGGCGAAATTCCAGCGGAGCGTTCGGGGCAAGAACGACGGGGAGGCAGACGCTGAGCGCGGTTTGTTGCTGAAGCAGCTGCGCTATCAGCGGGCGGCAGTCAAATTCCTTGCGCCAGGGCCAGTAGAATCCCAAGATACCGGCAGGGTGGCGGGCAAGGAAATCACCGAGCCGGTCTTCCACACGTTGTGAAAGCTGCTGGTGTTCTTCTTCGCTCAGGGCCAGACGGGCTGCGATGCGCTCTTGCCGCAGTGCTGCCCGGAGAGTGTCGTTGCCGGAATGTGAAGAAGTGGGCAGCGCGTTCATTGCATTGGGTTTTTGTCGTCAGAGGCATCACTATAACCATGAAATTCCTGGCTTGTATCCTGTTTTCATTGTCGGCACTGATGTCGTCGCCGGTTTTTGCCGTGCTGGGGGACGACCGTTTTCTGGCCGCGCGCGAAGCTTTTCGCACGGGCGACCGCATCCGGCTGGAGGCCCAGTTTGACGCGGCGCGCCTCGCGCAATCGCGTGGCGAAACCGGGGAGCTCGACGTCTGGATCGAGTATTGGCGATTGCGTCAGCGTATCGACGAGGCCGATGCCGAGTCCATTACCGGCTTTCTTGATCGGCAGAAAGACTCCTGGCTGGCAGAACGCTTGCGAGCTGACTGGCTGAGGGCAAGAGGCAGGAAACAGCAGTGGCAGGCCTATGTCGCAGATTATGAAAAATTGCGCCAGCCGGAGACCGATCTGCAGTGCTATGCCATGCAGGCAGGCTCAGGCGGGCAGCGCGACTCAGCGTCGCCTGAAAAAATCCGGACGCTGTGGCTGGCGGTGCTGGATTTGCCGGAGAGCTGTTTTCCCCTGGTGGATCGGGCGATGGCGCGAGGCGAATTGACGGTGGATGACGTCTGGATGCGTCTGCGCCGTCTGCTGGAGAACAAGCGGTATGCAGCGGCGGAGCGGACAGCCGCCTGGTTGCCAGGGACGGCTCTCCCGCCGCTGAAAACATTGGAAAAAATCGCTGACAAGCCGCAGCGTTATCTCGACAAACAACTGCCTCCCCGGTTTGCAGCGACGCGGCAGGGGCGGGAGCTGGCCATGTTTGCCCTGCAACGGCTGACACGCAATGATCCGCCTGCCGCAGCCGATATCCTGAAAAAAATATCCGGAAAGTTTCCCGAGGGCGAGCGTAGCTACATCTGGGGGCAAATTGCCTGGCAGGCTGCCTTGCGCCATCAACCCGAGGCGCGAGCCTGGTATGCGCTGGCCGATCAGGGAAAAAATGTTTTGTCGGATCAGCAGCTTGCCTGGCAGGTGCGGGCCGCCTTGCGTGAGCATGATTGGCCGGGGGTTCAAAAAGCCATCGAGCAGATGCCGGCAGCCCAGGCCGCGCAGCCGGACTGGACTTACTGGCGGGGCCGTGCGCTGGCCGGGCAGGGACGTGCCGACGAAGCCGGGAGCCTGTTCCAGAAAATCGCGGGTCAGCCCACTTTCTACGGCAATCTGGCGGATGAAGAGCTAGGCCGCGCCATTGTTCCGCCTGCCCGGCCACCGGCCCCGACGCAGGAGGAGCTGGCTTCCGTTCGTCACAATGCCGGACTGTTGCGGGCACTTGCCTTGTTCCGTCTGGGGATGCGCTTCGAAGGCGTGCGTGAGTGGAACTGGGCCTTGCAGGGGATGACCGACCGGCAACTGCTGGCCGCAGCGAATCTGGCAAAGAGCAGCGAGATATTCGACCGGGCCATCTATACCGCTGAACGGACACGGGAGCAGCATGACTACAACCTGCGTTATCTGGCCCCGTTTCGCGATAACGTCATGCCGCAGACCCGGCAGATGTCCCTCGATGCAGGCTGGGTTTATGGCCTGATGCGTCAGGAAAGCCGTTTTGTGATGAATGCCCAGTCTGGGGTGGGCGCGAAGGGCTTGATGCAGCTTATGCCAAAGACGGCAGCCTGGGTGGCCAAAAAAATCGGCATGACCAATTTCCATCCCTCTGATGTCACCCTGATGGACACCAACGTGGCTCTTGGCACACATTATCTGCAGATGGTGCTCAGCGATCTCGATAACCATCCTGTTCTGGCTTCCGCCGCCTATAACGCCGGCCCTGGCCGGGCGCGCCGCTGGCGGGCGGATCAGCCGATGGAAGGGGCGATTTATATCGAGACCATTCCCTTCGAGGAAACCCGTGACTACGTCAAGAAGGTTATGAGCAATGCTGTTTATTACTCGGCCCAGTTCAATGAAACGCCTCAATCACTCAAGGCGAGGCTGGGCGTGGTCGGCGCGCGCGGCGGGGCGGGTGGCCGGATTGCCGATCTGCCTTGATCTCCCGATAATCCGGGCATGAAAACTTACATCGTCGGCGGGGCTGTGCGTGATGAACTGCTGGGCTTGCCCGTGGTTGACCGTGATCATGTCGTGGTGGGAGCCACGGCAGAGGAAATGGCGACTCTGGGGTTTCGTCCGGTAGGCAGCGATTTTCCCGTATTTCTTCATCCTGAAACCCACGAGGAATACGCACTGGCGCGCACCGAGCGCAAGACCGCGCCAGGTTATCGCGGTTTTGTTTTTCATGCCTCACCCGGGGTAAGCCTCGAAGAAGACCTCGCCCGTCGCGATCTCACGATCAATGCCATGGCCCGTTCGATGGATGGCGGGGAAATTATTGATCCTTACGGCGGGCGGGCCGATCTTTCAAACCGCGTCCTGCGTCATGTCTCGCCCGCCTTTGCCGAAGATCCGGTGCGTATCCTTCGCATCGCCCGGTTTTCCGCGCGGTTTCAGGATTTCAGCATTGCAGAGGAAACGCTGGCACTGATGCAGTCCATGGTGGCGGCTGGTGAGGTCGATCATCTCGTTCCCGAGCGGGTATGGAATGAAATGGCGCGGGGGCTCATGGAAAAACGCCCATCGCGGATGTTTCTTCATCTGCGTGCCTGCGGTGCACTGCAGCGGTTGCTGCCGGAGCTTGATGCTTTGTTCGGCATTCCCCAGCGAGCGGATTTTCATCCCGAAGTGGATACCGGTGTGCATGTCATGATGGTTGTCGATATGGCCGCAAGGATGAATCTCCCCTTGCCAGCGCGCTTTGCCGCCCTGACCCACGATCTTGGCAAGGGGCAGACTCCAGCTGACATTCTGCCGAGGCACATCGGCCACGAAGCGGCCAGTGTGCGTTTGCTGCAACCCCTGTGTGAGAGACTGCGTGTGCCTGCGGAATGCCGGGAGCTGGCCTTGCTGGTGGCGAAATTTCACGGTGACATACACCGTGCCGATCATCTGCGTCCGGCCACCATGGTCAGGATTCTGGAACGCTGCGATGTGTTGCGTCGCCCGGAACGATTCAACGACTTGCTCGGGGCCTGTGAGGCTGACTATCGCGGCAGACTGGGCTTTGAAGAAAAGGCCTACCCGCAGCGCGAGCAGTGGAAAAATACCGCTCGGGTAATGGCCGGGGTCGATGCTGCCACCATTGCAGCAGCGTGCTCACGCACCGGTCATGTCGCTGATATCCCCGGGCGCATTCATGAAGCGCGTGTGGCAGCAGTTGCGGCGTCAGGGATGCACTGAGTCATTCCTTGCCCTGGCTGGCCTGTCTGCCGTGCTCTTTCTGCCGGTGGCTCTTACAAAAAGCGCATCAGGAGGCCCAGTAGCAGCGAGAGCACGATGGTCGTGGCGAAGGGGAAGCGATATTCCCGCCCGCGCCAGCGTACCTGGATGTCACCCGGAAGACGCCCCAGGGGAAGCCAGCGGGACAGGCGCGGCAAGGCGATGCCGGCAACGAAAACGAAGATGAAGATTGCTACCAGCCACTTGAACATGGGCAGTAAAATCCGGCGGATGAAAACCGCTCATGATAACCGCCGAACCCGGAGGCTGAGGCGATGACTTCACCTCGCTCTTCTTCCGATGAACTGGAACTGATTTCCCGGCAGGTTCCTGCCGGTGTCCAGGCCCGCCAAACTCCCTTGCTGTTCATCCACGGAGCATATACCGCAGCCTGGTGCTGGGAAGAGAATTTTCTCGACGATTTTGCCAGCCAGGGTTACGCCAGCCATGCCCTTAGCCTGTCGGGGCACGGGGGAAGCCGTGGCCGTGGGCGTCTCGATAGCTTCAGCATCGACGATTATGTCGAGGATGTGCGTGAAACCATTGCCACCCTGCCTGCACCACCGGTATTGATCGGGCATTCCATGGGTGGCTTCGTGGTGCAGAAATACCTGGAGCGTCACACATCGCCTGCGGCGGTGTTGCTGTGCTCCGTGCCGCCTCAGGGGCTGATGTCTTCGATGTTCGGCCTGATGTTCCAGAAACCCGGCCTGCTGGGGGATCTCAATCGACTGATGACCGGCAAGCGCGTTTCCACTGATACCTTGCGTGAAGCTTTGTTTCATCAAACGATGGCAGGCGAGGATTTGCTGCGCTATCTGCGTCAGGCGCAGGGAGAGTCGAATCGCGCCATCTGGGACATGACACTGTTCAATCTGCCGCATCCCTCGCGCATTACCCGGACTCCCTTGCTGGTTCTTGGGGCGGAGCATGATGCGCTGATACCCGTTTCGCAGGTTCGTATGACAGCGATGACTTACGGGGTGAAGGAAGAAATTTTTTCCGGTATGGGGCATGGCCTGATGCTGGAGCCTGGCTGGGCCGTTGTGGCGAGCCGCATTCGTGAATGGTTGCTCGAACAGGGGCTGTAATATGATTGTGACATTTCAATCCCGGGCCAGCGGCGACGTCATCATGTTTGGCGATGTGGCACATGCCATGATGAAAATCATGGGCAAGGAAGTGACGGCGCAAGGTATCGTGACCGTTGAGCAGTTGCCAGACGCCATCGCCCGCCTGCGCGCGGCGATGGCTGCAGACAAGGCAGTGCATGAGCAGCAATGGCAGCGGGACGACGAAGCCGCAGAACAGGGGCGCGATCAGGCCGGGAGCCAGGCCGAAGCCGGGCAGGGCTCCATCAGCCTCACGCAGCGCGCCGTGCCTTTGCTCGAACTTCTGGATTACTCCCTGAAAAAGCGGGTTCCCGTTGTCTGGGGCGTGTAGTTTTCACCGACATCGTTTTCGTGAATTTCCGGGAAAGGGAATGGCATGAGCAGCCAGTTTCAGTTGATGCGCGAGCACCGGTTTCTCCCCTTCTTCTTCACGCAGTTTCTCGGAGCGTTCAACGATAACGTTTTCAAGACGGCACTCATCACGCTGGTGACATTTCGTGCCGGGCAGCTGACGGAAATGGATGGCCGAACTCTGGCCACACTTTTACCCGGCTTGTTTATCCTGCCCTTTTTTCTCTTCTCGGCAACTTGTGGCCAGCTTGCCGACAAGTACGAAAAGTCCATGCTGGCGCGGCGGGTGAAGCTGTTTGAAATCGCCGTCATGAGCTTTGCGGCATGGGGCTTCGTCGCGCAGTTGCTCTGGCCGCTGGTGGCAGCCCTTTTTCTGATGGGCATGCACTCAACCCTGTTCGGGCCGGTCAAATACGCCTATCTGCCGCAGCAATTGAAGAAGGAAGAGCTGGTGGGCGGCAATGGCATGATCGAAATGGGTACTTTCGTCGCCATCCTGCTGGGCGAAGTGCTCGGAGCCTGGCTGGCAACGGCCTCAGGCGGGAGCACACTTGCCGCGATCACCGTCATCGGGCTGGCCGTGCTGGGCTATCTTGCCAGTCGTGGCATTCCACTGACACCGGCAGTGGATCCACAACTTCAGATCAACTGGAACCCGCTGACGGAAACCTGGCGGAACATCGCGGCAATCCGCACGAATCGCACCGTCTGGCTCTCCATTCTCGGTATTTCCTGGTTCTGGTTTTACGGCGCGACAGTGCTGGCGCAGTTTCCGAACTATGCCCGGGAGGTGCTGGGCGGGGATGAAACCGTCTTCATTCTGCTGCTGGCTGTTTTTTCCCTGGGTGTGGGCACAGGCTCTCTCCTGTGCGAGCGGCTCTCGGCAAGACAGGTTGAAATCGGTCTGGTTCCCTTTGGCGCGATTGGTCTGACGCTCTTCGGCGTCGATCTGTACTTCGCCAGCCAGGCATTCACCCTGCCGGGGGCCTCAGCCGTGGCATCCGATTTTCATGCCTTTCTTCTAGGTGGTCTCAATCACTGGCGGGTGCTGGCCGACATCGTCTTGCTGGGTTTGTTTGGCGGCTTCTACATCGTTCCGATGTACGCACTGATCCAGACTCGCAGCGAAGCCAGCCACCAATCCCGCGTCATCGCCGCCAACAACATCATGAACGCCCTGTTCATGGTTGCCTCGGCGGCTGTCTCCATGGGGCTGTTTTCCCTGGGGCTGAGCATTCCCCAGCTCTTTCTGGCTACGGCCATCTTCAATGCCGTGGTGGCGATCTACATTTACACTCTGGTTCCGGAATACCTGCTGCGCTTCGTTTTCTGGGGCCTGATGCACACCTTGTACCGGCTGAAAAAGGAAGGTGTCGAGCATATTCCGGAAGAAGGCCCCGCCTTGCTGGCCTGTAATCACGTCAGCTTTATCGATGCCCTGATCATCGCCGCTGTTTGCCCCCGTCCCATCCGTTTCATCATGGATCATCGTATCTATCGTATTCCGCTACTCAATCTCATCTTCCGGGCAGGGCGCACCATTCCCATCGCGCCGCAAAAAGAAGACCCAGTGCGGTTGGAACAGGCTTATGCCGAAATAGCCCGGGCTTTAGGGGATGGCGATCTGGTCTGCATTTTTCCCGAAGGCGGCATTACCTGGTCGGGCGAGATCATGCCCTTCAAGACAGGCGTGACCCGCATTCTCGAAACCACGCCCGTGCCGGTGATCCCGATGGCACTGCGCGGACTCTGGCACAGTTTTTTTTCTCGCCAGGACGGCCCCGCGATGACGCGCTGGGAGCGGCTTCGCCCGTTCCGCGCCGTACGTCTTGTTGTCGCACCACCCTGGCTACCGGAGGCAGTCTCTCCCGACCGCCTGCGCGAAAAGATCACCAGCCTGCGTGGCAAGGCACGTTGATCCATTTGTCATGAACCTTCTTTGCTCCGGTGTTACACCTGGAATGCGTCAATACTTCACCCCGGCAGCTTTTCTGCCGGGTATTCTTGCAGAATGAAAATTTCGCCGTTTCCGCAGCTCATGCGGTTTCATCAACTTTTCAAGCACCCATGACTCATGTCCCTTGCCGTTCTCAGATCACGCGCCATTTCTGGCATGGATGCCCCCGAGGTTATCGTCGAGGTGCATCTTGCCGCCGGCCTGCCCGCTTTTACGCTGGTCGGCTTGCCGGATACGGAAGTGAAGGAGGCCCGGGATCGTGTGCGGGCGGCTATCCAGAATTGCCGGTTCGAGTTTCCGCAGCGGCGCATCACGGTGAATCTGGCGCCTGCCGATTTGCCCAAGGAGTCCGGGCGGTTTGATCTGCCGATTGCGCTGGGCATCCTGATTGCCTCCGGCCAGCTCCGGGCGAATGCTCTGGACGATTACGAGTTTGCAGGTGAGCTCGCCCTGGGCGGGGAATTGCGGTCGATACGCGGTGCGCTGGCCATGGTGGCGGCGATGAACGCGCAGCCTTCTGCGGCAGGGCGCACCTGCATCCTGCCGGAAGCCAGTGCCGCCGAGGCGGCACTGGTACGTTCGGCGACTATCCTGCCCGCACGTTCCTTGCTGGAAGTGTGCGCGCATCTGGGCGGGCAGCAGAGTTTGCCGGTTTTTGACGGACAGGCGGTGGCGGCAGTGAATGCCTGCCCCGATCTGGCCGAGGTCAAGGGGCAATCGCAGGCACGGCGCGCGCTGGAAGTCGCAGCCGCTGGCAATCACAGCTTGCTCATGTCCGGCCCGCCTGGCACGGGAAAATCAATGCTGGCCAGTCGTTTTGCAGGAATTTTGCCGCCGATGACGGAGGCCGAGGCTTTGGAGTCTGCCGCCGTGCATTCCCTGGCTGGACGGTTCCGGATCGAGCATTGGGGGCAGCGTCCCTTCCGTTCGCCGCATCATTCGGCATCCAGCGCGGCATTGGTTGGCGGAGGCGGTGTGCCGCAGCCGGGCGAGATTTCGCTCGCGCACCACGGCGTTTTGTTTCTCGATGAATTGACCGAGTTCGATCGCCGGGTGCTCGAAGCCTTGCGTGAGCCGTTGGAGACGGGGCATATCTGCATCGCACGGGCGGCGCGGCGCGCGGATTTTCCCGCCCGTTTTCAGCTTGTGGCGGCGATGAATCCTTGCCCCTGTGGCTGGCTGGGGCATGCCAACGGGAAGTGCCGTTGCACCCCGGATCAGGTGGCGCGATATCGCGCCAAGCTCTCTGGCCCGTTGCTCGACCGGATCGATCTGATGATCGAGGTGTCGTCGTTGTCCGATACTGAAATGCAGGATAAATCACCGGGAGAATCGAGTGCGGCGGTGCGCGAACGTGTCGTGGAGGCGCGAAGGCGGCAGATGCGGCGCCAGGGGAAATCCAATGCGCTTCTTGGCCCGGCGGAAATCGATTCTTATTGTTCGCCGGACGAGGCGGGGGGCAATATGCTCAGGCAGGCCATTGCCCGCCTTTCCCTGTCGGCACGCGCTTATCACCGCATTCTCAAAGTGGCCCGTAGTTGCGCTGATCTTGCCGGTAGCGAAAAGGTGCTTGCCTCCCACATTGCCGAGGCAGTGCAGTATCGGCGTGGTGTGGATTGACTGGCCGTGGGAAACCCTGCGGTAAACCCTTTGATCGGCAAGGGTTTGCCGCTTGAGCTGCGTGTTAAGATTGCCCGTTTATTTTTCACCAGACTACCGCCATGCAGCCCGATCGTACCCAGGAACTTCGTCGTCTTCTCAGTCAGCGCATTCTGATTCTCGATGGTGCGATGGGGACGATGATCCAGCGTCACGGGCTGACGGAGGCAGATTATCGTGGCACGCGTTTTTCCGGCCATGCAAAGGATCTCAAGGGCAACAATGATCTGCTGCTGCTGACGAAGCCGGAAATCATCCAGGGCATTCACGAGGAGTACCTGGCGGCAGGTGCGGATATCCTCGAGACGAATACGTTTAATTCGACGGCCATTTCGCAGGCGGATTACGGGCTGGAGTCGCTGGTTTATGAGCTCAACCTGAGTGGTGCGAAGCTCGCGCGCGAGGCTTGCGACCGGGCTACGAAGCAGATGCCTTCGAAGCCGAGATTTGTTGCGGGCGTGCTTGGGCCGACATCGCGCACGGCCTCGATTTCGCCCGATGTGAATGACCCGGGCTTCCGGAATGTGCAGTTCGACGAGCTGGTGAGCGATTATCTCGTTGCCATTCAGGGGCTGACGGATGGCGGGGCGGATTTGCTGCTGGTCGAAACCGTTTTCGATACGCTCAATGCCAAGGCCGCCTTGTTTGCCATCGAGCAGTTCTTTGAGCAGGCCGGCCGTCGCTGGCCGGTGATGATTTCCGGCACGATTACCGATGCCTCTGGCCGTACCCTTTCGGGCCAGACGGCGGAAGCGTTCTGGAATTCGCTGCGCCATGCCCAGCCGCTGACCTTTGGCCTGAACTGCGCGCTGGGTGCGGCGGAGTTGCGCCAGCATGTCGTCGAGCTTTCCGGCCTTTGCGATTGCTTCGTTTCCGCACATCCGAACGCAGGTTTGCCCAATGCCTTCGGGGGGTATGACGAAACGCCGGAGGCACTGGCTGCGGCTATCCGCGAGTGGGCCGAGGCTGGCATCATCAATGTGGCGGGCGGTTGTTGCGGTACATCACCCGAGCACATTCGCGCCATTGCCAATGCGCTGGCAGATTGCCCGCCGCGCCGTCCACCGGGGCTGCCGCAGGAATTGCGTCTGGCCGGGCTTGAGCCTTTCAACGTGGGCGCGCATTCCTTGTTCGTCAATGTGGGGGAGCGCACCAATGTTACCGGCTCCAAAGCCTTTGCACGGCTGATTCTCAACGGCGAGTACGCCAAGGCAGTCGATGTGGCGCGTAGCCAGGTGGATGCCGGGGCCCAGGTCATCGACATCAACATGGATGAGGCGATGCTCGATGCCCGGGCGGCGATGGTGAAGTTTCTTAACCTCATCGCCAGTGAGCCGGATATTGCGCGCGTACCAGTGATGATCGATTCGTCAAAATGGGAAGTGCTGGAAGCCGGCCTGAAGTGCCTGCAGGGCAAAGGCATCGTCAATTCAATCTCACTCAAGGAAGGCGTTGAGCCCTTCTTGCATCAGGCGCGTCTGATCCGGCGGTATGGCGCGGCGGCCATCGTCATGGCTTTCGATGAGCAGGGGCAGGCCGATACGCTCGCACGCAAGATCGACATCTGCCAGCGGGCATACCGGCTGCTGACGAACATCGGCTTCCCGCCCGAGGACATCATCTTTGATCCCAATGTGTTTGCCATTGCGACAGGGATCGAGGAACACAATAACTACGCTGTCGATTTCATCGATGCAGCACGCTGGATACGAAAGCATCTGCCTTTCGCGGGTATCTCCGGCGGGATTTCCAATGTGTCCTTCTCTTTCCGGGGCAATGATCCGGTGCGCGAGGCGATTCACACGGTCTTTCTTTATCACGCCATCAAGGCTGGCCTGACCATGGGGATCGTCAATGCCGGCCAGCTGGGCGTTTATGACGAGCTTGATCCGGAATTGCGGGCGAAGGTCGAGGCCGTGGTGCTCAACCAGTCAGCGGAGGCAGGCGAGGCTCTCGTGGAGTTTGCCCAGACCGTCAAGGGGGCGGCCAGGGAACAGGTAGTGGATCTGGCCTGGCGCAAGGAGTCTGTCGGCGAGCGGCTGGCACATGCGCTGGTCAAAGGGATCACCGAGTTTGTGGTTGAGGATACCGAGGAGGCGCGTCAGCTGGCCGAGGCGCGTGGCGATAAACCCTTGTCCGTCATTGAAGGCCCGCTGATGGACGGCATGAATCGGGTGGGCGACCTGTTCGGAGCGGGGAAGATGTTTTTGCCGCAGGTCGTGAAGTCCGCACGGGTCATGAAGCAGGCAGTGGCGCATCTTCTGCCTTTCATCGAAGCCGAGAAGCAGCGATCCGGCGCGACGGCCAAGGGCCGGGTGGTGATGGCAACGGTGAAGGGCGATGTGCATGACATCGGAAAAAATATCGTCGGTGTGGTGCTGGGTTGCAATGGGTATGAAGTTTTTGATCTGGGTGTCATGGTCCCGGCAGACAGGATTCTTGCCGCCGCACGCGAG
>CAZFPI010000054.1:16413-17859 GCA_964521075.1 uncultured Sterolibacterium sp.
GCCCGCGCGAATCGGCCGACGCTGAATTACGCGCCGGTCGAACCGCGCCGCCCCGGCGTGACGGTATTGCGCGATATCGACCTGGCCGGGCTCGTCGATTTCATCGACTGGGGCCCTTATTTCCAGACCTGGGATCTTTCCGGAAGTTATCCGGGGATTCTCGACGACGCCAAGGTCGGCCCGGAAGTTGCCGAGCAGGCGCGTAATGTTTTTAACGATGCCAGTGCCATGCTGCGCCAGATCGTGGATGAAAAATGGCTGACGGCTCATGCTGTCTTTGGCCTGTTTCCGGCCAATGCCGAAGGGGACGATGTCGCCGTCTATACCGACGAGACACGCACGGTGCGGCGCGCGACACTGCATGGCCTGCGCCAGCAGCAGAAGCGTCCGGATTCCAAGCCGAACCAGTGTCTTTCCGATTACATCGCACCTGCCGGTACACCGGACTGGATCGGGGCTTTCGCTTGCACCGCAGGCATCGGCATCGAGATCAAGCTGGCAGAGTTCATGGCTGCACATGATGATTACCATGCCATCATGCTGAAGTCACTGGCGGATCGTCTGGCGGAGGCTTGTGCGGAATGGCTGCATCTGCGGGTGCGCCGCGAGGATTGGGGCTATGCCGCCAGCGAGGATCTGACGCTTGCGGCCATGATCCGCGAAGAATATTGCGGTATTCGCCCGGCAGCAGGCTACCCTGCCTGCCCGGATCACACCGAAAAAGGTGTTTTGTTCGAGTTGATCGATGCGCCCGGGAATGCCGGTATGACACTAACCGAGAGCTACGCCATGATGCCGGCGGCGGCTGTCTCCGGCCTGTATTTCGCGCATCCGGAATCGCATTATTTCGCCATCAGCAAGATTGGCCGGGATCAGCTCGAAGACTGGGCACTTCGCAAGGGAATGGATATTTCCACGGCGGAACGCTGGCTGGCTCCCATCCTGTAACCGGAAGAAATCATGGGCAGATCACCGGCCTTTCAGCCCAAACGCATCTATGATCCCGTCTCTCCGGCGGACGGGATGCGCGTCTTGATCGACCGTCTGTGGCCTCGTGGCATCAGCAAGGACAAAGCGGCCATCGATCTTTGGCTGAAAGATGTCACACCATCCACCGGATTGCGCCAGTGGTTTCACTGCGAGCCGGATGGCTGGATGGAGTTTGCCCGCCGTTACCGACTGGAACTGGAGCAGCAGCCGGCGGCGATCCAGCAGCTCATCGACGCAGCGCAGGCCGGGCCGGTGACACTCGTTTCTGCTGTCAAGGATATGGAGCGCAGTCATGTATCCGTATTGCTGGCATTTCTTCAGGCGGCTTCTTCTTCGCTGAAAAAATAATTTGGCAAAACCGTTGCAAGGCAGAGGTGGCCTTGCTAGAATCTCGTTTTCTTCAGGCGCGTAGCTCAGCTGGTTAGAGCACCACCTTGACATGGTGGGGGTCGTTGG
>CAZFPI010000055.1:0-17778 GCA_964521075.1 uncultured Sterolibacterium sp.
AGCAGTTCGGTTTCTCGGTGGCTGACGGACGCCTGCAGGGCCACATCGACGGCGTATTCGTCGGTGGCCCCGAGGGCTTCGCCTACCCGGCCCTTTGGGAAAACAAGTGCCTCGGCTCGAAGTCCTGGCGCGATCTGGAGAAGAACCGGCTCGCCATTTCCAAGCCTGTCTACGCGGCGCAAGTCGCGCTGTATCAGGCCTATCTCGAACTACACGAGCACCCGGCGATTTTCACGGCGGTGAACGCCGACACGATGGAAATCTACGTCGAGCTCGTCCCCTTTGATGCAGCCCTTGCCCAACGCATGTCGGATCGGGCGGTGAAGGTGATCACGGCGACCGAGGCAGCAGAACTCCTGCCGCGCGCCTTCGCTGACCAGACCCATTTCGAATGCCGGATGTGCGCGTGGCAAGACCGCTGCTGGAGAAAGCAATCATGAACGACCACAACACAGGCATTGCCGACGACGAACCCATGATCGACGCCAAGCAGGCAGCGGCCGCACTGAGCCTGCCGTACTACTGGTTTGCCGATCAAACTATGCGCAGCAAGTACCGCATCCCGCATTACCTGCTCGGCGGCTTAGTGCGCTACCGGATGTCCGAACTTTCCGCATGGGCGGCCAGCAGCAGAGCGCCCCAGGGCGATGGTGAAAAACAACGCGCCAGCAAAGCGCCAGACGAGGGAGCCGAATGATCGACTTCAACGACATCTCCCTACCCACTGAAAACCGGGATGCTGAACGCGACGAAATTCGCGCGGAACTGATCGCACGGCTGGAGTCGGTACTGACCTCGATGTTCCCGGCGGGCAAGAAGCACCAGGGCAAGTTTCTCATCGGCGATGTACTAGGCAGCCCCGGCGACAGCCTCGAGGTGGTGCTGACCGGCGACAAGGCCGGACTCTGGACGGATCGCGCCAACGGCGACGGTGGCGACATCTTCGATTTGATTGCGGCCTACCTCGGAGCCAGCATCCATGCCGATTTCCCTCGGGTGCTGCAGGAGGCCAGTGATCTGCTTGGGCGTGCGCGGTCAACACCGGTGCGCAAAGCCAAGGCAGCGCCGCCGTCCGACGATCTTGGCCCCGCGACCGCCAAGTGGGACTATTTTGATGCCACCGGCAAGCTGATCGCGGTCGTCTATCGGTACGATCCTCCGGGCCGGAAGAAGGAATTCCGGCCGTGGGATGCCAAGCGCCGCAAGATGGCCCCGCCTGAGCCACGTCCGCTGTACAACCAGCCGGGTTTGCTTGCCGCCAGCCTCATCGTTCTGGTCGAAGGCGAGAAGTGCGCACAGGCACTGATCGATGCCGGGGTGGTGGCGACCACGGCCATGCACGGCGCAAACGCTCCGGTCGATAAAACTGACTGGCAACCGCTGGCAGGCAAGTCGGTGCTGATCTGGCCGGATCGGGACGCACCGGGCTGGGACTACGCCGACCGCGCTTCGCAGGCGATCTTGCACGCCGGTGCGACCACGGTCGCCATCCTCGTGCCACCCGATGACCGGCCCGAAGGCTGGGACGCTGCGGACGCCATTCCCGATGGCTTTGACGTGGCAGGCTTTCTTGCGGTCGGTGAGCGAATGCCCGTGATGCGTTCCGTCGAGGAGATTGCGCCGCCGGATTTGCTGACGGGCATCGACTGGAGCACCGAGGACGGACTGTCGACCGCCTTCACCCGTCGCTATGGCCAGGACTGGCGCTACTGCGCGCTGTGGGGCAAGTGGCTGGTGTGGACGGGCGTGCGCTGGAATGCCGATCAGATGCTTTACGTCTCGCATCTGGCCCGGGGCATCTGCCGCAACGCATCGCTCAAGGCAGACAGCCCACGGCAGAAAGCCAAGCTCGCCAGCTCGTCGACCATCTCGGCGGTCGAGAAAATTGCCCGCTCCGATCCAAAGCACGCTTCCAGCGCCGAGGAATGGGATGCCGATACGTGGGCGCTCAATACCCCGGGTGGCGTTGTCGATTTGCGCACAGGCCGGATGCGCGAGCACCGGCGCGACGACCGGATGACCAAGGTCAGCACGGCCACCCCCAAGGGCGACTGTCCAACGTGGCGCGTGTTTCTGACCGACGTCACCGGTGGCGATGCCGATCTGATCGCCTACCTGCAACTGATGGTCGGCTATTGCCTGACCGGTATCACCAAATGGCCGCATGCATCAAAATCACCACGATAAGCAAACCACTGCGCCGATTTCAATTCAATGATGGGTTGAGATAACTCATAAGCCTTGCGCTTCGATTTCAACTTTCGACACGATGCCATTGCTTGCTTGACCCGTTTCATCGACTCAAGCAGAATCCCGGCTCCGTTCGGTTCGATGAAACGGAACACGGTGCGGGTGCAAACCCAATTCCGTGGCGGGCCCGCCGCTGTATCCGGGGACGGCCGCTGCCAGGTTGTGAAGTATCAGGAACCAGCCACTGACAGAAATCCTCCTGTCGGGAAGGCGCAGCGATCCGGCTGATCCGGTAGCCAGAAGACGTATTGAACCGAAGTGGAGTCCAGGCAAGGGCTCCGGCTGACAGCATGCTCACGCGTGCCGTCAGCCGGAGCCCTTTTTTGTTTTCTTCTTGTCGAGGCACTGTCATGCAATCAAAAACCACCGATCAAACCTCTCACGCTTTCGCCACTGCTGCGCGCGATGCGATTTACCAAGCAATTTTCACGCGCCGCGACGTGCGCGGCCAGTTCCTGCCCAAGCCCATCCCGGACGAAGTGCTGAGCCGCATTATCACCGCCGCTCACTACGCGCCTTCAGTCGGCTTCATGCAGCCGTGGAACTTTCTTGTCGTGCAGTTGGACGCCGTCAAGCGCAAGGTACACGCGGCCTTCGCCGCCGCTCATGCCGAAGCGGCGCAAATGTTCGAAGGTGACAAACGCGCCACCTACAAAACGCTCAAACTTGAAGGTATTCTCGAAGCACCGGTCGGCCTCTGCATCACTTGCGATCGTGAGCGTACCGGGCCGGTAGTCGTGGGGCGCACCCACATGAAAACCATGGATCTCTATAGCAGTGTTTGTGCGGTACAGAATCTTTGGCTCGCCGCACGCGCCGAGGGATTGGGCGTTGGTTGGGTGAGCATTTTCCACCAGGCCGAACTCCAGGAGGCGCTCGGTATCCCAAAGGGCATCACCCCGATCGCTTATCTGTGCATCGGCTATGTCAGCCATTTTTACGACAAGCCGGAATTGGAAACTGCCGGCTGGCTGCCGCGTATGCCGATCGAGGATGTGGTGTATTTCGATCAGTGGGGCCAACGCGACGACCAGCAGCCTTTGGTACTTCACCTGATGCGTGAACAGCTATCTGCCAATGCCGTCCGGCAACCCTCCGGCGAGCGCTCTCAGGAATAAAGCAGATGCACCATGGCTTCCGGGGCGATGAGGTCGCCCTGAGCCATAGCGCATCCCGGCCCTGTTGTGACGTCATTTCCTCGGCTACCCGAGAAAAATGCAATCCCCCTATTGACATCCACAAGCCCGCAAATGATAATGATTCTCATTCGCGTCGAAGATAGCATCTTCAGGTAAACCGCAAATACGCAACATCTGCTGCCTTTGAGCAAGCCAGCCCGACCGGGCAAGCCAGCCATTCCGATTCTCAACGAATGTTGCACGGGAGAAGTCATGAATGCTTTTATATCGCTGGTTGAACCGATGGCGGCTGCTGAACAACCGCCTGCGAATGTTCAGCATGTTCACTTGGTTGACGAAATGTTCGAGGCTGTGGCGGCCCGCCGCTTCGGCGTCGATTTTCAGCCGATTGTCGGCGCGGACGATTCTCTGCTCGCCTGGCGCGCCAAAGCGCGCTTCGTCGGCGCAGACGGCCGGCGCTTGTCGCCCACCGCCGTTTTCGCCACGCTGCATCGTAACCCCGCCTTGCTGCTGGCGACCGAACTGCAACTGAAAAGCCTGGCGCTGGCTAATGCGCCAGCGGATGGCTGGCTGCTCTTGCCGCTGGATGCCGACAGTTATGCCGCGGCCGGCTCTGGCAGCGTGGGAGGCGGAAGTGTCAGTGGCGCCGGCAATGCCTTCGATCTGCTGTTTGGCGGGCAGCAACGCCTGATCGTGGAAGTCTGCGAGAACCGCCCGGCAACCGATGTCGCACGCCTGCACCTTTTGCTGCGCGGCTTGGCCGCTCAAGGCATCCCATTGGCGGTTGGCAACCGCACGCCCGTCACGGCCTGTCTAATCGAGACTCTTCACGAAGCTGACTGGTTGCGTGTGCCCTGTCCGCAAGAGCTACGCGAGTCGCGCCATATCCGGACGCTGGAAAATATCGCCGAATCGGCACGGCAGGCCGGAAGCATCGCCTTCGTTTCAGATGTACGTAGCGCCGAAACCTTAGCGATCGTGCGCGCCATCGGCTTTTCCGGCGCCTGCGGCCCGGTGTTCGAGGGTTGCGTCGATTCGTCAACTTGCTGGGCGCAGGCGGGTCAGGAACGGGGATTCATTGCGGCGCATGAGGAACGAAGGACGCATGGCGGTTACGCCATGCAATCGGGTGCGCATTCATGAAACCCTCCAGCAACGGCACATGCCCGCCCGCAGCGGAGCAAACCGCCAGCCAAGCGCGGCCTGCGGCGGTCACGGTGGTCGACAGCCGAAAACTGTTTCGCAACGGCACGACGCTGTGCATCGACCACGCCGGACAACGCTACATCCTGCGTGTGACGCGGGAAAACAAACTGATCCTGACCAAATGACGCCACTGAATCGCACCCTTGGCCGACTGATCGGCGCCGCGTTCGACAATGCCAAAACACGTGCATCTGTGCTCGCATCCAAGGGCACGTCTGAATCTGTGCTCATGCCGACGACGCGCCCGTCCGCCGCGCGTCGCCGCATGAAGCTGTGGGAACTGCCGTCGCGCTGGCATTGCCCGCTGATCGGCACCTGCCTCACGCCGCAGGACATGCGTCGCCTTGCGCGCCAGGCCGGCATCGACAGCGCCGGTATGAGCGAATACGATCTGCATACCCTCGTCGTCAGCAACTGCGCCGAACGCAATGCGCTCTCCGAACGGGTGCAACGATTGCTCGACGAGCGTTTTCCGGCCGACATCCAGCGTTTCTCCAAAGCCCGCGACGATGCGGGCATCCTTGCGCTCTGGCGCGCAGCCTACGATTCGGGCGAGACCGCCGGCGCGCTGTGGGCGGCATGGAGCCACGCGGCCATGAGCGAAGAGACTGGCAAAGCGATCTACGGCGACATCCACATGCTGTCGCATCAGGTCGGCGCAGGCATCCGCACAAACCTGCGTCAGCTCGATTCGTTGCAGCAGGAAAACTTGCGTCTGCGCAGCGAACTCGATGCCTTGCGCAACGATGCGGCGCAGTCCCGGCGTGAAAAGGATCGGCTGCTGGAAGAAACCCAATGCCGATTGGCCGACGCCGAACGCCGTGCCGCGCTGCTTGGCGTGCGCGAACTGGAACTGGCCGAGGCGCGCAAGGCCGCGCGCAACTATTCGACGGTATTCGACCGCGCAACGATGCTCGTCCACCGCGTCGAAGTCGTCGAAGAACGCAATGCCGCGAATGCCCGGCGCGCCGAGCAACTGGCGCAGGAACTCAACGAAACCCAGGACAATCTCGTCTCCGTCGAAGCAGCGCTCGAACTGGCGCTGGGCATCGGCAGCTGCGAAGGGATTTCCGGCAACAGCGGCTGCGGCCGCGCCTGCCCGGCGGAAACTCAACTCGCGGGGCGTTGCGTGTTGTGCATCGGCGGCCGCACCAACCTGGTCGACGGCTATCGCCGCCTCGTCGAAACCCAGGGCGGACGCTTCCTGCACCACGACGGCGGACTGGAAGAAAGCCTGCACCGCATCGACGCGGCCGTGGCGACCGCCGACGCGGTGGTCTGCCAGTCGGGGTGCGTTTCGCATGCCGCCTACTGGCGTCTCAAGGAAGCCTGCAAGAAGCTCGACAAACCCTGCGTCTTCGTCAAATCGCCGGGCGTCGGCAGCTTCGCGCGCGGCCTCGCCGCTCTCGCCACCGACACCAACAGCGGTGGATCGCCAAATCAAGCGACATTGATCGCACGACTTTCCAGTTAAGAAGGACTCAACCGTTTTGGCCTGATACCCCACCACGCAACAGACGGGATTCGCCTTGCCAGGATGGACAAACGCAAAAAGGATTCGCCAGCCTGGCGAGAAATCTCCGTCGGGGGTGTTTCGCATCGCGTCTCAATAGCGGATGGTGTGCGCTTGATGTACGCCTACCCGGGAAGCGGGTTCTTCGCGAATCTCAAAGTGGAACGCTCGACACCCGACAACTACCTTGCGGACAAGGATATCGTCCGAAAGTGGTTGGCGGAAACGGCGAAGACCGATGGCAATCTGGATGTGCATGAGTCCGTGGGGAAGATATTCACTACCCAGAGCGTCACCCGGCGGACGCTGGCCGGAAACACGCTCGCGATCACCCAGCTCTTCTCCGATGACGATCGAATGATTGTCACCATGTATTTTCTGAACCAGATGCCTGCCGAACGAAGATTCAAGACACTCGACGAGTTTGTTTCGCACCGGAACAGCTTTGTTCGCAGTTATTCCGAATGTGTCGGGAAGAAGCGGACATTGCCGATTTTCATGCAATGACGACGTGACGGGATCACCGCGCAAGCCGGTCTCAAAAACAGAACCGCCGTCAGGCCTCGCACCATGAAGGTCTGACGGCGGTTTCTTGGCGGTTTCCTGGTTTCCTGGTTTCCCTTTGGGCGAATGGATATTCGCTTTACTGGCCCGCCGCTGCTTTTTCCTGGTCGGCCAGTTCATCGGCCATTTCACGCAGCTTGTTCTTGGCCACTTTGTCGAGTGCCGCACGCGGCATTTCTTCAACGAAATAAACCTTGCGCGGCCGTTTGAAATCGGCCAGATCCTTCGCGCAACCGTCCATGATCTGCTGGCGGATTTCATCCTCAGAGAGCATGGTCCACTGGCTCTTGATGGCGAAGACGACAGGTACTTCGTCGAGCATCTCGTGCTTTTGCGCCACCACGGCGAGTTCATCGAGCACGCCCATGCCGAGGGTGATGTGGATGGTTTCTTCGACCTGCCGGGCGGAGACGTTTTCGCCGCCGACTTTCAGGATGTCCTTGTCGCGGTCGGCAAAGTAGAAGTAGCCATCCGTGCCCAGCCGCGCGGTGTCGCCCGTCTTGAACCAGCCGTCAGCAGTGAAGGACTTGGCCATGGCTTCCGGGTTTTTGTAATACTCGAAGAACATCTGCACGCCGCGTGTGCCGCGCACCCACAGGTCGCCATTGACGCCCGGCTCACAATACTTGCCGGTTTCCGGGTCCATGATGGCGAATTCATAGCCGGGTGCTGGCACGCCGATGTTCATGTCGGGTGAATCCTGCAGGAGATCGGAGCGCGTGGCGTGCGTCACCGTTTCCGTCATGCCCCAGGTGGCGAAGGTCTTGACGTTCCAGCGCATCTCGACCATGTGCATCTTGATGCCAGTCGACCAGGTTTTGTAGTGATGCTCAGGGATTTCCTGCATGGCGATAGCCTTGAAGCAGAAAGGGATCATCGAGGCGCGCGTCACCTTGTGCTTCATCGAGATTTCCCAGAACTTGCTCGATGAGAACTTGGGTTGCAGCACCACCGTGCCGCCCACCCACATCATCGTCCAGAAACTCCAGCTCTGGGCATTCACATGGAAGCAGGGCAGGAAGACGATATAAACATCGTCGCTGTCCATCTGCAGGTTTTGCGCGCCAGAACGCCCGCCCCATAGCGCGTTCGCGTGGGTGTGCACAACGGCCTTGGGGCGGGAAGTCGTGCCGGATGTGTATTGGATGCCGACGGGCAGCATGGGCTCGGGTGTGCGCGCTGGAGCCATGTCGCCGTGTGTGGTGAGCGTGGAAAAAGCAGGGAAGCCGTGATTCTTTTCCTCCGCTGCCGGGGCTTCGCCCGAGTTGTCGTCCGTCACCACGAACCAGCCGATGCTCTTGGCGTTGGCGGCCAGCTCCTTGATGAATTTCGGCTGGGTGATGCAGCCGACCGCGCCGGAGTGTTCGGCGAAATAGGTCAGCTCGTCACCCACGCAACGGGTGTTGGTCGTCACAGCAACCGAGCCGACGATGCTGGAGGCATACCAGGCGATCATCATCTCCGGGCAGTTTTCGGCGTGGATGAGCAGCTTGTCGCCCTTTTTCACGCCTTTGGCCAGCAGACCGCAAGCGACCTTGTTGGCCGCTTCCCAGAATTGCCTGTAGCTCCAGGACTGGCTTTCTCCTTCTTTCGGCTCCCAGATGAGGAAGGTCTTGTCGGGGGTTTGCTCGGCCCACAGCTTCATCAGCCAGGGCACGTCCTTGCCGGCGAAGGTGTAGAGCTCGCTGGAGTGGCGGTTGTCGAATTGCGGCGCGGGAGCGGTGGGAGCGATGGTTTGGGTCATGATCGGCTCACTGTTTTGAGGGTTGAAGGAACCGGGGGCGGCAGCCACAACAGCTCCGCCCCCGTCATTACGGTGTTTGGCTATCGTCAGCGTTTTTCGCTACCGACGATCCACATCGAGAAGAACTGCGCGCCGCCGCCGTAGGCATGGCCCAGAGCGGTCTTGCAGCCGGGAACCTGACGCTCGCCCGCCATGCCGCGCACCTGTAGTGCGGCTTCGGCAAAGCGGATCATGCCCGAAGCACCGATGGGGTTGGAGGAGAGCACACCGCCCGAGACGTTCCAGGGAATGTCGCCGCCCTGGTCGAGCGAAGTCGCCCCCGATTCGGTGAGCTTCCAGCCTTCGCCGACATCGGCAAAACCCAGGTTTTCCAGCCACATCGGCTCGTACCACGAGAAGGGCACATAGACTTCGGCCATGTCGATATCCTTGCGCGGATTGGTGATGCCGGCCTGGGCATACACTTCCTTGGCGCACAGGATGCCCGCCTGCGGGTTCACTTCCTCGCGCCAGGGGTACATGGTCGGCTCGGACTTCATCGCCGTGCCGTGGATCCAGGCGGGCTTGTTCGGTGATTTTTTCGCCAGGTCTTCGTTGGCGAGCACCATGGCGCAAGCACCGTCCGACGAAGGGCAGACCTCGGCGTAGCGGATCGGGTCCCACAGCATCATGGAATCCATGTAGTTTTCCAGCGTGAGCGCGTCGGCGTCTTCATGCATGTGGGCGTGAGGATTCTTCAGCGCGTGCTTGCGATCCTTCAAGGCCACCTTGCAGCCGATATCCAGCGGAGCCTGGGTGCGGCGCATGTATTCACGAATGATGGGCGCGAAAAAGCCACCCGCACCGGCATTCAGGTGAGGCTGGAAGGGCTGGCGGGTCGACAAGGCCCACATGGCGTTCGATTCCGACTGCTTTTCATAAGCCACCGTCAGCACCCGCTTGAACACGCCGCTCTGGATGTGGCTGGCGGCCACAATCGCCGTCGAACCGCCCACGGAACCGGCCGTGTGCACGCGCATCATCGGCTTGCCGTGGCAACCCAGCGCGTCGGCCAGATAGAGCTCGGGCATGACCACGCCTTCGAAGAAGTCCGGTGCCTTGCCGATGATGACGGCGTCGATGTCGGCCCAGGTGCAGCCCGCATCGTTCAGGGCATTTTGCGCTGCTTCGCGCACGAGGCCCGCCATGGATTTCTTGATCTTGGTCTTGTAGCGTTCGGACTGGCCGATCCCCACCACTGCACATGCGTTACCCATTATTTGCCCTCCAGAACGGCAACCAGATTCTGTTGCAGACACGCGCCGCTCGTGGCATGCGCCACACCACGGTTCGCCTCGCCCTTGATGATGCGCTGGGCCACTTCGCCGAAATTGGACAGCCCTTGCGACATCATGATGTTGCCCGCCAGCGCACCGCCGGAGGGATTGATCTTCGTGCTGTCATCCAGCCCGAGTGCCTGCTTGAGCAGCAGGGTCTGATGGCTGAACGGCGCATGCAGCTCGGCGATATCGACCTTGCCCTTTGCCACCCCTGCGCCGGCGGCCGCCAGGCGGGTAGAGAGAGAATCGGTCAGGTCGCGTGTGCCCAGCTGGTGTGATTCGATGCGGTGATCGATACCCGTGATGTAAGCATTGCGCTTGTGGAAGCGTTCGGCCACCTCGCGCGTGGCGAGGATCACCGCCGAAGCACCATCCGTCACCGGCGGGCAGTCGTGGCGGCGCAGGGGCGAAACCAGCTTCGGCTCGGCCAGCAGCTGCTCCACGGTGAAGTCGCCCTTGAGCTGGGCGGCCGGCTTGGCCTTGGCATTGGCACGGCTTTGCTGCACCACCCGCGCCATGTCGGCTTCGGTGATCTTGCCGGCGTCGAGCAGAGCTTGCGCCTGCAAGGCCGCCAGGCTGATGCTGTCCGGCCACAGCGGCTGGGTGTAATAGGGGTCGAGCTGCAGCGTCAGCACGTCCGGCAGATCGCCCTGCGAACACTTGCCGAAGCCATAGACCAGCGCGGTATTGGCATGCCCCGTCTGGATCTTCAGCCAGGCTTCGTACAAAGCCCAGGCCGCGTCCATTTCGACGTGGGATTCGTTGATCGGCGGCACGGCCCCGAGCGCGTCGAGCGCGTTCACGAAAGCAAAGGCGGAACCGCCGAGATAGTCGCAAGAACCCGAGCAAAAGAAGTCGATGTCCTTGTTGGTGAAATTGAGCTGTTTCTTGACGGCATGGACGACCTCCATGACCAGCTCGACGTCATTCTTCGAGCCGCAGTCGCGCACCAGCGGCGTCTGGGCATAGGCAATGATGGCTACTTCACGCATTTATTTGCTCCCCGCTTTTTTCTCGATGTACTGCCGGGCTTCTGCCAGGCGTCGGGTCTTGAGGGCTTCGATATCGACCGGCGGCTCGCCTGTCGGCTCGAAGTAGGCGATGTTGTCCATCGAATAATCCCACTCACTTTGATCCTTCCAGACGGCCTTGACGCGCATGCCGATCTTCACATCCTCATTGGCACAGCCGGAAACGAGGTGGATGAAGGTCTGGTCGGAATTGTCGAGCACCAGATTGGCGACAACGAAAGGAGGATCGAGCTTGGAGGTCGGGATCGGCAGGTAGACGATGGTGAAGGTGATGACCGTAGCGGTATCCGGCAGGGCCACTTCTTCACTCGTCGGCAGGCCCGATTCCGGGCAAGCCCCGCGCGGCGGCACGATGACCTTGCCCGTCAAGGGCGAGCGCTGGCCCGTCAGGCGGCCTTCCTTCATGCCCCGCAGAAAGCGCGTGGGGGCGGCTCCGGCAGAAAAGTTGTAGCTGAGTGTGACCGGACATTCGATCATTTCGATTTTTTCAGACATCTTTTTCTCCTCAGGCCGGCTCGAAACAGGCGATGTCGGTGATGAACCCCTTGCGCTCCGCCGCCCAGCGCACCTTCACCTTCATGCCCCGCTTCATCAATGACTCGGCTCCGGCATCGACCATGTGCAACAGGGCGGTATCCGCCCCGTCGATCTTGATGAGTGCCCAGGCAAAGGGTTTTTGAAGCAAATGCTTGGCGCGGGGTTGATTGACCCAGCTGAACGTCTCGACCGTGCCAGTTTCCGGCAGATCGACGAATTCCGTGCATTCCTCGGCGGTTTGCGGATCGTATTCCGTCGGCGGGCAGATCACACGCCCCTGGCTGCCCTTGATGCCCTTGATCTGGCCATCGCGCAGACCTGCGAGAAACTCGCCAATCACCGGGCCGACCATGCGCGTATAGGTAAAGCCCACATCAAAACCGGCACGCAAAACCTGGTCTGCGGCGGCGGGGGCAGAGCCTGCTTGAGCCATACTCGTCTCCATCGTGTGTTGAAATTAATTGTTCAAGCGATTAATTCTTTGAGCTGCCGAATCTTACGCTCTTTGGGGAAGCGGTCAAGGGAAATACCGATGTGAAAACCCTGGCGTGGAAACCCGGATGACTCCGGAGAAGGCAGGACGCTGGCCGTGGGGCAAAGCAGCGCGGCCGTAGCGGCCATTACCGCCGCTCACTCAGGTGCTGAACCGGGCAATGCTCTCGCGCAGGCGGTCGGCCAGCTTTTCCAGATCGTTGGCCGCCGCAGAGGTCTGGCGGGCCTGATGATGATTTTCTTCGGCCTGCCGGGCAATCTGTTCGACATTTTTCGCGATTTCCTGACTGGCCCCCGTCTGCTCGCGCAAGGCGACAGAAATGCCGACGACTGCCTCGCCGACATGCGCCGCCCCGGTTTTGATCTGGCCGATGCTGCTGCTTGCCTGGCTGGCCAGCACAACGCCCTCTTCGACCTGATCGACGCCGATTTTCATACTGCCGACGGCAGTTTGCGCCCCGGTCTGGATTTGCTCGACCATGCCCGCAATTTCGCGGGTGGATTGCGTCGTGCGCTCGGCGAGTTTGCGGACTTCATCCGCCACCACGGCGAAACCCCGGCCCTGGTCGCCCGCCCGGGCAGCCTCGATGGCAGCGTTGAGTGCCAGCAGATTGGTCTGGTCGGCAATGTCACGGATAACATTCACGATGCCAGCAATCTGCTGCGACTGCTCGCCCAGCCGGGAGACGACATCCGAGGAATCCCGCACCGTGCTGGCGATTCGCCCCATCTCGTGGATGGCCGAATCGATGACAGCCGCACCCTTCTCGGAAGTCTGCCCGGAGTTTTCCGCCATGCCGCGCGCCTCCTGCGACAGACGGGCCACCTGATCGATGCTGACCGTCATTTCTTCGATGGCACTGGCCATGGCGGCAGCTGCCTCACTTTGCTGCCCGGAGCTGTTCGCTACCTGATGGGAGGCCGCCGACATCTGGGCTACGCCGCTGGAGAGCGTGTTGATCCCGATGCTGACCTCATCGATCATCTCACGAAGATTGCGGCACATTTTGTCCGTCGCCGCCAGCAACTGCCCGACTTCATCGGCATGGCGCGCCCTGATGCTGACGGTCAGATCCCCCTGCGCGACGCGCTGGGTCAGATGCAGTGCCTCCCCC
Organism: uncultured Sterolibacterium sp.; assembly: GCA_964521075.1. GTDB lineage: Bacteria > Pseudomonadota > Gammaproteobacteria > Burkholderiales > Rhodocyclaceae > Sterolibacterium. The sequence goes on from CAZFPI010000055.1 coordinate 12,911, forward strand.
AGCGGCTTGCCCAGCCAGTGACGTGTCGTGATGTAGACCACGACGACGAGAGCCGTGACGATGGCAAAGCCGATGACGGCCAGGCGGACGAGCATGCCGTGGATGTCGCGGGTAAATTCCTCCTGATAACTCCCGCTGCCGACCACCCAGTTCCATTTTGGAAAATGCTGGAACACGGTGATTTTCTCGCGCGGATGGCTATCCCCCAGGCTGGCATTCATCCAGGGGTAGCGGATGACCCCCTGTTTCATCGTTATCATTTCCCTGATGAAAGCCCGGCCATCATTGTCTTTCATGTCGATCAGATTCTTTCCCTCGGCCGCCGGGTGGATCAAGGCTTGCCCAGGCTCGCTCCCGGCATCCAGCGCGAAAGCGTAGCCCGTCTCCCCGATTTTCAGGCTGAGCACACGCTGTTTCAGCGCGGCCAGCCCGTTCGTGAAGTCGATACCGACAAAGGTCGCCCCGACAACCTGCCCCGCAGCATCCCTGAGCGGCGTGTAATGCGTCATGTAATTCCGGCCAAACATCGTGGCGCGGCCGGTATAAGGCTTGCCATCGAGCAGGCCCGCCACGGCAGGATGCGACTTGCCCAGAGGGATCCCGAGCGCGCGCTGGCCCTTCTCGTCCTTGATCGACGTAGCGATGCGAACGAAATCCCCATCCACGCGCACCAGGGCCGTAGCCACCGCCCCCGTGTTTGCCGTGAAAGCTTCCATCGGCGCGTTGTGATTATTGAGAACCTGCTCGCCCGAGCGCAGCGCGGGAAACTCGCCCGTGCCGGAAGCCTGCAGGTGCGCGGCATCACGGCCTAAAGGGGCTGGAATCGAGGCGGTAAATTGCGCGGCCAGCATCCGGGTGCTTTGCTCGAGAGCATCAGAATACGCGCCTATCATATCGACGATCTGCTGGTTGCTCCGCCGCAAATCCGACAAACTGCGCTCTTCCATCCTGCCCGTCAGCCAGAAGCTGAGGCTGGCCCCGGCTGCCCCGAGAATGACGAAAATCGCCGCGATAAGCACGACATTCAGCTTGAAGGCGATGGGTAACGCGCCAAAGTGCTGCAAACGCCACGAATACCGATGCGACATGAGCTTCTCCCCGATGCAGGATATTGCGGTCAGGCAGGAAAACCGACCGGTATTTATAAGCGCGGATTGTCATTAAAACATTGACATGAATCAAGCTATGTCGCTGTCAGGTTTCCCCGGGGTGTGAGAGTAAAACCTGATAGCCTGCGTAGAATGTTCCGGGTCATTTTTGTCATGAGTCACCACCATGCCCCCTCTTTCCGTTACTGAGGCCGTTGCCCGGCGCAGTTCGAAGCGTGCTTTTCTCGACACCCCCGTTTCCGGCGAGCTTGTCCGGGAGATTCTGGGCAAGGCACAGCGCAGTCCTTCGGGCGGGAATCTCCAGCCCTGGGTTGTCTACGCGCTCGGGGGCGGGGAACTGGCGCGCTTCAGGGAGCTCATGCGCCAGCGGCGGGTGGCCAATGCCTTTGGCGAAGGGCCGGAATATCCCATTTATCCGGAACATCTGGCCGAGCCCTATCGTGGCCGACGCGCCCAGTGTGGCGAGGATATGTATGCCACGATGGGCATCGCGCGTGAGGACAAGGCCGCGCGGCTGGATTTCGTTGCCGGGAATTTCGATTTCTGGAATGCGCCGGTCGCCCTGTTCGTCTGCATCGACCGCCGCCTGGGTGCTACGCAGTGGGTTGATCTTGGCCTGTATCTGCAGACGGTGATGCTGCTGGCCTGTGAGGCCGGGCTGGATACTTGCGCGCAGGAGTTCTGGACGCTGTGGCACAAAACTGTGGCGGAATTCCTCTCGCTTCCGGAACATCTCATGCCTTTTTGTGGGGTGGCCATGGGCCATGCCGATCCGGACCATCCGGTGAACGCCTTGCGAACGGCGCGCGCGCCGCTGGCAGAGTCGGTCGTTTTTCACGGGATATGACGGCCCGGGGTTTTGCGGATTCCCTGTTTCAGGGAATCCGCACCTTGCCGGTTATCGCTGTACGCTAGAATCCCGCGATCCGCAGCCCTCCCGGGCAACGTTCCCCCCCCCTTTCTCCCCATTGAAACCAAAGGACTGACAGCATGGCCATCTTTGAAAGACTGCCGACCGAGCCCGGTCAACGCCGCAAACTGCAGATGAAAAGCCCGGTGACTTTTGAAGTGCTCGGCACGGTCGAATGCGCCAGTGCCGAAGACATCACTATCGCCATGCAAAAGGCGCGCGCCGCGCAGCGCGAATGGGCAAAGAAAACGCCTGCCGAACGGGCACAGGTCGTACTGAAAGCGCGAGACATCGTGCTCGCCCGTCAGGACGAAATCATGACGACGGTCATCCTTGAGACCGGCAAGCCGCCCGCCGACGCGCTGGCCATGGAAATTTTCGCTTCCTGCGATGTGATGAGCTTTTACGCGCGTAACGCTGCGAAGTTTCTCGCCCCGGAAAAGCGCAAGCTGCACGGTGTCATGAGCATGCTGAAAACCCTGCGGATCGCCTACAAGCCGCTGGGGGTGGCTGGCATCATCACGCCCTGGAATGGCCCTTTCATCCTCAGCATGAACCCGACCACACAAGCCCTGCTGGCGGGTAACGCCGTGCTGCTCAAAGGTTCGGAAGTCACGCCCGAATCGACAAAATGGGTCGAGAAGGTCTACCGGGAAGCCGGCCTGCCCGAGGGGCTTTTGCATGTGCTGTATGGCGATGGCCAGACGGGAGCCGACATTCTCAACGCCGGGGTGCAAAAGGTTTCCTTCACGGGCAGTGTGCCGACGGGCCGCAAGGTGGGTGAGACCTGCGGGCGCAATCTCGTCCCCTGTTCGCTGGAGCTGGGTGGCACGGATGCGATGATCGTCTGCGCCGACGCGGAATTCGAGCTGGCCACCGATGCCGCGCTCTACGCTTCCTGCATCAACACCGGCCATTACTGCTGCGGCACACAGCGCATTTACGTCGTCGAAAGCATTTACGATCGTTTCGTCGCTCGCGTGGCCGAAAAGGCCAAGGCATTGCGCCAGGGCCAACAACACGGCGAAGACGAAGACCTCGGCGCGGTGTTCTGGGACAAGCAGCTGCCCATCATCGAAGAACATGTGGCGGATGCCATCGCCAAGGGCGCGCGCCTTCTGGCGGGTGGCCGGCGCAACCCCGAGCTCAAGGGGCAGTATTACGAAGCCACGGTGCTGGCCGACTGCAACCACGACATGCTCGCCATGCGCGAGGAAAACTTCGGCCCGCTGGTCTGCCTGCAAAAGGTGAAGGACGAAGCCGAAGCCATTCTGCTGGCCAACGATTCGGCCTATGGTCTGTCCGGCACGGTGTTCTCCAAGGACCGCGAAAAGGCCTATCAAATCGCCTTGCAGATGGAGACTGGTTCGGTCAGTGTCAATGATCTGGCCGTGACTTACGGTGTGCCCGAAGCCCCCTTCGGTGGTGTCAAGTTCAGCGGCGTGGGCCAGGTCAATGGCACGGACGGCCTGAAACGCTATAGCCACGCCTTCCCCGTCATCCTCAACCGTTTCAACATGCCCAAGCTGCCCGCGTCCTACCCGAACTCGGCCAAGGGCATCAAGCAGACGAAGATGACGATGAAGTTCCTCTGGAAGCCGGGCAAGTAAGCTCAGCTCGCCCCTTCTTCCCGTCACGCTTCAGGAGCCCACCATGCGTACCCAGGTTTGCGAAATGCTCGGCATCGACTTGCCGATTTTTGCCTTCACGCACTGCCGCGATGTCGTCGTCGAGGTTTCCAAAGCCGGGGGCTTTGGCGTACTGGGGCTGGTGGGCTTCCCGCCGGAGCGCATCAAGGAAGAGCTTGACTGGATCGATGCCCACATCGGCGACAAGCCCTACGGCATCGACATCGTGATCCCGCAGAAATACGAAGGGATGGATGCCGACATGGAACCGGCCCAGCTCGAAGCCATGCTGAAGGCCATGGTTCCGCAGGGGCACCATGACTTCGCGGCGAAGCTGCTGCGCGAGCATGGCACGCCCGAATGGCCGGCGGGCGAGCCGGATATGGGCCTGCTCGGCTGGACGGAAGCGACCGCCCGTCCCATGCTGGACGAAGCCCTCAAGCATCCCAAGGTACGGCTCGTGGCCAACGCGCTGGGCACACCGCCCAAAGAAGTCATCGACGAAATCCACACCAGCGGGCGGCTGGTGGCCGCCCTGTGCGGCAAGGTGAAGCAGGGCCTTCGGCACAAGGCCGCCGGGGTGGATATCGTCATCGCCCAGGGCGGTGAAGGTGGCGGGCATTGTGGCGAGATCGGCTCCCTGGTGCTCTGGCCGCAGATGGTCGATGCGCTGGCTCCGACGCCCGTGCTGGGTGCGGGCGGGGTGGGCAATGGCCGCCAGGTCGCCGCCGCCCTCGCCCTGGGTTGCGCCGGGGTCTGGACGGGCTCGCTGTGGCTGACTGTCACCGAAGCCGATAACGAACCGGCCCAGAAGGAAGACCTGCTGCGCGCCACCTCGGAAGACACGGTGCGCTCGCGCTCCTGGACGGGCAAGCCCTGCCGGATGATCAGGAACGACTGGACCGAAGCCTGGGAAGCACCGGAAAACCCCAAGCCGCTAGGGATGCCGCTGCAAGGGCTGGTCAGCTCGGATGCCATGCGTCGCACTCACCGCTACGCGGGTGTGGCCGACACCCACAAAGTGCTGTTCAACCCCTGTGGGCAGGTGATCGGCCAGATCAACCAGATCGAATCCAGCAAAGAGGTCGTGCTGCGCCTGCTCAATGAATACGCGGATGCGATGGGCCAGCTGGCAGAGCTGAACGGCGAAGCCTGAACCAACGCAATGAGGATGAACCACCGCACGTAGGGGCATAACCCGTAGGGGCAGCCTTTACGGCT
>CAZFPI010000056.1:0-17705 GCA_964521075.1 uncultured Sterolibacterium sp.
CGCGGATGACGAGGCGGGATTCCTGGTAGATCAGGAAGGCACCGCTTTGCGAATGGGCCGCGCCTTCAATGGCGTTCCACAGTTGCAGCAGGTAGTTCATGTCCCACTGCAGTTCTTCAAAGGAGCGGCCAATGCCGGCGGTGCGGGCGATGAGGCTCGCTCCCTGGGGAATGTCGAGGCGATCCATGATGTCGCGCAGTTCTTGACGCTCCTCACCTTCGACACGGCGCGATACACCGCCGCCACGCGGGTTGTTGGGCATGAGCACCAGGTAACGTCCCGCGAGGGAGATGTAGGTGGTGAGGGCCGCACCCTTGTTGCCGCGTTCGTCTTTGTCGACCTGGACGATGAGTTCCTGGCCGACTGTCAGGGCGTCCTGGATACGCGCCTTGGCAGGTTCGACGTCGGCCTTGAAGTAGGCGCGCGAGACTTCCTTGAAGGGCAAAAAGCCGTGCCGCTCATTGCCGTAGTCGACGAAGGCGGCTTCGAGGCTGGGTTCGATGCGGGTGATGACCGCTTTGTAGATGTTGCTCTTGCGTTGTTCCTTGGTGGCCGATTCGATGTCCAGATCAATCAGTTTCTGACCATCGACGATCGCGACGCGGAGTTCTTCGGCCTGCGTCGCATTGAAAAGCATGCGTTTCATGTTGTCTCCCGCGCGCACCGCACGGGTGATCCCTGTCCTCGGCCCTTTCGCGCACCGGGATGGTGGCGCGGCGATCGGGCGTTTGCATCAGTTGTTATGGTTGTTTCAGGGGCGTGTGATTTTGAAGGCCTCGTGAAAACGACTGGTGGGCGGACGTGTCTTCGTCAGGCATCCGGGTGGCAGAGTCTTTATTCTGCGGGATGCCGGGCGTTGGGGTAAGCGGAAGCGGGGAAGCGGGTGTGTGCGCGCAATAAAAATGGATTGCAATTTGTCTCATCGCTGCTTTGGGTGAGCGAAATAACCATGGCGGTTTGCAGCGCGACGGGTGATAATTCGCGTTTTTCGCGGCGTCCGAAACCGGATTCCGAAAGTTCAGGAAGGGGTTTCTGGCCACGGCGCATGCCGTTGGCCGGTTTTGCAAAATGCAGGCAGACCGGAGGCGGCATGGCTACGTCTTCAGTGCGTCACCAGCGCCACTTCGGGTCGCCGGGCACGCTTGCCAAAGGACGGCAAACCGGACGCAGTATATTGGAAATGAAGGGTTTAAGTAAAGATTCGGCGAATTGGCTGGAAGTTGGCGAGGAGGCTGCGGGCCAGCGTATCGACAATTTCCTGCTGCGCGTCTGCAAGGGCGTGCCGAAAAGCCACGTCTATCGCATCCTTCGCAGTGGCGAAGTGCGGGTAAACAAGGGGCGTGTGTCGCCGGAATATCGTTTGTGCCCGGGCGATGTCGTGCGTGTGCCGCCGATACGCTTGTCGGCTCGCGCCGAGGCAGCACCTTCAGCAGCCATTCCCGAACGCGAATTTGATGTCGTTCATGAAGACGATGCCTTGCTGGTGATCGATAAACCGGCGGGGATCGCCGTTCACGGGGGTAGCGGCCTGAGTTTTGGCGTGATCGAGCAGTTGCGACGTATGCGGCCTGCCGCGCGGATGCTGGAGCTGGCGCATCGTCTCGACCGTGAAACTTCGGGCCTGCTGATTATTGCCAAGAAACGTTCGGCCTTGTCCGGTTTGCACGAGGCTTTTCGCCATGGCGGCATTCGCAAGCGTTACCTGGCTTTGGTCAAGGGACGCTGGATGAGCCCGCGCCAGGATGTGCGTTTGCCCTTGCTGAAGTATTTGACGGCCGATGACGAGCGGCGGGTTCGTGTGTCCGAAGAAGGGAAGGATGCACACAGCATCGTCCGGCTGGTGAGCCGCTGGGAAAATTTCAGCCTGGTCGAGGTGGAACTGAAGACCGGGCGTACCCATCAGATACGGGTGCATCTGGCGCATCTGGGTTTTCCGCTGGCGGGGGACGATAAATATGGTGATTTCGAATTGAATAAGGCCTTGCAGAAAATGGGCTTGAAACGCATGTTCCTTCATGCAGCGAAACTGCGTTTTCGTCACCCTCTGGATGCGGAGGCGCAGCCTTTGAGCCTGGAGGCGGCACTACCCGCCGAATTGCGCGAGTTTCTGGTGAGGCTGGAGCAGAACGAACGGAGGGATCATGGCGAAGCAGTTTGATCTGGTGGTCTTCGACTGGGATGGCACATTGATGGATTCCGCAGCAGCCATTGTTCGCGCCATCCAGAATGCCAGCCGTGATCTGGGTGTGCCGCCGCCAACGGATGAGCGGGCGCGTCATGTGATCGGCCTGGGTTTGCAGGATGCCCTTCGTATGGCTTTGCCGGATCTCGATGCTGCGCGTTACGAAGAAATGGCCCTGCGCTATCGCCATCATTACCTCTCGCACGACCACGAGCTGACGCTGTTTGACGGTGCTTTCGAGATGGTGGAAATGCTCGCCGGGGCGGGTTACATGCTGGGGGTGGCGACGGGCAAGAGCCGCAAGGGGCTGGATCGTGCCCTGCAGGGTAGCGGGTTGCAGACTTATTTTCATGCCACACGCTGTGCTGATGAGTGTCATTCCAAGCCGCATCCACAAATGTTGCTGGAGTTGATGGACGAATTCGCCGTGTTGCCGGAGCGGACGCTGATGATTGGCGACACCACGCATGATCTGTTGATGGCGAAGAATGCGGGAGTTTCGGCATTGGCGGTGGCCTACGGCGCGCATCCGCGCGAGGTGCTGGCGACGGAGCCCGCGCTGAATTGCGCGGAGAATGTGGCCGACTTGCGGGACTGGCTGGAGCGTCATGCATGACGGAACGCCTGATCTGTGCCAGCGATGCGTTGTCCGATGGTGGCGACGGGGTGCGTTTTACGGTGCTCCGCCAGGGCATCGAGGAAACGGCTTTCGTTGTGCGGCATCGTGGTGTTGCACATGCCTTCATCAACCGCTGCGGTCATGTACCCATCGAGCTCGACTGGCAGGAAGGCAAATTTTTCGACATTACCGGCACCTATCTGATCTGCGCCACGCATGGCGCGATGTATTCCCCCGAATCTGGCCGTTGTCTGGGGGGGCGCTGCAATGGCAAGGGGCTGACGCCGCTGACCGTCGTTGAACATGACGGCAATATCTATCTGAAGGAGTGACATGACAATCTCTGGCAACGACAATGGCAAGGAGCCGGCCCCTGGCTGGGAGCGTAACGTGCTCGAGCGCATCGCGCTGGAAGGCATCACGGAGCAGCGGCGGGCGCGTCGCTGGAGTATCTTCTTCAAACTGCTGGGTTTTGCCTATGTGGGTATTTTCTTGCTGGCACTGGCAGATATGGGGGGCTCGGTCGAACGCTTTGGCGAGGCAGGGCAGCACACGGCTTTGGTCAGGATCGAAGGGGCCATCATGCCAAAGGGCGAGGCGAGTGCCGAGCACATCATGAGTGCCCTGCAGGCAGCCTTCGAGGATAAGGGGACACAGGGTGTCATCCTTAGTATCAACAGCCCCGGTGGGACGCCGGTCCAGGCCGGGATGGTCAATGATGAAATCGTCCGTCTCCGGAGCAAATACCCGAAAACTCCGCTCTATGTAGTCGTCGAAGATTTGTGCGCGTCTGGGGGGTATTACGTCGCAGTGGCGGCAGACCGCATTTATGTGGACAAGGCCAGCATCGTCGGCTCGATCGGTGTCCTGATGGATGGCTTCGGTTTTACGGGCACGATGAACAAGCTGGGGGTGGAGCGCCGTTTGCTGGTGGCCGGACAGAACAAGGGTTTTCTCGATCCCTTCTCGCCGGAAGACCCGGCCCAGAAGGCGTTTGCACAGAACATGCTGGGCGAAATTCACCAGCAGTTCATCGATGTGGTGCGCCGGGGGCGGGGCAAGCGTCTCAAGGAAAGTCCCGACATGTTTACCGGGCTGATGTGGAACGGTGCGCGCAGTATCGAGCTGGGCCTGGCAGATGCTTACGGTACGGTGGATTCTGTCGCGCGTGATGTCATCAAAAATGAGGATATTCGCGATTACACAGTCAAACAAAGCTTTGCCGAACGCTTCTCCAGCCGCTTCGGCGCGAGCATGGCCGAAGGGATGTTCGATGGCGCGGTGAGCGCGTTGGGCCGCTTTCACTTGCGATGAGCGGATGGTGGAACCAGATACGGGAGCATCCCATTTCGGGTACTCCCTTACGCACAGCCCGGGGCGGGCTCTCTAAGATGCTGCCCGCTCGCGAATTTTTAGAATCATTCATCATTTTCAACCGAAGGGAACAACGATGGCTTTCAATGGCAAGGTAGCACTGATTACCGGGGCCGGCAGCGGCATGGGGCAACTGGCAGCCTGGCGTCTGGCAGCGGCGGGCGTCAAGGTGGCGGCGTTTGATATCAGCGACAAGGGTCTGGCAAAGACGGCAGAAGGCAAGGCCAACATCAAGACCTATGTCGTCGATGTGACCAGCACGGAATCGGTGAACGCCGCCGTCGCCCAGGCGGAAAAGGATCTTGGCCCTATCGATCGCGTCATCAATGCTGCCGCCATCATGCCCTTTGGCAAGCTGCTGGAGCAGCCCATCGAGCAGGTGCACAAGCTCATGGCCATCAATTATGGCGGCCTGGTCAATGTGTCCCGCGCTACCCTGCCGGGGATGCTCAAGCGTGGCAAGGGCGATTTCATCAGCTTTTCTTCCATGCTGGGCCAGATGCCGACATTGCTGACCGGCGCCTATGCCGCCACGAAGTTCGCCGTTTCCTGCTACAGCGAAGTGCTGTACCACGAGAACCAGAACAAGGGCGTTCGTTTCGTTTGCGTATGTCCCCCGGCCGTCAAAACTCCCTTGTTGCAGCAGGCGGTCGATACCGTCTGGCCGAAACTCCTCGATGGCAATCCTCCCATCACGCCGGAAGAAGTCCTCGACGCCGTGGAGGTTTCGCTCGACAAGGGTGAATTCTGGTGTCTGCCCGGCAAGGGCACGCGCATGGGCTATATCATGCGTCGCCTGCTGCCCGGCGCGGTGTGGAAGGAAGTCCACAAGGTCGAAGGCTTCTGATTGAAGCCGGGGCCGGCTGAGCAGGAAAATGCCGGCCAAAACGCCAGTTATCAGCCGGGGATGTTCTTTGGAGATATTCCGGGGAAGTTCCGGCTGGCTCGCCGTCTGTAGGGGCAGCCTTTATGGCTGCGGTTACGGCTGCGGCTGCCCGTAGCTCAGAGGCAAAGTTTAATCTTCATTGTGCCGGATCAATACTAACCCGGTGCTAACCCGGTGGTTCAGTCGATCTTTTCCTGGCGCAGGCTGAGGATTTGCCAGCCGGCATTTCGGGCGTGTTCTCTCAGTGTGTCGTCCGGGTCGACGGCGACGGGGTCGCTGACTTTGCCCAGGAGCGGCAGATCGTTGTGTGAATCGCTGTAGAACCAGCTGCGCGGAAAACTGCCCCACCATAGCCCCAGGGATTCCAGCCAGCTTTCGACGCGCGTGATTTTTCCCTCGCGAAACGAGGGCAGGCCGGTGGGCTTGCCTGTGTAGCGGCCGCTGCGGCAATCCTGTTCTGGCAGGGTGGCGATGAGGTGGGGGATGCCCAGTTCCCGGGCAATCGGGCCGGTGACGAAGCTGTTGGTCGCCGTGACAATCGCCATGAGGTCGCCCGCCTGGCGGTGGCGTTCGATCAGCGTGCGGGCATGCCGGGCGATGTGCGGGCGTATGCGCCGGGCCATGAATTTCTCATGCCATGAATCCAGCTGCTGGCGTTCATGACGCGCGAGCGGCTGCAACTGGAAATCGAGAAAGGCGTGGATGTCGAGCGTGCCGGTTTTGTATTGTTCGTAGAACTCGACGTTTTTGGCTTCCTGGATTTCGCGGTCGAGAACGCCCAGTTCGATCAGGAATTCCGCCCATTCAAAATCGCTGTCGGTGGCCAGCAGGGTGTTGTCGAGGTCAAACAGTGCCAGATTCATGGGGGCTTCCGGTGTCGGGTTGAGCAGTGGCTGCCTCGCGGTTGTGCATGACTTCGCGCAGCAGTGGCAGGGTCAGCGAGCGTTTCTTTTCGAGCGAAACGCGGTCGGCATGGTCGAGTGTGGCCAGCAAGGCGGGCAGATGCCGCTGGCCATGATGCAGAAGGTAGTCGATGACGGCTTCGTCGAGGCGGATACCCCGCTGATGGGCGTGCTGCCTCAATGCCGTGGCCTTGGCCGCGTCATCCAGCGGATGGACTTCGTAGATTAGTGCTGCCCCCAGACGGGTACGCAGGTCTTCACGCAGGATGTTTTCCAGTGCCAGCGGAGGCGCGCTGCCAGAGAGCAGGAGTGCCAGGCCGACGAGGCGGGCAGCGTTGAAAATGCGGAACAGGGTAATCTGGCCGTCGGCTGTCAGGGTTTCGACGCCGTCGATGATGACCAGGCTGCCCGGTGGTGTGGAGAGTTCTGTGCCGATTTCATGGCCATGTGCGAAGACGATCGGGCGGCCGCGTTCTTCGGCAAGTGCGCGGGCTCCGGCCAGCAAATGGCTGCGGCCGCTCCCTGCCGGGCCCCACAGGTATATCTGGTCGAAAACTCCGGGATCGGCAAAGGCACGCAGTCGGGAGAGCAGCTCCCGGTTGTTGCCCACGACGAAATTGTCGAGTGTGGCAGGTTGGGCGGCCGGGCCAAGATCGAGCAGCAGTTGCTGGGCAGGCAGGTTCATGAGCTGGTTTCGTCGCCGAGATAAAACCGGCTGCCAAGGTAATGGGTGCGGATCTCGCGCAGGCCAACGAGCAAGGCGGCGGAGGCGGGCAGGGCCAGCAGGATGCCGAAGAAGCCGAAGAGCTGGCCGAATGCCAGCAGGGAGAAAATGAGGGCCAGCGGGTGAAGGCCGATGCGCTTGCCGACCAGCCAGGGAGTCAGGAGGACGCTTTCGAGAATCTGGCCGATGCCATAAACGATGGCGACGCCGACGATGGGAGACAGGCCGCTGAACTGGAGCAGGGCGACGAGCAAGGCTAAGCCCAGCCCGAGGCCAAAACCCAGGTAGGGAATGAAAATCAGTAGACCGGTGAGTATGCCGACAGGCAGGGCAAAATCGATACCGGCTACCCAGAGGCCGAGGCAGTAATAGGCGGCCAGGGCCAGCATGACGGAAATTTGCCCGCGCAGAAATTCGGCCAGCACGGCGTCGATGTCCGTGATGATTTTGCGTATTTTGGCATGCCAGGGGCGGGGAACGAGGTTTTCACCGTGTTGAAGAATCTGCCGTCCATCGAGCAGGAGGTAGAACATGACGACCGGGGTGAGCAGTAGTGTTGTGAGCAGCCCGAGCAGAGCCATGCCGCCGATACGTAGCGAGGGGAGCAGCGATTGCAGGAGGTTGTGGGCACTTTCACGATTATCGGCCAGGAGTTTTTTCAGCGAGGCGGGGTCGAGCCGTAGTGTGATCTGGAAATTGCGCTGCAACCAGGGGGTTACTTCCTGGTTCCAGAGGGCGACGCCTTCGGGCAGGCGGTCGATCAGCTGCCGGGATTCTTCGCGGATCAGCGGCACGAGGATCAGCATCAGGGCAACCAGCGAGACTATCGCCAGCAGCATGACCAGCATGACGCCGAGGGTGCGGGGGATGCGCCGGCGCGTCAGGGCTTCAACGGGTGGGGTCAGCACATAGGCCAGGATGCCCGCCAGCAGAAAGGGCGTGAGTACCGGGCTTAGCAGCCAGAGTAGCCCGAGTGTGGCCAGCCCGATGCTGCTCCATAGCAGGGTTTGAATACGGTCGGCGCGTTGGTTGGACATTTCCGGTAAAATCGCGGGTTTGATTGAGGGCGGGCTGCCAACCCGCTACTTTAGCCGTCAGCCCGCAGGAACTCAACTTGAGCATGACAAATCCTTCTTCCCCCGCTTCTCCCAACACATCCCTGACCTACCGCGATGCAGGTGTCGATATCGATGCTGGTGACGCGCTTGTTGAGCGCATCAAGCCGCATGCCAGACGCACCCTGCGACCGGAAGTGCTCGGCGGTATCGGCGGTTTCGGTGCCTTGTTCGAAATTTCCAAAAAATATCGTGAACCGGTGCTCGTGTCCGGCACGGATGGCGTTGGCACAAAACTCAAGCTCGCCTTTCAACTGGGCCGGCACGATACGGTGGGCCAGGATCTGGTGGCGATGAGTGTCAATGACATTCTCGTACAAGGGGCTGAGCCGCTCTTTTTTCTGGACTACTTCGCCTGCGGCCGTCTGGATGTCGATACGGCCGCCACGGTGATTCAGGGCATCGCCAAAGGCTGTGAGCTTGCTGGCTGCGCCCTGATCGGTGGCGAGACGGCCGAGATGCCCGGCATGTATCCGGATGGCGAATATGATCTCGCCGGCTTTGCCGTGGGGGCTGTCGAAAAGTCGCAGATCATCGACGGCAAGAGCATTCAGCCCGGTGATGTAGTGCTGGGGCTGGCCTCCAGCGGGGCACATTCCAATGGCTATTCCCTGATCCGAAAGATCATCGGACGTGCCAAACCGGATATGGCCGCTGATTTTCATGGCCGCCCCCTGGGTGATGCCATCATGGCCCCGACCCGAATCTATGTGAAGCCCCTGCTGGCCTTGATGCAGGAACTCCCCGTCAAGGGGATGGCCCACATCACGGGCGGTGGCCTGACAGAAAACGTGCCCCGCATCCTCGGGGATCACCTCACGGCCACGCTGGACCAGAAAAGCTGGCCCTTGCCGGCACTGTTCCAGTGGCTGCAGCGCGAGGGGCAGGTGGCTGACGCGGAAATGCACAGGGTTTTCAACTGCGGCATTGGCATGGTCGTCATCGTCGCTGCCGAGAACCAGCAACGCGCTGTCGATTTTCTCCGTACCCAGGGAGAAACCGTTTATTCCATTGGCCGCATCGAATCCCGCAAGGATGGGCAACCCCAGACTGTCGTGATCTGACATCTCAAGACAGGCGGGCTCAAGGGGCCGGGATGTCTCACCTTCTTGACATCCCGCTAGCCATCCCCCCGCCGTATCAAGCGATCTTTCGCGGGAACACATAAACATTTTTCGCAGGCGGCACGAGTTCGTCCTGCACCCGTTTCCAGTTCCGCTCAACGAGTAACCACTGCTTGCCCAGGCCGTTCTCCTTGAACTCGCCGCCCATCCCCTCCTTGCAAGCGTAGCGCATGAACACGGCAGGTAGCTGGTACAGCATCTCCCGAACGTCGTCATAGATCAGGTCGTCAATCGGGCCGACGATGCTCTCGTCGAACGCCATATGCCCCTTGTGTTTCAGGTCGCAGTCCAGGTGGATGACATACAGCAGGTTGAACAACGCCTGGTCGTAACACGCCGTGTATCGCTTTTCCGTGCGGTCTTTCTCGGGCCGCAGGTAGTAGCTCATCGGGAATGGTGCCCAATTAAACCCTTGCCTTCCAAATACTTGACTCATGCTTTTAGCTTTCTGTTTGTGAACTGTGCGACAGCTAACAACGGCTTCCGTAATAATGTCAATCAGCGTGCAATTCTGACCATTTATCAGCGTTGAATTTTGATCAGGCTATCGGGAGGATTTCCGGTGTTTGAATCGGCATGAATCGTTGTCTGTTCTGATAATGTACAAGCGTCCAGCCGTGTAGTCACACCGCCCTGGGCGATGCTGCCCAGCTTACTGCTGGCGGGCTTTTCCGAGGTGGTCAATCAGAGCTTCGAGGGTTTCGGCAGAAGCGAAGCGTGCGGCCAGCACCATGATCGTATTCTCCGTTGGCGCAGTTGGATCTGGTGGCCGGAACCCCGCATGGCGCGGGGAATCGTGCAAATAAAAAAGGCCCGGAGATTGACCGGGCCTTTTGTGTTTTGGTGGAGGTAAGCGGGATCGAACCGCTGACCTCTTGCATGCCATGCAAGCGCTCTCCCAGCTGAGCTATACCCCCCAAAAGAGAGAGAAATTATAGAAGCTCTTTTCCCGTGTGTAAAGGGGGTGCAGGGCGTTTTTGTGATTTTTTCTTTATTGGGTTTGATTTCATGAATTTTTAACAGTGGGGGGAGGGGGCTCCCCTATACTCGTCGGGAGTTTTGGTGTGTTGATATTGAGAGGATGGAAATGAGTAATGAAGTAGAGGACGCCGTGGTAGTTCTGCCTGAACGTCAGCCGACCTTGCGGGTGGTGCCGATGCCCGCAGATGTGAATGCGGCAGGCGATATTTTTGGTGGCTGGGTGATGTCGCAGGTGGATATTGCCGGTGGTGTTGCGGCGGTTCAGGTGGCGCGGGGGCGTATCGCGACGGTGGCCGTCAATGCTTTTCAGTTCAAACAGCCGATTTCCGTGGGCGATGTCGTTAGTTTTTACGGATCGGTCGCTCGTGTGGGCAAGACGTCCATTACCGTGGATGTACAGGTGTATGCCGAGCGTTATCTTCCCTGTCAGGAAAAACCGCTGGTGGTCAAGGTAACGGAGGCGACCCTGACTTATGTGGCGATGGATGGAGAGGGTGGGAAGCGGGTACTGACGAAGCCGGCTTCCTGAGCCGTTCTTCCGGGTTCCCCATGTTCTCCGGAGCGTGGCTCGTGTGGCTTTTGCTCCCGTAGCGTTATCCGCCAGGTTTCTTGCGCGAGCGGGCCGGGGCTGTGTCAGGTTTTTTGTCCGGCGGGGGTTCGCTGGCCGGGGCTTGTGCAAAGTTCCACGGCCACAGTGCCGGGTTGAAATTCATGCCGGAAAAAGGTGATGCGTCCGAAGCCTGGCCTTCTTCCTGGGCTGCGGCGGATGGCCCGGTTTTTTTTTCGGTGGCGACCTGGCCCATGGCTTGAAGCGCGGCCAGCGTCGCACGCTGGATTTCCAGCCCCTGTATGGTCATTTGCAGGGTGCTCAGGTTCATTTTCAGCCAGCCTTCGACGGCTTTCATGTCGGCGATACGCTTGCCCAGTTCGTCGACATCGAGCGTGGGTGTGACCATGCCCGGGATGGAAAAACCGGCACTGCTCCACATCGACTTCAGGAAATCCAGCGGGTCCTTGTTTTCTGGGGGGGGCATGTTCGGGGCTCCTGGGAATATGCTTGATGTGAGGCCTTGTCGAGGCTGATGCCAAGGTTCGATCTTACCCCGATTGCAATCGTAACGAAATGACGCAAGGCACATTTTGTGGGCTACGATGAGCGCAGGTATCCGTGGGCTGTGGAGGCGGCGATGAAGATTCCGGCATTTGACTGGCGCGATCCTTTTTTGCTGGAGGCATCGCTGACCGGGGAGGAGCGTGCGGTTCGCGATGTGGCCCGGCGTTATGCCAGAGAAAAGCTGCTACCGCGCGTGGTGGCAGCTTTTCGTGATGAATCGGCAGATCGTGCCATTTTTTCTGAACTGGGGGCTTTGGGCCTGCTGGGGGTGACGCTCAACGGTTATGGCTGTGCCGGGATGGGGGCCGTGAGCTATGGGCTGATTGCCAATGAAATCGAGCAGGTCGATTCGGGTTTTCGATCGATGCTCAGTGTGCAGTCCAGTCTGGTTATGTTTCCCGTTTTTGAATATGGCGATGAGCAGCAGCGGGGGCGATATTTGCCGAAACTGGCCAGCGGCGAGCGGGTGGGCTGCTTTGGTTTGACCGAGCCGGATCACGGCTCCGACCCGGCCGGGATGAGGACGCGGGCGATAAAAACCTCCGCTGGCTGGCAACTCGATGGCGTCAAGATGTGGATCACCAATGCGCCGCTGGCCGATATTTTCATCGTATGGGCACGCTGCGACGACGGGCGTATCCGTGGCTTTGTCCTGGAGCGCGGGGATGAGGGGCTTTCGACACCGGTGATTCATGGCAAGCTGGCCTTGCGGACATCGACGACCGGCCAGATCGTCATGGCGGGTGTGTGTGTCGGTGAGGATCGCCTGTTACCCGGTGCGGTGGGGCTGAAGTCTGCGCTGGCTTGTCTGGATGCCGCGCGTTATGGCATCGCCTGGGGAGCTTTGGGGGCTGCAAGTGCTTGCTGGCATGTGGCGCGTGATTATGTGATGACGCGTATGCAGTTTGGTAAGCCTTTGGCGGCAAACCAGCTGATCCAGCACAAGCTGGCCGACATGCAAACGGAAATTGCCCTGGGGTTGCAAGGCTGTCTGGCGGCAGGCCGCCTCAAGGAGCAAGGCGGTATCGCGCCGGAGCTCGTTTCCCTGCTTAAACGGAACAATGCCGGCAAGGCACTGGGCATTGCCCGGATGGCGCGGGACATGCTGGGGGCGAATGGCATCAGTGAGGATTATCCGGTGATGCGGCACATGCTCAACCTCGAGGTGGTCAATACCTACGAGGGAACGCACGATATTCATGCGCTGATTCTGGGGCGGGCACAGACGGGGATGGCGGCGTTTTGAAGTTTGAACTTTGAACTTCGGGTCAGGGCCGGCCGCCGCGTACCGACTGGATGGCTTCCCTGGTTGCCGTGCAAACCCGCTCGACATCTTCATCCGTCATCGCCGGGAATAGCGGTAATGTCACGGTTCTTTCGCCGACGTTTTCGGCGTGGGGGAAGTCTCCGGGTTTGAAGCCCTGTTTGCGATACAGCGAGAACAGGTGCAGTGCGGGGTAGTGCACCCCGATGCCGATATGGCGTTCTTTCATCGCGGTGACGAAGGCGGCGCGGTTCGTGCCTTGCGGCAGCAGGATCTGGAACATGTGCCAGTTGGAGTTGGTGAAGTCTTCTGGCGGTAATTCGCAGCCCGGGAGGTGGCCGAGGCAGGCGAAGTAGCGGCGGGCGAGTTCGCGCCGCCTTACGGTGAATTCTCTTGTGCGCCTTAACTGGCCCAGGCCAATGGCGGCGGCGATGTCGGTGAGATTAGCCTTGCCGCCGAGCACATCGACATCCATGCTGCCGTCGGGAAAGCGTTGCACACCCTGCAGGCGCAGGCGTTCGCACAGGGCGGGGTCGGCGTCATCCGCCAGCACCAATGCCCCTCCTTCGCCGCTGGTGATGTTCTTGTTGGCGTGGAAGCTGAAGGAAACGAAATCACGGCCTTCAAAAAAGGATTGGCCGATGGGCTGGCCATTCCACGAGGCCCCAAAGGATTGCGCGGCGTCTTCGATGATGCGTAGATCATGTTGCCGGGCGATCCTTGCCAGCCGTGTGCGATCCACCGGTAGCCCGGCAAGGTCGACGGGGATGATGGCGCGTGTTTTTGGGGTGATGGCAGCTTCGATGCGATCGGGGTCGAGGTTGCGTGTAACGGGGTCGATATCGACAAAAACGGGTGTTGCGCCGACTTCGAGGATAACATTGGCCGTGGCGACCCAGGTGAGCGGTGTGGTGATGACTTCATCGCCCGCGCCGATGCCGGCCAGGCGCAGGGCGGTTGCCAGTGTGGCTGTGCCCGAGTTGAAAACGCGTACTGGTCGCCCGCCGCAATAGGCCGAGAGTGCGTCTTCGAAGGCTTTGACGCGCGGGCCGCTGGTCAGCCAGCCGGAGCGCAAAACCGCCACGACATCGGCGATGGTGTCTTCATCAATACTGGGGCGGGTAAAGGGCAGGAAGGGCGGGAAGTCTTCACTCATTTTTCATCCTTTGGCTATGACTTTTCGTCTATGACCTTGCCACCAGAACGACGCCGATGATGACGAACCCGATGCCCAGCAGCTTCTGCGCGGACAGGGCTTCGCCAAACCATTGCCAGGCAACGAAGGCGTTGATGACGTATCCGATGGAGAGCATCGGGTAGGCGATGCTGACCGGGACGCGCGACAGTGCCATGATCCAGACAACGAGGCTGATGGCATAACAGGCCATGCCGCCCATGATGTAGGGCTGGAAGGCGAGTTTGAGGCCGACGGGGATGAGGTTGCTGGCATGGAAGTCAAAATGGCCGACGGCGTTTGTCCCGGCTTTCAGGAGAAGCTGGGCGCAGGCATTGAGGAGGACGCCGGTCAGGATGAGTGCGAAGCTGATGGGGTTCATGGTTTTTTGACGATGATGCGGCGGGTGTCCCGGGCGACGATTCGCATGGGGAATTTTTCATTTTCGAGGTGTTGCCAGGTGTCGGGTGCGAGCAGGGCCCAGGCTTCCGGGGCGGCGCGCCATGCCTTTTCGAAACCAGCCAGATCCTCGATGAATTTTTCAGGTTCATGGGCGATGCCAAAGCCGAGCTCGTCTTTGTAGCCCACCATGGTTGTGGTGCGTTTCAGGTAGAACTGCAGGCTTTGGTCGTAGGTGTTGACACTGAAAAAAGGTACGTCAGGCTTGACCTGGTCGTGGATTTTGGCGGCGATGTGGGCAGCGGAATTTGCAGGCGAGAGGCTGTTGTGGCCCAGCAGGATGCAAAGCGAGCAAAGCAGGCCGCCGGCAGCGAGGCTGAGAATGCTGGCACGGGGGCGTGGCCGTTTTGCGCGGGCCAGGAGAAATGCGGCCAGTGAACCTGCCAGCAGGGCTCCTCCGGCGGCATGGAGCCAGGGGATGTAACTGGCATAGAGTGTTGCGGGGACGCGCTCGCTGCTGAAGCGGGTGGCCTCGGGCGCGAAGGCGATGGCCAGGCCGCCTAGCAGGATGAAGGGGGCGGCGTGCCAGGCCAGTCGCCCGGGCTTGCGTTTTGCCAGTTCGCTGAGGTGGAGGCCGATGAGTGCGGCCAGCGCGGGAAACAGAGGGAGAATGTAGGAGGCCAGCTTGGAGCTGGACGCCGAGAAGAAGACAAAGACGACGACGCACCAGACGAGCAGGAAACGGCGCGGCTGGAATTGCTGGCCCGGTTCACGGCGCAGGGCAGTGCCAGGCATGGTAACCATGCCGACCAGCCAGGGCAGCATGCCGGCAATCAGGATGGGGATGAAGTACCACATGGGCTGGTAGCGGCCATGTGCTTTGGTCAGAAAACGCTCGAAGTGCTCGTGGATGAAGAAGAAACGGGCGAATTCCGGATTGGCCAGGGAGACGGCGATGAACCAGGGGGAGATGACGGCCAGCAGCAGGGCAAGTCCGGAGAAAAGATGTAGCCGTCGCCAGAGGCTGAAATCACGTTGCCAGAGCGAGTAGGCGATCAGTGTCGCCGCAGGCAGGGCCATGCCGATCAGGCCTTTGCTGAGGATGGCCAGGGCCAGCATCAGCCAGCCCAGCCACATCCAGTTTCGTGTGGTGTGCGCCCGGGCGACAGCTTCGTCGCGCTGGGCGAGTACAAAACAGAAAATGGCAGTGGAAAGGAAGAAGCTCACGCCCATGTCGAGGGTGTTGACGTGGCCGATCATGACCCATAGCAGGCTGCTGGAAAGTACGCTGGCGGCGGCGAGTGCGGCATCGGGCCCCCAGAGTTTCCGGACGGTGAATGCCGTGGCGAGAATGCCAAGGAAACCACACAGTGCGCTCCACAGGCGGGCTGTCCATTCGTGTTCGCCGAAGGCTTCAAAGGCTGCCGCCGTAGCCCAGTATTGCAGGGCGGGTTTTTCAAAGTATTTGATGTCGTTCAGCCGGGGGGTGAGCCAGTCGCCAGTGGCCACCATTTCTCGCGGAATTTCGGCGTAACGGCCTTCGTCCGGATTGATGAGTTTGCGCTGGTGCAATGTGCCAAACCAGAGCACGGCGAGACAGGCCAGCAGGACGAACAGAGTCGGGCCGGAAATCCGGCGTGTGGGCGGAGGGAGTGTCATCATTCGATCAGCAAGGCAGCGGCAACATTCCGGCCTTCCGCCACCAGAATGTTGAAGGTGCGGCAGGCGGCGGCGGTATCCATGACTTCGACGCCGATGCGGGCCCCGGTCAATTCCTGCAGCAGGGAGGGGTGCGGGAAGCGTTGACGTCGGCCCGTTCCCAGGAGCAGGACGTCGCAGCCGGATTCGATGACGGGCTGAAAATCCTGGTTTGTCAGTGCTTCAAAGCCCTGGCTGGCCCAGGAGGTGTGCAGGTGTTGCGGCAATACCAGCAGGCTGCTGGTGTGATGCTGGCCGTTGATGGTTACATGATCGACATCGACCGCTGTGATGAGGTTGAGTCCGATATTCAGGTCGCGGTGCAGCTTCATCGGGTCATCGGGTAAGAGGCCGTTTTGGCGGGAAGAAGGGGTGCGGTTTGCCGCAGGGCCCGGGGTTCGGTAAGATTATACCCTTTGCCTTTTCGCTTTCTGCTGCCTTGTCCGGCCGGTTCTGGCCGGTTTTCCACCAGGGTGTCAGACAGTGGAGCCAGGCCGTGTTTTTTCAGGAAGGATGATCCTCGATGCAGCCCGTGATGAAATCAGCCAAGCTGGCCAATGTCTGTTACGACATTCGTGGGCCGGTGGCCGCGCGTGCGCGGCAGATGGAGGAAGAGGGTCACAAAATCATCAAGCTGAACATCGGCAATCTGGCAGCTTTCGGTTTTGATGCGCCCGAGGAGATTCAGCAGGATATCATCCGCAATCTGCCCAATGCCGCCGGTTACTCCGATTCCAAAGGAATTTTCTCGGCACGCAAGGCAGTGATGCACTACACCCAGCAGAAGAACATCAAGGGGGTGGGCATCGAGGATATTTACATCGGCAATGGCGTGTCCGAACTGATCGTCATGTCGATGAACGCGCTGCTCAACAGCGGCGATGAAGTGCTGGTTCCCGCGCCGGATTATCCGCTTTGGACGGCGGCTGTCAGCCTTTCTGGCGGGACGCCCCGGCATTATCTTTGCGACGAGGGGGCGGGCTGGCTGCCTGATCTGGACGACATCCGCGCCAAGATCACGCCGCAGACACGCGCCATCGTCATCATCAATCCGAATAACCCGACCGGCGCGCTGTATCCGGATGACCTGCTGAAGGAAATCGTCGAAATCGCCCGGCAAAACGACCTCATCATCTATGCCGACGAGGTCTACGACAAGGTTTTGTACGATGGCCAGACTCATACCGCCATCGGCTCCTTGTCCGAAGATGTGCTGACCATCAGCTTCAACGGCCTGTCGAAGAACTACCGCGCCTGCGGCTACCGCGCTGGCTGGCTGGTGGTGTCCGGCGATAAACGCCATGCCCGGGACTACATCGAAGGGCTTGATATTCTTTCCTCGATGCGCCTTTGCGCCAATGTGCCCGGCCAGTGGGGCATCCAGACTGCCCTGGGCGGCTACCAGAGCATCGATGATCTGGTCGCGCCGGGTGGGCGCATGTGCCGGCAGCGTGAGTTGGCGCATGAACTGATTACTTCGATTCCGGGTAGCACCTGCGTCAAGCCCAAGGCGACGCTGTACATGTTCCCACGACTTGATCCCAGAGTTTATCCGATTACCGACGATCAGGAATTCATTGCCGAACTGCTGGTTGCCGAAAAGGTGCTGCTGGTTCAGGGCAGCGGCTTTAACTGGCCCAATCCCGACCACTTCCGCCTGGTCTTTCTGCCCAATACCGACGACCTTTCCGAGGCCATCGGCCGTGTCGCCCGTTTTCTCGACGGCTATCGCAAGCGTCACGGTACCTGAAAGCGTGAGTGCTGGCGCGAAGGCCGGAGCGTAGTCGCCTGGCTCTCGCGCCAGCCCTTTTGTCCCCATTTTTTACTTCCCGATAAATCATCATGAAACCCATCAACGCAGGACTTCTTGGCATCGGCACGGTTGGCGGCGGAACCTATACGGTTTTGACGCGTAACGCGGAAGAAATCACCCGTCGCGCCGGGCGGCCCATCCGCATCAGCGTCGTCGCTGACAAGAATCTGGAACTGGCCCGCCAGGTGACGCAGGACAAGGCAAGGGTGACCGATGATGCGTTTAGCGTGGTGAATGATCCGGAAGTCGATGTCGTCATCGAACTCATCGGCGGCACAGGGGTCGCCCGGGAACTGGTGATGAAAGCCATCGAAAACGGCAAGCACGTCGTGACAG
>CAZFPI010000057.1:0-17637 GCA_964521075.1 uncultured Sterolibacterium sp.
AGCCCATCTTGACCAGTTCGACCGCGCCGCCACACAGCACGGCCTGCTCGCCGAACAGGTCGGTTTCGGTTTCTTCGCGGAAATTCGTTTCGATGACACCACCCTTGGTGCCACCATTGGCAGCCGCATACGACAGGGCGATATCCTTGGCCTTGCCCGATTTGTCCTGATAAACAGCGATCAGGGTCGGCACACCGCCACCCTTGAGATATTCGGAACGCACCGTATGGCCGGGGCCTTTCGGAGCAATCATGATGACATCCAGATCTTCACGCGGCACGACCTGGTTGTAGTGCACATTGAAACCATGGGCAAAGGCCAGTGCCGCGCCCTTCTTCATGTTGGTAGCGATTTCTTCGTTGTAGACCTGCGGAATGTTTTCATCCGGCAACAGGATCATCACGACATCGGCGTTCTTGACGGAAGCGGCGACTTCCTCCACCTTCAGGCCAGCTGCTTCGGCCTTCTTCCAGGAAGCACCGTTTTTGCGAAGGCCGACGGTAACATTCACGCCGGATTCTTTGAGATTAAGCGCATGGGCATGACCTTGCGAGCCATAACCAACGATGGTCACCTGCTTGCCCTTGATGAGCGAGAGATCAGCATCCTTGTCGTAATAAACCTTCATTATTTTCCTTTCAAATTCGTGAGGAGTCAGGGGAAAGAGCGATGAGGAAGGGGTGAGAAAACAGGAGCAGGCCAGGCGAAGCTTCAAGGCTCGCCCGCTGCTCATTCCTCACTAAACCTTGAGAATCCGGTCGCCGCGACCAATGCCGCAAACACCCGTCCGCACCGTTTCGAGAATCAGGGTACGGTCGATGGCCTGCAAGAAGGCATCGAGCTTGCCGTTGTCACCCGTCAGCTCAATGACATAGCTGGATTCGGTAACGTCGATGATGCGCCCGCGAAAAATATCGGCAACGCGCTTCATCTCTTCGCGATCCTTGCCCGTCGCACGCACCTTGACGAGCATCAGCTCGCGCTCGACATGCGGAGCTTCGGACAAATCGACGACTTTGACGATATCGATCAGTTTATTGAGCTGTTTGGTGATCTGCTCGATGACATCATCCGAGCCGATGCTGACGATGGTCATGCGCGAAAGCGTCGGATCTTCGGTTGGCGCGACGGTCAAGGAGTCGATGTTGTAGGCCCGGGCCGAAAACAGCCCGGAGACGCGCGAAAGCGCGCCGGCTTCGTTTTCAATGAGAATCGAAATGATGTGTCGCATGGATTAAATCTCTTGCTTCGCTTGTTCGCTTACAGTTCTTCGGCCAGGATCATTTCCGACAGGCCCTTGCCCGCCGCCACCATGGGAAAGACATTGGCAGTCTGATCGGTGTAGAAATTCAGGAAAACCAGATCGTTTTTGTGCGTGGTAAAGGCTTCGCGCAAGGCGGATTCCACATCTTCCGGTTTTTCGATGTGCATGCCGACATGACCGTAAGCCTCGGCCAGCTTGACGAAATCCGGCAAGGCATCGACATAGGATTCCGAATAGCGGTTGCCGTGGAACATTTCCTGCCACTGCCGAACCATGCCGAGGTAGCGATTGTTGAGGTTGATGATTTTGATGGGCAGACGGAACTGCTTGCAGGTGGAGAGCTCCTGAATGTTCATCTGGATCGAGGCCTCGCCCGTCACGCAGGCCACCGTTGCCTTCGGATTGGCAAAACGCGCGCCCATCGCCGCAGGCAGGCCGAACCCCATCGTCCCCAGGCCACCCGAGTTGATCCAGCGGCGCGGCTTGTCAAACTTGTAATACTGGGCCGCCCACATCTGGTGTTGGCCGACGTCAGAAGTCACGATGGCATCGCCGCCCGTCACCTCGTAAAGCTTTTCGATGACGTACTGGGGCATGATGAGCTTGCTGCCCTGCTTGTACTTGAGGCACTTCTTCGAACGCCAGCCCTCGATATCCTTCCACCAGGCAGCCAGAGCCTTTTCATTCGGCCGCGTATCGCTCGCTTCCAGCTGCTTTTGCATGTCGTCGAGTACGTCGGAGAGATTGCCAACGATGGGCACATCCACCTTGACGCGCTTGGAGATCGACGACGGGTCGATGTCGATGTGAATGATCTTGCGCGGCACTTGATTGAAGTGCTCGGGATTCCCGATCACACGGTCGTCGAAACGCGCACCCACGGCAAGCAGCACATCGCTGTTCTGCATGGCCATATTGGCTTCCACCGTACCGTGCATCCCCAGCATGCCCAGACACTGCCGGTCAGTCGCCGGATAACCGCCCAGGCCCATCAGCGTATTGGTCACCGGGAAACCCAGCGTTTTTGCCAGCTTGGTGAGCTTTTCCGCCGCATCCGAAAGAATCACGCCGCCACCGGCGTAAATCATCGGCCGCTTGGCTTCCATCAGCAGCTGCAAAGCTTTCTTGATCTGCCCGGCATGGCCCTTGGTCACCGGGTTGTAGGAACGCATGCTGACGCTCTTGGGATAAGCGTATTCACACTTTTGCGCCGAAACATCCTTGGGAATATCCACCAGCACCGGGCCAGGGCGGCCCGTCCGGGCGATATAAAAAGCCTTCTTGATCGTCGATGCCAGTTCCTCGACATTCCGGACGAGGAAATTATGCTTGACGCAAGGCCGGGTGATCCCCACGGTATCGGCTTCCTGAAAAGCATCCTGGCCGATGTAGTGTGTGGGCACCTGGCCGGTGATGACGACCATCGGAATCGAATCCATATAGGCCGTGGCAATCCCCGTCACCGCATTGGTCACGCCCGGGCCCGAAGTCACCAGGCAGACACCCGTTCTTTGCGAAGAGCGCGAATAAGCATCCGCCGCATGGACCGCCGCCTGTTCGTGACGGACAAGAATGTGCTTGATCTTGTCCTGCTTGAACAACTCATCATAAAGAAACAAAACCGCGCCGCCAGGATAGCCGAAGATATAATCGACTTTTTCTTCCTGCAAGCACTTCATTACAATTTCTGCACCCGTCAAGAGCATCTTGATTCCCAGAACTCAATAATTCGTAAAACGCGTCACATTACTGGCTGACGCGCGTTTGGTCAAGGCATTACGTTAGCAGGGTTTTATTTTACCGACGGGAACATCCCCTTTCGCCCTGTCCGCAAAAACACAATCGCGTCCCACTCCGCTCATCGAGGCTCCCCCTGGCTACCCGTATCGAACTTTCCGACTTCCTCGCCGATGTTGAGCGTCGCGCCTTCAAGCAGGCCATGTTTGCCGTGCAAAATGAAGAGCAAGCCCTTGATATCGTTCAGGACTCCATGCTAAAACTGGCCGAAAGCTATGGAGATCGCCCGGCAAACGAGTTTCCGATGCTGTTCCAGCGTATTTTGCAAAACACCATCCGCGACTTCTATCGTCGCCAGAAAGTACGTTCGATCTGGACAACACTCCTGTCCGCACTGACGCCGGGGAACCACGAAGATGACGAAGAACACGATCCACTCGAAACCATGGTGGTCGAGAACAACCCGATTCTCTCGCCCCACGCCAGCCTGGAACGATCGCAACTCGTTGCTATCATTGAAAAAGAAATAGAAAAACTACCGCAACGTCAACGCGAAGCCTTCCTCATGCGTTACTGGGAAGACATGGATATAGCCGAAACGGCCAACGCCATGGGTTGTACGGAGGGTAGCGTGAAGACACACTGTTCGCGAGCCACGCATACACTTGCGGCGGCCCTCCGCCTGAAGGGGATCGAACCATGAAAAACGACAGACTGCACGACGAACATCACATCGCCTACCGGATGAAGCACCACCTCGACCAGGGTGCTGATCGTCTTGACGCGCTCACGCTCAATAAACTCATGGCAGCACGCCAGCACGCCCTTTCCCGCCAGAAGCTTGCCCTCACCGTTACAGGTCTCAGCCTGGCGGGCATTGGTCGCACGGCCCAGGAGGTCATTTTCCCGCGAGCCCGCGCAATCCTTGCCCTGCTGGCACTGACAACCGGCATTTTTGGCAGCTACTACTGGAACCATCTGCAGCAAGCTGAAGAAAATGAAGAAATCGACAGTGCCCTCCTGGCCGACGACCTGCCGATCAACGCCTATCTGGATCACGGCTTTCATACATGGCTAGAACATTCCCACTCCGCTTCCAGCGCACCCTTGCCGCAGGAATAAGCCTGCTGCTGGTCGCAGCCTGCCTGCTGGCGTCTCCGGTGCCGGCCAGCGCGACGCTGCTCCTGCCGCTGTCCGAGCCTAACTGGATGGAACTCACGGAAAAACAACGTGAAATCCTTCAGCCCTTGGCCAATGACTGGGATCAGCTCGACGATTTTCGGCGAAAAAAATGGCTGGGGATCGCCCAGCGTTACCCGAAGCTGGGGCAAGATGAGCAACAACGCGTCCAGCGTCGCATGCGGGAATGGGTGAATCTGAGCACTGCCGAGCGTCAGCAAATCCGCGAACGCTATAAAAATCTGCAAAAAGCCCCACCCGAGCAGCGCGCGGCCATCAAGCAAAAATGGCAAGAATACAAAGAATTGCCAATCTCCGAAAAAGAACGTCTCCGCCAGCAATCCAGGGCAAAAGCCACACCCAAATCCCCGGCCACCCCAACTCCCCCGGCAGTGCTGCCCACACCATCCACACCGCCCCCCGCACCGCCCGGCGCAACAGGTAGTCTGCCGGTAGCCAGCGGAATACCCGGCACTCCCGCAGGCCCCGGTGGCATCGCTACCACACCGCCCCGGGCGGTTCCCTGAGGCGGCTCCGGGCCTTCCCTGAACGCCATGAAACACCTGGCTCCCGGCCTGCTCCGCCGCCTGGCCAGCATGCTCTACGAAACGCTCCTGCTGACTGCCGTAGTAGCCGCGCTGGTTCTGCTACCGCAAACCCTGTTCGCCATGCACACAGGAGCCGCTGCCCCTGCCTGGCTGCTGCAAACCCACCTGATCCTCGTACTGGCCATCTACTTCACAGGCTTCTGGCACAAGGGCCAAACCCTGGCCATGAAAACATGGAAATTTCGTCTGATCGACGCATCAACTGGCGAGCAGGTCAGTCTGGCACGCGCAGCCCTGCGTCACCTGCTAGCCTGGCTTTCCCTCGGGCTGGCAGGTGTTGGCCTTCTCTGGGCACTCCTCGATCGCGATGGCCAGTTCCTGCACGACCGCCTCGCTGGCACGCGTCTGCTCCCCGTCAGCGACGCTCCGTCCACCACAGCATCACCCCCGCCGCCAGCAAAAAAATAGCCCCGGGCGTGATGGCCGACCAAAACGGGGGCCAGTCATTGATGGCCCCCAGACTCGAAAAAAGGCCATTGAGCATGTGAAAAGCCACCCCCAGCATGACACCGGAAAACACCTTGATGCTGACATTTCCCATGCGATCTTGCAGATAAGCAAAGGGCAAGGCCAGCGACATCATCACCAGAGCCGCCAGCGGATAGACCAGCTTCTTCCACAAGGCAGTTTCGTAACGCTGCGTTTTCTGGCGGTTTTCCTGTAAATGCCGGATGTATTGCCAGAGATTGACAAAGGACATTCGCTCCGGAACAACCATCAGCACAGAAAGGATGTCCGGATTCAGCGCAGAACGCCAGGCCAGAGTCGGCATGCGGCGGATTTCGGTGTGATCCCCGAAAAACAGGGTTTGCACGACATTCCCCAGATGCCAGCCATCGTCTGTACGAAATTCCCCGCTTTCTGCCTCGCTGATGGATTGCAGATGGTGTTTGTCGTCAAACTGGTAAATCCGTACGCCCTGCAAGCGGTTATCGGGCGAGACTTCCCGCACATTGACGAAACTGCCCTCGTCCTTGAGCCACAAGCCCGAGCGAAACTCCTGCGCCACCATGGCACTCGTTGCTTTCAGCCGCAACTGTTGCGCGGCATGCTCCGCCGGAGGAGCGACAAACTCCCCCAACAGAAAAATCAGTACGACAAACGCCATGCCCAACCGGGAGAGCGTCTTCAGCAATTCACGCGTCGACAAGCCGGCCGTTCGCAGCACGGTAATTTCCGAATGCCGGGCCAGTTGTGTCAATGCGTAAAGAGAGCCGATCAGCACCGCAATCGGAAAGAGCTCATAACTGCGCCCGGGCAAGGTCAGCAGGACGTAAATCACCGCGTGCTGCAACTGATACCCCCCCTTGCCGACATCCTCGATCTCGTGAATCAGATCAAAGAAAGCAAACAGCATCAGGAAAGCCGCCAGCACCAGAGCAGTTCCTGCGTAGATTTCCCGCGCCAGATAACGCTCATACACTTTCAACGCCATCTGAACCGCCTCCAGGAAAAAACCAGCAGACGCCGTGAAAACAGCAACAACAGCAAAACCAGCATCAGGCCATGCACCCACCAGCACCCTGCGGCAAAACTCAACCTCCCCTGGCTGACCCAGGCCTGACTGATACTGACAAGATTGCTGTATGTCATGTAAATCAAAATCGCCAGGATGATATTGTTGGTGCGCCCCGCCCGGGGGTTAACGAAAGACAGGGGAATGGCCAGCAAGGCCAGATTGAGCGCGGCCAGCGGGATACCGATACGCCAGACAATTTCTGCAAGATTCTGGCGGACAGGATGGCGCACCAACTGCATGAAAGACAAGCTTTTTGGCGTATCCACCCTATCTTGCGACTCGCGCGTCTCGATACGCACGGCATAACGTTCGAACTCCATCACCCGATAATCAGCCTGCCCGGGCACTCCCTCATAACGGCGGCCATTGTCGAGAACAAGAAAACGGTCGCCATTGGGCTGCGTCTGCTGATACCCCTCAGCCGCCACCATGATGCCCTGACGGCCATGCTGAATGGAACTGACAAAAACATTCCTGACCCGATTTTCGTTGCCTGCCACGCTCTCGACGAAAAACACTCGGTCCGACGACGAAGACTCCCGGAAATTTCCCGGAGACACCTGAGAAACATCATCACGGCTTTTCATTTTCTGCCGAAACTCGACACTCTTCGACAAGGCCCAGGGAGAAATGAAAATAGACAAGGCCGCGATGATGACGACCAGCGGCAAAGCAAAAGAAAGCACCGGCCGTATCCAGGCAGTCAAAGGAATACCGCTGGAAAACCACACCAGCATTTCAGAATCCCGGTAAGAGCGGGAAAGCGACAACAGCACCGAGATAAAGAGGGTCAGCGACAGCAAAACCGGAAGATAGTTGAGCGCACCAAAGCCCAGCAAGGCGGCCACTGCCTCCGAAGCCAAGGCCCCTCCAGCCGCCTCAGCCAGCAGACGAACGATCTGCGTGGTCAGCAGGATGGAGAAAAGGGCCACAAAAACCGCGACGGAAGTCTGCGCGAATTCACGCCGTGCGGCGCGCTGATAGATCATGTCGGTTTTGACGTTCGACGGCGAATTTGGAGATAATCCAAAACCCGGCAGGTTTTACAGGTTGCCCTGCCCTCCGCCCCCGCCAGATCAGGCCCCACCTGAGCGGAAAAGTAACAAAATAGCGAAAGAGCGAGAACGAAATCAAGCACCGGAACAGCGTCATGGCTGCCCGAACCCCTCCAGACCACAAGGAGCAGAAGCGATGGAATTTAGCATAAAAAGCGGTAACCCGGAAAAGCAACGCAGTGCCTGCATCGTCGTTGGCGTGTTTGAGCCCCGCAAGCTCTCCGTCCCTGGCGAAATTCTCGACAAAGCCAGCATGCAATATCTGTCCGACATCCTTCGCCGTGGCGACATGGAAGGCAAGACAGGGACGACCCTGCTGCTGCACAAAGTTCCCGGCATCCACTGCGAACGCGTTCTGCTCGTTGGCCTGGGCAAAGAAAAGGAGTTTCGCGAAAAGGAATACCGCGAAGCCGTCGCCATTGCCGTTCGCACACTCAACGAAACCGGCGCTTTCGACGCCACCATCACCCTGACCGAGCTAACCGTCAAAAAACGCGACCTGCCCTGGCGCATACGCCAGACAGCCCTGGTCGTCGCTGAAACCCTCTACCGTTTCGACCGGTTCAAATCCAAAAAAGATGAAGTCCGCCGCCCCTTGCGAAAGCTGACGCTCGCCGTAGGCAGTCGTTCCGATCTCGAAGAAGCCGAGGACGCACTCAAACAAGGGCAGGCCATCGCCGCCGGCATGGCCCTCACCAAGGACCTGGGCAATCTGCCCGGCAATGTGTGCACCCCTGCCTATCTGGCCGAACAAGCCATCGAACTGGGCAAAGAATACCCGCTCAAGGTCGAGGTACTCGAACGCGCCGACATGGAAGCACTCGGCATGGGCTCCCTGCTATCGGTAGCCAAAGGAACACACCAGCCGCCCAAACTTATCACCCTCAAACACGAAGGCGGCAACCCCGGCGACAAACCCGTGGTTCTCGTCGGCAAGGGCATCACCTTCGACAGCGGCGGCATATCGCTCAAGCCCGGCCCCGAAATGGACGAAATGAAGTACGACATGTGTGGTGCGGCCAGCGTCCTTGGCACGATGAAAACCATCGCCCGGCTTGGCCTCAAGCTCAACGTCACCGGCATCATCCCGGCCACCGAGAACATGCCCGGCGGCAATGCCACACGCCCGGGCGACATCGTGACATCCTTGTCCGGCCAGACCATCGAAATTCTCAACACCGACGCCGAAGGCCGGCTGATCCTTTGCGATGCGCTCACCTATGCCGAGCGTTTCAACCCTGCCTGCGTCATCGACATCGCCACCCTCACCGGAGCTTGCGTCATCGCCCTGGGCCACGTCGCCACCGGGCTGCTCGCCAATGACGACAGCCTCGCCCGCGAACTGATCCAGGCCGGCCAGCACGCCCACGACCGTGCATGGCAACTGCCACTATGGGACGACTACCAGGAACAGCTCAAGAGCCCGTTTGCCGACATGGCCAACATCGGTGGCCGTGCAGCCGGAACCGTCACCGCAGCCTGTTTCCTTTCGCGCTTCACCAAAAAATACGAATGGGCGCACCTCGACATCGCCGGAACAGCCTGGAAATCCGGAGAGAAAAAAGGAGCTACCGGCCGCCCTGTCCCCTTGCTGACGCACTTCCTGCTTGCCCGTGCCGGCATACCGGTCGACTAAAAAGACGCACCGATCAATCCGGAACCCGGAACCCGGAGCACTGATTCTTTCGGGCTCCGGCTGCCCTTCCCCCGAAACCCCTCCCCGTTACCACAAAAAGCCATCCATTTATCCAGCCCCAACTCCTTCCCGACATGACCCACATCCTGTTCTGCCACGGTGCGACTGATCGGCTCCGGGCCGCAGCCGACTGGCTGGAACAAGCATTTGCCCAAAGCCAGCCCACCCTCGTCATCCACACACCCGACGAGACAACGGCCGCCCGCATCGACCAACTACTGTGGTCTGCCTCCCCCACGGGTTTCCTGCCGCATTGTCGCGCAGACTCCCCGCTGGCCGAAGAAACGCCCATTCTGATCGTCAACGCCAGCACCCCGGGCGAGCCTCCCTCCGGGCAATACCTGCTCAACCTCGGCAACGACCTCCCTCCAGACTACGCCCGCTTTCCTCACCTCATCGAAATCATCAGTCAGGAAGACGAAGTGCGCCTGCCAGCACGAAACCGCGCAAAAACCTACCGGGATCAGGGCCACGAAGTCCAATTCCGCGACCTGCAAAAGGAACCCCTGTGACCGACACCCTGCTCGACCAGGCCGATGCGCTGATGCGAAGACGTCGCCCGCCGTCGACCACCCCGACATCTGCCCCCCCGCCGGATACACCTCCTGCCGACATCAAGGCAGACCACCAACAGGCCGACACTTATCCGCCAGACGCTGCGAAAGAAAACGAAACCACAACGACGGACACTCCCGGCGAATCCGATACACCAGATGCACCAGACGAATCAGATGCACCTGACATCCCAGACACAACGGAAATCGCAGACACAGAGAATTTCACAGAAAATCCGGATGATTTCCCCCTGCTCACCGAAATCGTCACCCCCCTCTGCGGCGAAACCGAACCCGCCGCTACCCTTTCCCCGGAGCAAGCGGGCATAGAACACTGGCTGGACGAACAAATCCCCCGGATCGTTGCCCAGGTTCTGGCCGAAAATCTCCCGGCTCTGACTGCCCAGGTCATCGAGCGCATCAAGCAAACCCGCCAGACACCGGATGCGCCATGAACGCACACGCCCTGAAACGATAGGCCACACGGACGTTCCTGACCAGACAAGCCACCATGCCCCGAGCTGCCGATAAAAGCATCGAAGAAACGCTGGAAACAGCCGTTTCGCTGCATCGGGCCGGCCGCCTCGAAAAAGCGGAACGACTCTATCTTGCCCTGCTGCAAAAAGAAAACGGACATCCCGACGCCAACCACAATCTTGGCGTCATCAAAATGCAACAGGGGCGAGCGACCAGTGCCTTGCCATATTTATCCAAGGCACTGGATGCACAACCCGGAAACGGGCTTTACTGGCTGGATTACATCGAAGCCTTGCATCTGTCAGGCCAGCACGATGAAGCACGCAAAACCTTCACCGACGCAAGCTCAAGGGGGCTTGGCGGCCCGGAAGCCGACATACTGGCGCGCAAGCTGGGCATCTCCCGAGCCCTCCCCGCGCCGCCAGCCAATGAAATCGATGCCCTGCTGCAATCCTTCAACGAAGGAAACCTTGACCTCGCCATTTCGCAGGCCCGCAAACTAACCAGTCTCTACCCGCAGCATGCCTTTGGATGGAAAGTGCTCGCCGCATCGTTACAACACACCGGGAAAAACGACGAAGCCCTGCCAGCCGCCCGTCAAGCCGTAGCACTTGCCCCTGACGATGCCATCGCACACCACAACATCGGCATCATCCTCAGCCAAATCGGACAGGCAGACAAGGCCGTCCACCATTTTCAGGAAGCCCTTCGCTACCAGCCGGACAACGCCTCCACCTGGTACAACCTGGGAGTGCAGCAACTAGGCTGCGAGCAGCCCGGCGAAGCCGAAGCCAGCTTCCGGCAAGCGATCCGCCATGCGCCTGATTACGCCGAAGCCCACAACAATCTTGGCGTAACGCTGCGAAAACTGAACCGGCCTGATGAAGCCGCCACATCCTTCCTGGCAGCGATCGATCTTGCCCGCCCCTACGCAGAACCTCACATCAACCTTGGCACACTGCTCCATGAAACCGGGCAATTGATCGAAGCCGAAAAATCCTGCAGAAATGCCATTGCAATCAACCCGGACCGGGCAGAAATCCACAACAAACTGGGGCTGATCCTGCTTGATCTGGAGCGTTACGAAGAAGCCAAAGCCGCCTTTCGCACAACGATCCAGCTGCAAGCCGGCCATAGTGAAGCAACGATTCAGCTTGCGACACTGCAGCAGGCACAAGGGCACGACACACTGGCCGAAGAAATATTACGAAACGCCGTCCGAATGTTTCCGGACAACACGGACATGGCAGCCCATCTCGGCCGCTTCCTCATAGAACAAGGCAAACTGCAGGAAGCCGAAGAAATACTGGATCAGGCACTAACGTCCTCT
This sequence comes from uncultured Sterolibacterium sp., assembly GCA_964521075.1. Lineage (GTDB taxonomy): Bacteria > Pseudomonadota > Gammaproteobacteria > Burkholderiales > Rhodocyclaceae > Sterolibacterium. The sequence continues at coordinate 11,420 of CAZFPI010000057.1, forward strand.
CCCGGAAACATCAAGGCACTGACAACGGCACTGGAATGCATTCCGTACAAAAAGGAAGATCAGCGATTCAGCCAGCTCGAAAGCCTGTACGCCTGCCGGGAAATGCTCTCCCGTGAAGACCGGATCAACATCGACTTTGCCATGGGCAAAGCCATGATGGACATTGGCGAGAATGACCGCTCATTCGAAGCCTATGACGAAGGCAATAAACTTCATTTCGAACAACATCCATACCGTGAAGCACAGGATATGGAAATGCTCGACAAACTCGGGCGCATTTACACCAGAGAGCTCTTCACCAGTTACGCAGCCATCGGCTTGCGCCTGCCACCAGATTCCGGCGAGAGAATTCCGGTATTCATTGTCGGCATGCCGCGCTCAGGCTCAAGCCTGATCGAACAGGTACTGGCCAGCCACCCCGAAGTCTTTGGTGCGGGAGAACTCCCGATCAGCCACCAATTCGCCGACCCGCTCAAGCTGCTCGAACTACTGCTGCCAGACTCACCAGACCCGGAACACCGCCTGGGCATTCTCCGGAAGATTGGCCGCGACTACCTGGACACCCTCTGGAAACTTGCCCCCGACGCCCGTTGCATCGTCGACAAACAACTAGGCAATTTCTGCCACATTGGCCTGATTCATCTGATGCTGCCTAACGCAAAAATCATTCACGCGCAGCGCGACCCGATGGACACCTGCTTCTCCTGTTACACCACCCGCTTTTCCAAAGGTCTGTTCTTCACCTACGACCAGGCCACCCTGGCCCGCCACCATCTTTTTTACCAGCGAGTCATGGCCCACTGGCAAGCCACACTTCCTGCGGGCCGGATACTGACACTGAGCTATGAAAGCCATGTCCAGCAACCGGAACAGGAAGCCCGGCGCATTCTTGAGCATATCGGGCTTCCCTGGAACGAAGCCTGCCTGCGCCCACACGAAACCCTGCGTACCGTCAAAACGGCCAGCTTCGTTCAAGTACGCCGCCCCATACACACAAACTCCGTCGCGCGCTGGAGAAAATTTTCCCGACACCTGGCCCCGATGCTCTCCATCCTGCGGCCTGACGAAAACATCCTGCCACACCCAACCCGGGTTCCCTCCGCAGACATCGAACACCTGATCTCGGCTCACCACGAAAAACGCCACGAAACAGCCGCAGAGGAAGCCTGGCGTCTGTCGCAAACCGATGCCCATCACCCGCTGATCTGGCAAATTCTTGGTGCGTCGCTACTCGAACTGAATCGCCCCGAAGAAGCTCTGGCCGCACTGGAAAATGCCGTGAAGCTCGCCCCCGGGGATGCCGGAACACATTACAACCTCGCAGTAGCACTCGAAGCATTGCATCAACATGACGATGCCATCGCCGCTTTGAAAAGATCCATTGAACTCCAGCCTGCAAAAGCAGCTGCCCACTACAACCTGGCCACCCTGCTGCAAATGACAGGAGAAAATACCGGGGCGGAAAACCACTTCACGGAGGCTCTCCGCCTTCAACCGCAACACGCCGACGCCAACAACAATCTCGGCATCCTCCTCAAACAGCAGGGGCGTTTTGAAGAAGCCATTCACTGCTTCGAACAAGCCATACACTCCCGCCCCGAAGATGCTGCCCTTCATAACAATCTCGGCATGACACTACACCTTGCCGGGCATCCTGAAGCAGCGCGAAACACCTTCAGAAAATCGCTCCAGCGACACCCGGAGCATCTATCGACCCTTCTCCACCTCGCACTCACCCTGATGGACACCGGCGAACTGGCGGAGGCCGAAACCCATTTACGCCACCTCCTCGCACTTGATCCAGACAACGCCGAAGCACTCAACCACCTCGGCAGCCTGCTGGACAAAACCCTGAGGTTTGACGAAGCGACCACCTCTTGCCAGCGCGCACTCGCGCTCAAGCCAAAGGATGCGGCGATATACCTCAATCTGGCGCGTCTGGCCCACCGGCGCGGAGAAATCGAAGAAGCAGAGCAATACAGCCGGCATGCCCTGGAAAGCGAACCCGACAATGCCGCCGCCCACAGTGCCTGGCTGTTCTGCCTCAGCCACCAGGACACCCTCTCTCCAGAAGCCCTGTATGCCGAACACCTGAAATTCGGGGAACGCTTCGAAGCCCCGCTAAAACCCTTATGGCAAGCCCACCCCAATGACAAAAACCCGGAAAGAACACTCCGGGTCGGCCTGGTATCCGGCGACCTGCTCAATCACGTCGCAGCAGCCTACATTCAGCCCATGCTCGCCAGCTTGAGTCACCGCCCGGGTATCGAACTGCACATCTACGACAATCAGGTGGCCAGATATTCGGCCCATTCCCTGCACACCCGCTTCCCGCACTGGCACGTCATTGCCGGCTTGCCCGATGACGTGCTGGCCAGGCGCATCCGGAATGATGCTATCGACATTCTTGTCGACCTGTCCGGACACACCCCCAACAACCGCCTGACCTGTTTTGCCCATCGACCCGCCCCCATTCAAGCCAGCTGGATCGGCTACCCGGGAACCACCGGGCTGACGGGCATGGATTATTTCCTCGCCGACCCTTTCTTCCTGCCCCCGGGAGAATGCGACCACCTTTTCACCGAAAAAATCATTTACCTCCCAAGCACCCTGCCCTGTCTGATGGACGAACAAGCGCCGCCCGTCCTGCCACTGCCTGCACTGATCCATGGACACCTCACCTTCGGCAGCTTCAATCGCCCCAACAAAATACATCCTCGAGTCGTCGCCCTCTGGTCAGCCCTGCTGCGCGCCTTGCCAGATTCACGCATGGTATTAGCCGCCATGACGGACGAAGCCACCCAGAAACGTCTGCTATCGTGGTTCGTCCGGGAAGGGATCGCCCCAAAACGCCTGACTCTGCTGCAAAGAACATCAAAAACCGAATACCTGGCACAACACCATCTCATCGACATTTGCCTCGACACCTTCCCCTACAACGGCAGTGCCACAGCAGGAGACGCCCTATGGATGGGTGTCCCCACCCTGACCCTCGCGGGCAAGGGCATCCCTGGAAGGGCAGGAGCGGCCTGGCAACGGCACCTCGGCCTGGCGGCTTTCGTAGCCGATACGCCAGAAGCCTTCGTCAATATCGGCCGGGACTGGTCAAACCGGCTGGACGAACTATCCGGCATCCGTAACAATCTGCGCGACAATATCCGGCATCACAAAACCAGCCGGGCAGACAATCTGGCTGTCTGGCTGGATCGCGCATTACGCACAGCCTGGAAAACATGGTGCGACAACCTGCCCGCAGCCTCGTACACGGCCTCCCCGGCTACAAGCAACGAACCAGACTGAATACCGCTGAATACCGGAAACGAAAGCCCAAGGGATGACCTCGACGATTCAAGTATCTCGCGCCTTGTTCGATGAAACTGCCATCGCTGCAGCCATGGACTGTCTGCGCGGCGGGTGGGTGGGATACGGGCCGCGTTGCCGATCCCTCGAAACCCGATTTCTCCACGGGCAAAATGACTGGGCACTGGCTACCGGTTCGTGCACATCCGCCCTGTATCTGGCAGCACTCCTCATCCCGCACCAGAAAAACGACGAAGTCATCATTCCGGCAAGCACCTTCATTTCGACGGCAATGGCCTTCCACTGGGCAGGCTGGCGAGTCCGCATTGCCGATGTCGCCCCGGACACACTGCTACTCACCCCAAAAACGCTGAGCGCAGCCCTGAGTCCACATACACGCGCCGTCGTCGCCGTTCACCTTTACGGACAAAAAGCCGAAACTCCCGCGCTGGCCGAACTTTGCAAAGCACACCACTGCGTTCTGGTTGAAGACGCGGCGCATCGCCTCCCCTTACCGGGCGACACACCACCAGACGGCCAGTACGTCTGCTACAGCTTCAATGCCGTCAAGGAAGCCCCTGCCGGAGAGGGGGGGCTGCTCTGGTGCGCTGACCCTTCCCGGGAAGCTGCCGCCCGGGAAATTTCCAACGTCGGCCTGCAGATGGACACCCCGCAACGCTGCGCCAGCCCGCTCCACCGCGACTATGCGTTTAGCCAGCAAGGCGGGCTCAAGCTGCGGCTCAACGACATTGCCGCCGCCCTGGCCCTGCGCGGTCTGGATCATCTGGCAACAACCAGAAAACAGCGTCAGGTTCTGGCCAGAAACTACGACGACGCCTGCAGGCATCTGGCCCCGAATATCCGGCCACTACCCCGGAATTTCCATGACGACAGTGCCCTGATGTACCTGATTCGAACCAGCGAAGACCGCCGGGAATCAATACGCCAAAAACTGGCGGCGGCCAATATCTCGACCAGCATGCACTACCCTTCGCTATCCGCCCACCCTCTCTGGCAAAACAACGCCTGCCCGGCTGCCGAACAAGCTGCCCGCGAAATACTGACCCTGCCTTTGCACCTTGGCCTGAGCCCTGCCGATCAGCAAGCCGTCATCGACGCCCTGCACCAGGCCGTATCCGGCGCGCCAGGAACCAACGTCCGATGATCAACAACGAGCTCGTTTTATGTGAAGGGCGGCATATCCGCCTCACCCCTGCACGTCTGGAAGACGCAACGCTGATCGCCCGGCTACGCAATGCCTCGCGCCACTGCTTCCTGAATGACGAAAAAACCACGCCGGATCAGGCCACCCGCTGGCTTCAGGCAATGAACTTCCCCGAAGAAGTCCTGCTCCGCATCGAAACCCGAACCGGCGAAGTACTGGGTTTCGCAGGCTGGAGCCATCTCGACATGAACCGCCAGGAAGCCGAAATCGGACGGCTGATGATCGACCCTCGCGCTATCCTGCGGCACATCCCGCACCCGCGACGGCAGGATATCGCCGTCGACGCAGTCCGCGCCATCGGCTTCTACCTGTTTAACCATTCAGGGTTACAGCGCATACGCACCGCTTACATCGCTGGCAACCAGAATGCCGCGCGGGTCAATCAGCGTTGCGGCATGAAACCATGCTCGACAGAAACCCTCAGCCGAAAAGACGGCAATACCGTCGAAATCATCCACCTCAGCTTCGAAATTCAGGACCTGCCAACCCTCCAGCTTGCCTGGATGCAGGAAGAATACTGAAACATCAAGGGAGTACCCCGGGGGGTGGCCGAGGATGCCGGTACCCCCACAAGGAGACACCAGCATCCCGGCTTCAAGGACGACCAGCCTGTATCAATACCGTTCCTGCATGTACAGAAACTGTGCCTTGGGCGTCCCGAAGCGGATGGTCGCATTGGGGTCACGGACGTAAGTATTGCCGCACCACATCCCCTTCAAATGATCCAGCCCGGCACCATTCGTTGTGTTCGGCGCAGCCGCCCCCGCTCCCCAGGTCACGCAGGAAGAATCGCTGGTTGTCGCCGCAGGATTCAGATTGAGCGCGACATCCGCACTGCCATGAACACCGGCCCCCGGTGATTCGACCCGGATCGATGCCTGCCCATTGGCCAACGTTACCCCGGCTGCGGTGATATTGACATCGCCAGTCGCGAGCCCGCCCCTGAAGTTGCCAATGGCGATATTACGCGCTGCGTTGCTAGTCGCCGTCACCAGCTGCGTGCAGTTGTCATCCAGATTCTGCGTCCATTTCGTCCCGTTCCAGTACAGCGCGCGCACCGGGATAAACACGGGCAGAGTCTCCGGGCCATAAGCACCATCCAGTTTCAGGATGCCGAAACGAAGCTTCGTCGCTACCGAAGAACAGCTAGTCGAATTGACGGCTACGCCATTGCACTTGGTAATTTTCGCGCCATCCGTATCGGTCACCGTCGTCCTCAGCGAAAAGTTCTCATAACTGGGCGGGTTGGCCGGTGCTGTAACGGCCGGGCGCGGCACACGCCCACTGGCCATGTTCTTGTAGATACCGCCATCCTGCCCGGGTACTGGCCAGTCATTTTCCGGAGTCGTCAGGTCCATGAAGACCGGTGTCGCCGTCGCCGGGTTCGCCAGCGAAACCGCGCCATTCATGGCCTCGATGGTAAAAGCGGACTTGTTGGGATAGGTGGAAAGCAGCCGTGTCAGCTGGGAGCCGTCAGCACTCATTGCCGTCAGCAATACCGTTGGTGCAGCCGCAGGTGTCTGGCCGAAATAGCTGTATGGCCCGCAAGCCGTGGTCACGACATTTTCAACCTCGTAATGATCCGGAATGAAGCGGCCCGTCGTCAGTGCGGTCGAGCCGATGTTGCAGCCATACATACCGCCGGAGAGCACGTTGGAATAGGAATCTGCAATGCAGTCACCATTCGACTGAT
>CAZFPI010000058.1:0-17317 GCA_964521075.1 uncultured Sterolibacterium sp.
TCCAAGAGTTGACCAGGGGTCATCTCTTTGCCACCGACAGAGTAGGTGGTGCGCTTCTCGGCAACAACAGCGCCCACACGCATGTCCTGCACGGCGGTGAGCTCCTCGAGTTGCTGACTCAGGCTCGCGCTCTTGCCGGTCTCGCCGCCCCCCCCGGCGACTGTTGTCGGGTCCACCTGCTCGGCCTTGATCTCGGTGTTGCCCTGGATCTGGGTCGTGCCACCCGACTGACGAGCCTGAGCAAAAGCCGAGGAAGCCAGGAAAACGGAAGCAACAGCAACAACAATCATCTGAATACGCATGGTTTAAATCTCCTTGAAATTAAAGTTGAACAATTACACTAGACACTAGATCAGTTGCCGCCGATGACGCCGGCTTCGTTGGCAGCCTTGTTGTTCTTGCCAACAGCAACAGCCGTCGTGTTCTTCTGGGAAGCCTTGATCTTGGTGTTACCCTGGATCTGGGTACCAGCCTTGATCGCGCCAGCAGTGTTCTTGGCGGTGTTGCCTTCACCCACGGCGACAGCCGTCGTGTTCTTCTGTTCGGCGTTGATCTCGGTGTTGCCCTGGATCTGAACCGAGCCACCCGACTGGGTGCCACGGGCCGAAGCCGAGGTCTGGGCGATGGCGGTGGTGGCAACGAAAGCCGAAGCGAGGGTGATGATAGCGAGTTGCATACGCATGGTTACTTCTCCTTGATTGAAATTTGAATCGAAAGATTGAATCAGGTTAATCAGTTACCGCCGATGACGCCGACTTCGTTGGCAGCCTTGTTGTTCTTGCCAACAGCAACAGCCGTCGTGTTCTTCTGGGAAGCCTTGATCTTGGTGTTACCCTGGATCTGGGTACCAGCCTTGATCGCGCCAGCAGTGTTCTTGGCGGTGTTGCCTTCACCCACGGCGACAGCCGTCGTGTTCTTCTGTTCGGCGTTGATCTCGGTGTTGCCCTGGATCTGAACCGAGCCACCCGACTGGGTGCCACGGGCCGAAGCCGAGGTCTGGGCGATGGCGGTGGTGGCAACGAAAGCCGAGGCGAGGGTGATGATAGCGAGTTGCATACGCATGGTTACTTCTCCTTGGTTAGTACAACAAAAAATACAACAAAATGAGGTGGTTTGTTTTCACTTGCCACCAATGACACCTGCTTCATTCTTCACGGCGTTATCCTTACCCACAGCAACGGCAGTCGCATTCGTCTGCTCGGCCTTGATGCGGGTATTCCCCTGAATCTGCACACTGCTTCGAACCGCTGCTGCTGCGTTACCCGAAACGTTGGACTCACCCACCGAGGCCGACGCAGCTTCAAACTGATGTGCCCGGAACTCGGCATTCCCGTCGACCACAATACCCTGAGGGAAACTGGATCGCTCGACATCTGCCATTTCCTGTGCGGCAGCTGGCAGAAGAACGCCCAGCAGCAACGGAACAGCCAAAAACTTCAGACAAGACATGGGATTCTCCCTGGTTCTCACAGACAGCTTATTCGGCAACCTTGAACGACACCCGTCTGTTCCTGGCATCTGCGGGAGCCAGCCCCTTGACAGGCTCCGTCGAACCCTTACCGGCAGTAATCAACCGGGTACGCGCGATACCTGACTTATTCACGATGAACTGAACAACCGAATTGGCGCGTTCACGCGACAAGCGCAAATTGCGTTCAGGGTTACCCGTTGCATCCGTATGCCCTTCAACAAACACACAGCGACCCGGGGCCATAGAGAGAATCTTGGCAATTTCATTGAGTGTTTTCTCGGAAGCCGTCGACAACTCAGCACTTCCCAACTTGAACTGGATCTCAAAATCCACCACCGTTGTTTTCGTGTCCGGTGGCAACAAACTGCAATCCACCTTACCAGGCGCAGCACCAGCAGAACCGGCAGGCGTTGCAGGCGCGCTCTCGTTCTGGTCAAAAACAATCGCTTTAGGGGCAAACTCATCCGTTTCGGCGGGTTTTTGCAATGCATTCTGCAAAGCCTTGAGTTTTGCGGCATCACCGCCATCAGCCCAGGCAGACGCCGACCCCAGCACAGCCCCCCCGACACAAAGGGCCAGGGCCAGTTTCGAAAAAGAACGTTGTTGTTTCATCATTTTCCTCACTTGCAAATATTGATGACTTCCTTGGTGGTGACCACAATATCCTTAGGAGCTTTCTCGCCCGGCTTGGCCGTACCCACATTGACCGAGCAATCCCCGCCCCGCTTGCTACCGATATTGACGAGCGTCTTCTCATTCTGGCGTTGGTAGCCGTCCTTTTTCTGATCCTGGTGAGTCCACGCCTGGGCCTTGGCCTTATTGACCTTGGTTTGCGAAGATGCACCCAGCCCCTGCTCGGCCTGGGCACTCATCGGCGCTGCACAAAAAACAGCAACCGAAAACACCAGCCCAACGAAACGAGCCACACCGCCCGACGCCATTTTAATTGCAATCATCGCTGACAATCCCTCCGATATTCGTACAAGCCTTCTTATTTCGACCACCCACGATGGTCGTCACCTTTGCTGCATTAACCGTAATCCGCGTGTCACCTTTTTTATCACCCTTGATGACACCGATACGGTTTTTTGCCACGTTGTTCTCACCTGCCGCAATGGCAGTCACATCCTTGGTCTGCACATTGATTTCCGTGTTGCCCTGAATCCGGGTTGAGGTTCTTCCGCCTCCCGACATTTGTGCAAACGACACACCTGTTACTGCAGTTAACGCGACACCAAGGCCGAGGTTGACCCAAAAATGATTTCTCATCTGCGTACTCCTTCCGGTGTGTAAATTGGCATACGTGTTGGTGGGCGGCCATTGACAAACAGATCACGCATCGCATCCAGCTCGGCTTCCGACACCCCCAGCTTGGCAGCACTGAAAGACGCCTTATCCGGTGTAAACATCAGATAAGCTTGCATTTCATTCACCAGAAGCTCATCAACATTCATCGTGTAATTATTTTTCGACAGAAAACGCCTGAAACGCTCCCTTTGCTGCTCTGTCAGCCTCGTATTCCAGAACTTTCTGCAATATTCAGCGTAATACTTGTTGGTATAAAACTCGGCGTGTGCAATTTCATGCAGCACAATGGCGCGACGAGCAAAGGCGGTAATGGCTGGCTCGTTGTCCTGGCGTTCCTGAACCTGCGGAATAGAAAGGACCACCACATTCGGCCTATCCTTGTTCACCTGATAAATCCCGCGCCAAACCTTGACAATACCCTGTTCAATCAGAAAATCACGCAAGGCTACTTCTTCCGGCAACAAATCGATCTTGTCACGGTCCGCAAGATTGAAAAAGAGCACCAGTTCGCCAACCAGCAGATCGTGGCCATAAGCAAAATTTGCCTGGCTACGACGTTTAGCCTCCAGATACCGCAGGAACTCTGCGTTACCGAGAACGCGCTTGTAGGGCTCATTGAACTGCTCGGTCAGGTAAGTGACACGATTGAACGTCCGCCCCTGCAAAGTCAGCCCGGGGAAATCGAACAGCAGGACATTCGGGTTATTTTCGAGTTGCCAGACTGTCAGGTTCCCTGTGCGTGCTCCCAGAACGGTTTCTACATCACCCGTCGTCACCTCCACTGCCGAAGCACAGTTCGCCGCAACGAACAAACCCGCAGCCAAGACAGCTCCGGCCAGCTTTCGCATTTTTGGAAAAGCACCACGCTTTTCAACGACTGAATCAAATTTCGCCATCACCAACGCCCTCCGATACGATAAGACTGAGCCCGTGCGAGATTGCTTCTGAGTGACGCCTCACGCGAGGTCGTTGCACTCAATGCGCCAGCGTAAGGAACGGCAACCAGACCGGCCGCCCCCGTACCACTCCCGCGTTCATACTTCATCCAGGCATGACTGCGCGCTATGGCATAGCCCGTTGCCGAATACGCAGGGTAGCGCATGGCCACCTGCCCCCGGGAATCCGTAAAAGACGCCCGGCCGTCCAGCACGATCGTCGCATCGGCGGCAGAACTCGCCATAAGCAACACGAGCGAGACTAACGACAAAAGGCCCGGCACTTTACTGCTCGGAAACGCTGACATTATCGCCCTTCCCCCATTCGATTCGATAAACCTTGCCATTTTTTGCAGAACGATACTTTTTCACTCCTCGCGGAATCAGAACGCCGTCGATCTTGAGCTCACCGTTAATAATCAGGATGCCTTCGATCTCAACGCTCTCATCAACGACGCCGGACTCATTTTTCGCCTCGCCCTGCCCGACACTGACCGACACGCTCTGCTGCTTCACAAGCACCTGAGCCGAAACAACACCCGCCCCGAGTCCCGCGGCAGCAAGCAACAAGGCAACAAACGGTGAAACGCCAATTCTCAACACGATTCCCTAGCCTCCTGCCCAGTTAACGCATGAGCAATGTCAAGGATGACAACAAACGCATAAAAACGGAGCCTTTCACCACCCCGATTGCGCTGGCCGCGCACTGGTGGCAAGGCGGCAACATGAGCAGGACACCCGGAACAAAACACCGGACACCCCACGTATTTCATCAGCGACAACGTACCCTGACCTGGTTACGCCCCTGTATCAGGGTAATGATGCTGCCCGATTTCGCATCATCCCCGACACGCCCTGCAGTGTTTTCCACATTACTGCAATCCACAACAGGCAGCGCATCATTGCCAGTGGCCACCACCGCAGAAGATGTCGTCCCCTTGCGATAGGCAGCTGCCTTTTCACGGTTCTTCCGCGCACTTTGGGCAGCAGCACTCTCCCCCGGGAGGGCACGTCCATCCCCCCCCAAAGGAACGAGAACCGATCCCTGACCGGAATCCCCCTGGCGTTCCGCACGTGCACGGGCCACATTACCTTCTGCCGTATCAAGCTCCTGATAAGGAGAAAGCACCCCGTCCTCGCCCTCCGGAATGACCAGAACATCCGGGGCAACCTGGCCTTTCCGGTAATCCCGCGCGGCATCCCGTTGGCGTCCGGCTTCGCTGGCTGCCGAAGACGTAGAAACAGATGCGCCAGTCTTTCCCTTGGGTGAAGCACCGATGACGATCTCACCTGCCAGGGTATCTGCCCCTGCCAGCAATATCGGCAGTGCCAACATCAAACTCCCTAGAGGCTTTCCGGAAAAAATCTTGAACATGAGACTCACCCCGCTCAGTGCGCGTTATTCAATGTCAAGGCGAAACGGTGATTTCCACGACACTCGAAACAGCCGCCGGGTTGTTCTGGCGGAACATGCCGATGATGTCATCCACGGACTTCACCTTGAGCGGCGTCAGATCTCGCGCGCCGACCAGGGGTGACGGAACCAGCAGCTCACGATCCGCACCAATACAGGCCACCCGCTCACGTCCGGGTTGATCGAATCGAATCTTGAACCCCCCGGTCGCCAGACGCATCAGCGTTCCACTCTTCAGCGAGGCATCTGCATGGAACTGATTCGGGAAGATGCGCGCCGTCACCTTGGTGGCATCCTCGTAATAACAATAGGCTGTTCCATTACCGTTCATCGACAAACTGAGATTCAGGTACTCGCCCACCTTGAATGTCGGCCGGGCACCACGATCCGTCTGCAAGCTAAGGCTGAACGCAGGCATCGCGGCGGCAGACGTCCCAGCCTGGCCTCCTGTTGTCGCCACCGATGCAGCCGGAGGTGAATAAGCGACGGGTTCGGCCGGTGTCTTGCCCACTGCGGCCAGCTGATTCTGGATATCGTCGATCAAACTGGCATACAGATCAAAATTCAGTGTTCCATCCGCCACGAGATGCACTGCTGCCTGATACTCGATGATGGCGGACTTGAGCGCGTCGTTCATGACCCCGTTCATCGGCCCGCGATAGCGGTTCATCGTCCCGCCGAGCTTGCGCTGAACGAACAGGATGCGATCCTTCTCCTTCATCGCCTCAAAGTCTTCCAGGGCTTGCGAGCGTATGGCCGGATTGGTCAGATCAGTATCCAGACACTTCCAGTAGGGCACCTGGGTAAACTTCCCCAGCGTCTCGATCAGGCCTAGTTCAATCAGTGCCCGCGTCGTTGCGCCAACGCCTTCCGAACGACTGATATCCACGTTAAAACTCAAGCCAAGCTTCATCACCTTGCCGCCTGCCTCACCGGAGCGGCCGCTTTTCTTGATGACCATGGTGTTAGAAGTACTGGTATTCGGCAAAATCCGCCTCGACGCCACTTCACCGACGCTCATGTCCATGCTGATGACATCAAACGAGTCATCTTTCGATACGCCAAGATCAAGAAAAGGCAGAGAAAAACCAGCCCCCTTGTTGGTGCGAACCGCATTGTCATCCATCTGGGTGATCGAACCACGAATATAGTAATCTGGGCGCAGGCGCGATTCATCCCCGGTCGACGCAAACAGATTGGCCAGATCATCAGCCTTGTTATGGAAATCGATAAACTCAAAAGCATTGCTCTTCAACGTCATCTTGGAGATGGTGCTGATCAGCATCTCTTTCGTACCCGTATTGACCTTGCCGGTCTCGTCCGGCATGCCCGCAGAGGTCACGACGATATTCTTTTTGCCATAGGCCATGAAAAGCTCATCCATGCAGCGCAAGGCTTGCGAAAAGCTGGTGATGGTCTTGACGGGCGCACTTTTCTGGCGATTGGCGTTTACTGCCTGGGCGACCTCATCGCTTTCCGCCTGTGCCAGAATCGGCGAAAGCAGCAAGGGAAGCAGAAACAAAGGCATCGACTTATAACGAGGGTTCATTAAAATCTCCAAACAGGCTCATTGATAATCATTGGTAACACATGGAATTTACACAGAAAGGCCGTACCACACAATGCCTTTCGCATCCACACCGGAAAGCTGAAAATCCAGTAGCTCCTTGAGTAACGCACAGAAAGGCAAAGGGTTTACCGCCATGCCCTCAAAATTCTTGATACAGGTCACTATTGTAGCCCTGACAGGATTCCTGACCAGTTGTGCCTCGACCAAACAGGCTGGCGACCGCCCGGATCGCAACTTCAACGCCCCCACACTCACCGTCAGCGCATCGAGCCTCCCGAAAGAAGTTCTGGCTGCAACCCCTACCGAATCCCTGATGGAAAGGCTCAGAGCCAAAGATACCCGGGGGCGGATCATCGACTACATCGCATTCACTGACACCGAAGCCGGCGGAGTCATCTTCGTCGACGGCAAATTCACAGGCATTATTTCACGCCATGACACCCAGGCCTTCTATATCTGTCGAGGCTACACCCTCGGCACACCCAATCATTATTGGGCAGACGACACCGCAGCCTGGGTCGGCAGCCTGCTTGAACGAATGCATCCGGAAACCTCCGTATTGCTTGAGTTCACCGGCAAAACCACAATACAGACCATCAAAACTGCAACGGAAAACCCTCTGCTAGGTCGAATCAAGACCATTCTTGGCATGGGTTCCAACCCACTGGGCGTATTTAGCACACTAAACAGCGCGCGCAATGATTACGAAGCGAGCGAACAGTTCGAGAAAGAAAGCGAGGCCATGGAGCGGCTAAATCCCGGTGCTGCCGAAGCTGCTCTCGCGAAAATCGCCCCGCCCAACATACTTGCCTTCACCGACAAGGGAATGCTGATGGTCTATCCGACTCACCGCATCGAATACCACACCATCGAAGGCGTCATCCAGTCCATGCAGCAACCCGCATTCTATCTGCTTGCCCGAACACAATCCGGTGTTTTCTATGCCCCTGGCATTCAATGGAAATCCTGTACGGTGAAGGACTGGCCCACAGCCCTCCCGTCTACCCCACCCGCTGCTCCAGCTCAGACCAACGATCAAACGCCACCGCCAGTTCCGTCTCCAGTGCCGTAGCCCGGGCCGTCATTGCCCGGGCTTCATCGGGAGCATCCCGATACACCAGCCCATCGGCAAGGCGGGCCGCGATGCTGGCCTGTTCGGTTTCAAGAGCCGCGATACGATCCGGCAAAGCCGCCAGCTCCTGCGTTTCCCGATACGACAATTTGCTCTTCGCTTCCCGCTTTGGGAGTGCGACCGATGCAGAGCTGGCATCCACAGCAGGCTTGCGATCCTTGGCAACCCCCGCCTGCCCTTGAGTACTCCGGGCTAATGCCTGCTGCCAATCCTGATAACCACCGGCGTATTCACGCCAGACACCATCGCCTTCGGCGACAAAACTCTGCGTCACGACCTGATCGAGAAAACGCCGGTCATGGCTCACCAGAAACACCGTCCCGCTGTAATCCTGCAACAGGGTTTCGAGCAGCTCCAGCGTTTCGATATCCAGATCATTGGTTGGCTCATCGAGCACCAGCACATTGGCTGGCCGCGCAAATAGCCGTGCCAGCAAGAGGCGATTACGCTCCCCGCCCGAAAGCGAACGCACCGGCGAACGTGCCCGCTCCGGCGCAAACAGAAAATCCTCCAGATAACCGATCACATGCTTTCGCTGCCCGCCGATCTCGACATATTCTGAGCCTGGGCTGATGACCTCAGCCAAAGTCGCCTCCTCATCCAGAGCTGTGCGGAACTGGTCAAAATAAGCCACTTCCAGCCGCGTTCCCAAGCGCACCTTCCCCGAATCCGGTGCGATTTCACCCAGAATGAGCTTGAGCAAAGTCGTTTTGCCAATCCCGTTCGGCCCGATCAGGCCGATCTTGTCGCCACGCTGGATCCGACAGGAAAAGTCCCGCACAACGACACGTTCACGCCCCTCACCACCGGTGAATGCCTTGAAAACATGCTCCAGCTCGGCCACCAGTTTTCCCGAGCTATCCCCCTGCACCAGTTGCATCTCGACCTTGCCCAGGCGATCCCGGCGCGCAGCCCGCTCCCGGCGCAACTGTTCGAGTCGAAGAACACGCCCCTCATTCCGGGTACGCCGCGCCTCAACTCCCTTGCGTATCCAGACCTCTTCCTGGGCGAGAAACTTGTCAAACTTCGCATTTTTCTGCTCTTCCGCCGCCAGCTCCGCCGTCTTGCGCTCCTGCCAGGCGGTAAATGAGCCCGGATAACTGCTCATCCGGCCACGATCGAGCTCCAGTACCCTTGTTGCCACGGCATCGAGAAAACTGCGGTCATGGGTAATCACCAGCACCGCCCCGCGAAAATCGCGAATCAGCTCCTCCAGCCAGAGAATACCGGCCAGGTCGAGGTGATTTGTCGGCTCATCCAGCAGCAACAGCTCCGGCTCCATCGCCAGAGCCCGCGTCAGCGCGACCCGCTTGACCCCGCCGCCGGACAAAGTACCGACCCGCGCCTCAGCCTCCAGATCGAAACGACTGATGGCCTGCTCCACGCGCGTATGAATCCGCCAGCCATCCGCATGTTCCAGCCGCGTCTGCAAAGCCTCCAGCACCGCGAACCGCTCTTCTGTCGCCTCCTGCGCCACAGCGTGCGCAGCCTCGTGATACGCCAGCAAAAGCTCGCTGACCTCCCCCAGCCCCGCCGCAATCGTCTGATAAATAGTCAGTTCCGGATCAAACACCGGCTCCTGCGGCACATAAGCCACGCGCAAACCCGGCTGCTTCCATAGCCGTCCATCGTCCAGGCCGGCCGCACCGGCCAGCACCTTCAACAGGGAAGACTTTCCACTACCATTGCGGCCAATCAAAGCGATACGATCACCGGCATCAATCTGCAGGGCCACCTTATCCAGCAAAGCCACATGACCAAAGGCCAGGCAAGCTCCATCCAGCGTTAACAAAGGCATATTCAGACTCTCATCTCAAGCATCGTGCAACACACAGCGAATCCCCCCGGGAGCCTCGATCAAGGTGGCGCAACGATTACAATGAGTGCACCCATTCACATAAGCCGCATCGGCCCGGGCATGGGTGACAAAATCCGGGTCAAACAACAGCGGCCTGCCCAACTGGATGAAATCAAAGCCCGCCTGCATCACACGGATGATGCTTTCATTGCTGGACACCCCGCCGATATAGCAAACCTGCCCACGTTTAACCTTCTCACGAATACGCCGGGCGTTTTCCAGCAAATAGGTTTCGTGGTAAGGGTAATAACGAAACAGTTTCGGGCCAACCAGATGCAGCCCCACCTTCATCAGCGGATTTTTTTCCTGTTCGAGCATGCCCGGCAAAATGCTGTCACCATGAAAAAGCAGCATCGGATTCATCGAACTCGTGCCATCGCTGGGGATCACGCAATCCAGCCCGGCCTGATCAAACATTTCGGCAATTTTTGGAGAATCTTCATAACTCACTCCGCCCGGAACACCATCCGACATACTGATCTTGCCCAGTAGCGGAAAATCCTCACCCACGGCCTGCCGCACCGCCGCCAGCACTTCCAGCGGAAAACGCATGCGGTTGACCAGGCTACCGCCGTAATCATCGGTGCGCTTGTTGGTAATAGGCGAAATAAACTGGGAAAGCCCATAGCCATGGCCAAAGTGGATTTCGATCGCCTCGAAGCCCACCGACTTCATGAAAGCCGCCGCCCGCCCCATCGCCCCCACCCGCTGGCGGATGCCTTCACGCGAAATGGCGGTGCAAAAAGGCCGCCCTTGCGCTGCCCCCAACGTGTTCAAACCAAAAGACGGCCCCTGCGGCAACCAGGTACTCAACTGCGGATTCTTTGAAAAGCCCCCCGCATGACACAACTGCCCCGCCACCCTGGCACCGCTGGTCTTGATGGTTTCGATGGCAGCAGTCAGCGGCGCGCGGACATACTCCTCCATGAACATCATGTTCTCATTGAGCCGCCCATCATTTTCTGCCGCGCAATACGCCAGCGTCGTCATCGCCGTCCCGCCCGCCCCGATGCGCCGGTGCAGCTCCGTCAGCTCGGGAGAAGGCAAACCGCCGGGCGTCTTGCCCTCGAAGGTTCCCGCCTTGATGATGCGATTACGCAGCGTCAGCCCATTGAGCTGCGCCCCGGAAAAACATTTCTGCAGTGAATCATCAATCTGCGACATAAACCTCCCCCTATCCCTTTGGCCAGAGACAAAGGGGGCATTCTATGCCCGATCCGGATTTTCCTCCGGCAGACCAGCAGGCTGCAGCCCGGCCATGAAAGAAATCGCTGCCTCATGCCCGGCATGTGAAGCGCGGCGCAACCACTTCATGGCCAGCCGCTGATTGCAAGGCACACCCTGCCCGCGCACATAAGCACATCCAAGCTCATATTGCGCGCTGGCCTCCCCCAGATCCGCCGCCTTGCGTAACCAGCGCACCCCGTCACGCAAAGACTGCGAATTACGCTCAACGCCCTGGCCATGCAGCAGACAATAACCCAGGCTATACATGGCATAGGCATCCTCGTGCTGCTCGACCGCCTGCTCGTACCAGCGCAACGCCTCACGATGATCCTGCACCCGTTCGCCCCTGGCATCGCGGTAACCAAAATAATACATATCGGCCAGCGCGATTTTTGCCTCGAACAGGCGGGCCGCCTTCCGATACCAGTTCATCGCCAGCAGATCATCCCCTTCGACACCATAAGCATGGCGATAACAGGAAGCCAGCATATAAGCCGCGCGACGATGCCCCAGCTCACCCGCCTTGCGGTAACAAACCACCGCCTCAGCCAGCCGTGAAACATCCTCCTGTGCAGTGTGCATCAAACGCTCGGCACACGAAAAGTAATAACGCTCCAGCTCCCCCAGCGCAAAAGCCCAGCCCGCCTCTGCCGATGCGCGCAACAACTGCTCCCCCCGCCGCAGATTCACGGACACACCCACACCCTGCAAATAACAACGCCCCAGCTCCGCCATACCGTGCGGCGAGCCCGCCTCGGCGGCCAGGCGGTAATGCTCGACTGCGGCCAGAGGATCACGCGCAACCCCCTCAGCCTGCTCATAACACTCGCCCAGCCAGATCCTGGCCGTCATATCGCCCGCCTCGGCGGCTCGCCGATACCAGGCCACTGCCAAAGACTTGTTCCCGGCGATGCCATCGCCATTACGGTAACAATGTCCAAGTTTGCGCTGCGCGTGAGCATGCCCCTGACGGGCAGCCAAGCGATACCAGCGAATCGCCTCCGGCATATCCAGAGCCAGCCCACCCCGGCCAAAGGCATACCACTCTGCCAGCTCGAACTCAGCCTCACGGTTACCCGACTCGGCGGCGCGGCGATACCAGCCGAGCCCCGCCTGCAAATCACGCGTCACCCCCAGGCCAAAGACATGACACTGCCCCAGAAGAAACATGGCCCCCGTCACACGCTTGCGCGCCGCTGCACGAAACCAGGTCGCCGCCTCGGCGTAATCCTGCCCCCCGCACTCGCCCGCATAAAGCAGCATCCCGGTGCAATACATCGCTGCCGCACTACCGCCCTCGGCAGCCAGCCGCCACAAACGCAAGGCCTCGCCACGATTTTCTGCGACTCCCCGGCCAAAAAAACAGCAACGGGCCAGAAGCTCATGCGCCCGATTATGGCCATGGCCCACTGCCAGGCGCAGCCAGCGGGCCGCCTCGCCAAAATCCCTGGCACACACCCCCGGCAGCCCAAAATAAAAAATGCGTCCCAACCAGTATTGCGCCAGGCGCGCCCCCGGGCCGCTACGCGAAGCCGCCTTGTGAAACATCCCGAGAGCCGCAGCACCATCCACCTCAACGCCATGGCCACGGAGGAGACACAACCCCATCCAGGTCAGCCCGCGCCGATCATCCTGGCGAGCCGCCGACGCAAACAGCCTCGCCGCCTCAATGACATCGCGAGGCAGGCCAAAACCATGATAAAGCAGCCAGCCCAGCACCGCCTCGCCCGCCGCGCAAGCATGCTCGGCACTCTGCGTCGCCCAGCGCAAAGCCTGAATATAGGATTTATCGACACCGCCATCACCGACAGCGTAACGCCAGGCCAGTTCCGCCTGAGCCTGACGGTTGCCCGCCATGGCCATGCGTACCAGCTCGCTCACGGAAAGCTCACGCCAGAAATCATCAGCCGAGCCCAAAAGCTCGATACCTTGCGACGCCCCGCGCTCAATCAGGCTGCTATCCAGAGCCTCCCGAAAAATATCCAGCAAAACAGGCGTATGCAAAGGCACCATCGCCCTCTCCGGACTAATCGCCGGAGAAAGTGGCACGACACTGAGATTCATTGATGACATGGCAAGCAAGGTTACCGGAAATCCAGCATGAAATCCTCTTGGACGGGCAGGAAAATCTCCGCCAGAATGGCACTTATTCTCCACAAATCAACCCTTGAGCCGCCCCCGGAAACAACATGCAAAATAGATACCCCGACAAGCACGCGCTATCCACAAAATCTGTGGATAACTTTGTGGATGAAATGGGGTGTACATTGCTAAGCCCATCGGCCAAAAGCGTTTTTTTTACCTTGCCCAAAAATTGGGCTTAAAAATAACATTCATACAAATCAATGAGTTAAGCGCAAGTCATTATCGCAACACGGTTTTTTGATGCAAGCATTAATTTCATTACGTTTCCGCTTAAAACCTTCCTGGTCAGCGGTGGATTTCTCACTCATTGTCAAGCCTTGACTTCCATTTTTTTCTAAAATCTTTTCTGTCGAAAAACAGCCCCATGACGACCGAAATTCTCAGCGTCACCCAGCTCAACCGTCGCGCCCGCGATCTTCTCCAAAAGAGCTTTCCGCTCCTTTGGGTCGCCGGCGAAATCTCCAACCTGACCCATGCCGCCTCGGGCCATATCTATTTTTCACTCAAGGATGACAGCGCACTGATTCGTTGCGTCATGTTCCGCAATCGTGCCCAACTACTCTCCTGGCGTCCCGAAAATGGCCAGCAAGTCGAAGCCCGGGTGCTGGTCACCCTCTACGAAGCACGCGGCGATTTTCAGCTGAACGTCGAAACGCTGCACAGTGCCGGTGCGGGCAAACTCTATGAAGCCTATGCCCGCCTCCGGGCACTACTCGAAGCGGAAGGCTTGTTCTCCCCCGAACGCAAACGCCCCCTGCCCCGTTTTCCGGGGCGGATCGGCATCGTCACCTCACCGCAGACCGCCGCCCTGCACGACATTCTCACCACCTTGCGCCGCCGCGCGCCCAACATCCCCCTCGTCCTGTACCCTGCCCCGGTTCAAGGCGAAGGAGCCGCAGACAAGCTGGCCCGCGCCATTAACGAAGCCGGACGACGCGCCCGGAGTGACCAAATCGACGTCCTGATCCTCGCCCGGGGGGGCGGCAGCATAGAAGACCTGTGGTCCTTCAACGAAGCCTGCGTCGCCCGCGCCATTGCGGATTCGCCCTTGCCCATCATCAGCGGCATCGGCCACGAAACCGACACCAGCATCGCCGATCTCGTAGCCGACCAGCGCGCCGCAACCCCCACTGCCGCAGCAGAACTGGCCAGCGCAGGCTGGTTTGACGCCGCCGACGAAATCACCACGCTCTCCCGGCATCTGAAGCAAGCCCTGCTAGGCCAGATCGAAACCCGCAGCCAGCGGCTCGATCTTCTGGCACATCGCCTCCTGCATCCGGGGCAAAGGCTTGGCCATCACCAATTGACGCTTGCCCACCTCAAAACCCGCCTTGAAGCCGCACTCGCCCGGCAAATCCGTCGCCAAACCCTGGGCCTTGCACAAATCCGGCAAAAACTCCAAGGCTATCGTCCCGATATTCCCGGAGAACGGCAAACCCTGCAACTCGACGCGCAACGTCTGAAAACCGCCCTGCACCAGCAAATCTCCCACCACAAAACCCGGCTGCAAACCCTGTCCGCCACCTTGAGTACGCTGAATCCGGAGGCCACCCTGCAACGTGGCTACACCATCGTTCGTGGCCCCGGAGGAGATCTCATACGCAACAGCGAACAACTCAACCAGGGCAGCCTCATCGAGCTACGCTTTTCCAAAGGCAGTGCCCACGCCAGAATCGAAAAAATCCACATCCCGCCGCCACCTCCCCCAGCTTCGCCAGAGGCGACATAAAATCAACCCTCGATATTTGAAGCCGAAACGTCTTGCCAGCACCCGCTATCCCGAGTAAACTTGTCAAGTTTTCAGCATTATCCTGTTGCGACACTTTTTCCGCGTCAATTTCACAAGGAGAACACCATGGAACACACGCTCCCCGCCCTGCCCTTTGCCACCGATGCCCTGGCACCGCACATGTCGAAGGAAACATTCGAATACCACTACGCCAAACACCACCAAGCCTACGTCACCAATCTCAATAACCTCATCAAAGGCACAGAATACGAAAGTCTGGATCTCGAAGCCATCGTCAAAAAAGCCCCCGCTGGCGGCGTCTACAACAATGCTGCCCAAGTCTGGAACCACACCTTCTTCTGGAACTGCCTCAAGCCCAATGGCGGCGGAGCCCCCGCTGGAGCACTGGCAGCCGCCATCGACAAGAAATGGGGTTCTTTTGACGAATTCAAGAAAGCCTTCCAGACCAGTGCCGTCGGCAATTTCGGCTCCGGCTGGACCTGGCTCGTCAAAAAAGCCGATGGTTCCGTCGACATCATCAACATGGGGGCAGCGGGCACCCCCCTGACCACGGGAGACCGGGCACTGCTGTGCATCGACGTCTGGGAACACGCCTACTACATCGACTACCGTAACCTGCGCCCGAAGTTTGTTGAAACCTTCCTCGACAAACTGGCCAACTGGGATTTCGCCGCAAAGAATTTCGGCTGATATTCCCTCCTTTATTTCAGGATAAAAAACTCGTAAATCGAATAAAAATTCGTAAAACGAGTTTGCAAAAAGAGGGAGCATAAAGCTCCCTCTTGTCATTGCGCCGATTCATCCAGAAAGAAACGAGTTGGCGGACATGAGCAGTGCTTTTTGAGCACGCGAACGAGGCACTGTTGCCGATTATTTAGCAAATTGTTTTTTAACGGACTGTTTCATTGATACCATCATTTGCACCATCACCTCAGGCATGCACATCTTTACGCCCCAACCCTTCGGCAATGAAGGCAAGAACGAGGGTATTCAAGCTGACTCCCTCTGCCTTGGCGCGCTCCGCCAGCTTGACATGGATTGACTTGGGCAGGCGAGTGACAAAACGCCCGGAGGCCATCGGTATCGGTTCGGGTTTATAAGATGGTGCCGGAATCGACTTGCCGGCGTCGGCTCTGGCTGAAATCCACGACACAAAGGCATCGCGCCCATTCGCCACGGCTTCTGCTTCCGTTTCGCCATCGGACATGCAGCCAGGCAAATCCGGAAAAGTAATCAGATAGCCGCCGCCATCCTCAGCTGATAAAGGGCTGACGATGTGGGCATAAAACTCGAAGGGATATTCAGGCTTCACTGGAGCAACCTGCTTGATGGTGGCACTCATGATTGCAACTCCTTGACATTGTCGACCAGACTCAAAAACTGCCGGATGTAAATCGGCTTGATCGGTCGGTGGGCTGGCACGGATACATCGCTTTCCACACCGGGGTAACCGAAAACATGGTGACTACCGCCATGATTTCGACACTCGATCCCGAACTGAGCGGCCACTGAAAGCAAATCATCAATCCGCCAGTCTCGGGGATTGTTGTGCATGGCTTCGAGTAGCTTGGTTCGTTTATTCATGCCGCCGATAGTATCTCATTTGATACTAACAAGCTATCGGAGTTCCATTCTGCTGGCCAATGGTTGCAGGTACTCAGACACATAACCGATGCGCTTTTTTGGGTCTGGTACCATGATTGAAATCCGGCCGCAAAGCCCGCCGCTACGGGGAAGTAGCAGGAGCGATACCATCATCGGCGAATTTTCCGACTCATGGTATCGCCAGCGTCAGCGTGCAAGAAGCACTTCCATCCTGCTACAAACCTATTCCCACTCGATTGTCTCCGATGACTCGGAACCCGTATGGGTACTGGCTTTCATTGTTCTCATCATCACACTTTACCGTCACTTTTACCGTCAAAAAATCAGTGCTTTTGCCAATGCAGGAGATGGACTCGATTTGACGGGCGGCTATTCCAGCCCATCAATCGTCAACTATCGCAGGGAGTCGGCAAGACGGTTTACTTGGATTATTCGCTGCAATCGTAGCATGGCTACGATTGAATGACGCAACTCAAGCCCTCTACTGGCGGTGTGCCCCCTCACAGTCACACCGAAATAGCAGACGATTCGCACGATAAAACATCAATTGTTATCGTGCAATTCTTCTGTTACGCCATACCCTCGCCCTTAAGGTGCAATACTGCTGACCATCGCTATCAAGCACCCGGCTTTGCCGGGGAATACTTACTCCGCTCAACGGTATTGAAGCGCTGAGGATTCAGCCGTTGTAATCTGAGTATCTGAGTACGAGAAACTTTCACTCGATTCTTCAGAATCGACTCGACATCGCTGACGGCGATCAGCAATCCATTCGCATCCTCGATAGCATCAACAGCTTTGCCGCGGACAGACTCGATCAGGACTGAAATGACATCTCTGTCGACTTGGCTGCCCCCCTATGTGCACGCTGGCTGGCTTTTTCGCCTGGTGCTCAGGCTAAC
>CAZFPI010000059.1:0-17245 GCA_964521075.1 uncultured Sterolibacterium sp.
CAGTGCATGGTGTTTTTGTACTTTGTAAAAGCAGTAGTAATTCCTGTACAACAAAAAGGGTAAACGGGGTCAGGTCTTGCATTCAAGCACAACCGTAGCTTGTTGGGTAGGCGTTCGACCTCCTCTTCCTGAGCTGGGAAAAGGGGCCAGGCTCGATATTTCTGGCGCGTCTATAAATCTTCTGATCGAGCGTTGGAGAAAATCGAGCCTGGCCCCTTTGATTTGCGGCATGATCGTCCAAAGCCCTCACCCCGATGACCCCAGCCGCGCGTATCGTCAATACGCCTTCCGGTCAAGATGAGCGACTACGCCTTCACCATCGACCGCCCACAGCCCCAGCTGGGTGAGCACAACGAGGAAGTGCTCGCCGCGCTGGGGCTGGATGCGGAACAAATCATCGGTTTACGCGTGAATGGGGTGGTTTGACCCCGATTGACATCCGCCTCAACAGCGCAGCCAAGCAGCCGCTGCAGGTAGCCGCGCACTCATATCACAAGAACGTCAGCGAATTCCTGTTAAGCCGCCTGCAACAGAAACTCTACCTTCACGGCTTCATACGGAAACTCAACGCCGCCATTCTCCGTGCGGTTTAGCAAGCCAGCATCAATCAGCGCAACGATGTCTCCGTGCACGCCTTTAACGTCTCGCTCTACCCGGCGAGCAGCCTCACGAATGGAAACCGGGCCAGCCCCGCAAAGAGTCTTCAGAAGTTCCCAACGCTTTGCGCTGAGCACTTTCCACAACAACTCTGGTGACGCGAAACTGATGCGCGCCGATTTCTGCTGCTTGTTCGTGTTCCAGGCTTGAGAAAACCCGGCCATAGCCTCTTTCGGAGACCGAACCTCAAGAATTACCGTTTTCATGATCCCACCTCTTAATGTCGCTCTGAAAATCTGCCAACAACTGGTCTGGATCGGAGAACTGGTCGTCGCTTTCCTTGCCATTCCAATGCCGGTGGCCACCCTTGCCTGCCTCGTTGTCATAACGAAGTACGCAAACCTCGTTGACCACGTACGCCAGTCTGTACTTAAAAGAATGCGTAGATCCAGCCGCAGGTTTAGGAAGACGCCAAAGCACGAGTTCAGCGAACCTGTTCTCGGCATAAACGATGCGCTGACGGAATAACTCAGTGGCTTTCATGTTGGTGATCATGCCAACATTTGCCCGTGTTGTCAATTGCGACAACACGAGGGCGTGGGGGCCGAAGGTGCCAAGGTGCCAGGCACGATATTTCTGGCGCGTCCATAAATCTCTGATCGAGCGTTGGAGAAAATCGAGCCTGGCCCCTTTGATTTGATGCCCGGTTACCACCGGCCACCATCAAGGGATGGTGCTAACCCAGTTTTCCACTTCGAGGGCGGGCACAGGCGTAAATTCCGATACGTTGTTGGTCACCAGCACCAGACCTTCGCTGCGTGCATGGCAGCGTAGTGCCTGGCTGCCTTGAGGCCATAGGGCAACACGTCGAGGCGGCTGCAAAAATCCTCAATGGCAAACAAATTATCACTGACGCGGCCACTTTTCTCTGCGCCATGCAGCAGCTCCGCCAAGGTAATAGAGGAGATTGCCATGCGGCTGGAATTCGCGTTGAACACAGACAGCAGCTCAACAGGGCGTCGTTTCAAAACGTAGATGACGATATTGGTGTCCAGCAGGTAGCGCAGCATCAGAGCGTTTCCCGATCAGGCTGGTGCTGGCTGGCACGTTCGGTCATGAAGTCCTCGCTGACGGCGGGGCCTTCCAGAAAAAAACTATCCCAGGACTGGCCAAGCGGTGCGATGATGCGCTCATGACCTCTGGCACGCACCTCCACCTTATGAACACCCTCGGGCAAACGCACATCCAGAGGAAGTCGAACGGCCTGTGTGCGGTTGTTGGTGAAAATGGTGCCAATGGACATATCTCGCTCTCCCAAAGGGTATATCGCAGGCGTATATGGCAACACAGGTAGCGTCAAATTTCGTGGGCAGTCGGGGGCGGCACAGCGAAGAATTTTGATTGGAGGTTATCGCGGCGAGCCGCCAACCGGGCGACTCCGTATCGGCGGCCGCCTTCGATAGCCTCCCCTGCCGCAGTTGGATGGGCACAACGATGCGATGAGGGGTTGCAGCCGCTGGCCGACAGCATCGAGGAAATCACAGAATTTCGCGCGAAAGGAGTGGTGTAACGGCATGGCTCACGAATCTTGTTTTAAGGATCGCTATGGCCCATGGGCTTTTGTGGCCGGGGGGTCGGAGGGGATCGGTGGCAGCATCGCCGAGGCACTGGCGAAAAAGGGGCTGAATCTGATTCTGGTGGCACGCAATGCCGACAAGCTTGCGCGCAAAAAAGATACGCTGGAGCAGCGTCACGGCGTACAGGTACGCACGGTGGCGTTCGACCTCAGTGAGTCAACGAAAATTCCGTCATTGACAGCCCAATTCAGCGATCTCGACATCGGCCTGTTTTGTCATGTGGCACATGCGTCGGAATTCGGTGTCTTTGGCGAGTTGGATCTGGCGCAGCAGCTGCGTGTCGTGGATATAAATGTGCGTACCCTCATGATGCTCACGCACTGGGCCAGCGGACCCATGTTGCAGCGTCGGCGCGGTGGCATTTTGCTCGTTTCGTCGATGGCCGGCTTGCAGGGAGCTCCATTTTCGGCCAATTATGGTGCGACCAAGGCCTACGAAATCGTGCTGGCGGAAGGCCTCTGGCATGAATGTCGGCCCTATGGTGTGGATGTTCTCGCTTTGGTGGCCGGGGCTACCGATACCGAAAACTATCGTGTGCAAAAATTACAGGCTCCCGACTGGTACGCACCACGGATCATGAGCGCAGACGAAGTCGCCGGGGAGGGGCTAAAACAGCTGGGTCGAAAACCCATCCATATCGCAGGTGCTTCCAACCGCCTGGGGGCCATTATCACCGGACGTTTGTTGCCACGCTCGATCGCGAGCAAAATCATTGGTATACAGAATCGCAGGCTGCATGGCATGGCTGAGTAAAACCTTGGCCCGGCATTTTTTTGAAAGGAATCTTCATGGCCCTTTATGACGACTGGCGTGCGAACTCGCCCTTTTACAACAGCAGCCATGAAGAATGGGCGCAGACGGTGCGCCGCTTTATGGACAAGGAAATCATGCCGCATGTCGAAGCCTGGGAGTCCGCCGGTGAAGTGCCGCGCGAGCTGCATCTCAAGGCGGCGGAAATCGGCCTTTTGCAGCAGGGCTTTCCTGAGGAATATGGCGGCATCTCGCAGGGCGTGGATATGTACCACGGCCTCGTGGCGACCGAGGAACTGGCCAAGACCGGGGCGAGCGGGCTGCAACCGGCCTTGATGATCCACAGCGTGGCCCTGGCCCCCATCATCAAGCTGGGCACAGAGGAAATGAAGCAGCGCATCGCGCCGGATGTGCTGGCGGGGCGCAAACTCATGTCCATCTGCATCACGGAACCTTCCGGCGGCTCGGATGTTTCCGCCATCCAGACGCGCGCCGAAAAACGGGGCGACCGCTGGGTGCTCAACGGTTCCAAGATGTTCATCAGCGGCGGAGTCCGGGCCGATTACTACACCGTCGTGGCGCGCGCCGGCGGGCCGGGGCCGGACGGTCTGGCCCTGTTCCTCGTCGAAAAGGGCCGCCCTGGTTTCAGCCAGACGAAGCTGGAAAAGATGGGCTGGCATATGTCGGATACGGCGGCCCTCTATTTCGATGATGTGGAAATTCCGCTGGAGAACCTCATCGGCCCGGAGGACAACGGCTTTCTGGCCGTGGTGCACAACCTCAATGCTGAACGCATCGGCATGGCCGCCGGGATGCTGGCCTATGCGCGCTGCGCCGTGGATGAGGCACACGAGTGGGCGAAGCAGCGGGTGACTTTCGGCAAGCCGCTCATCAAGAACCAGGTGATCCGCCACAAGTTCGCGGAGATGGTGCGTCAGATCAGCGCGACGCAAGCCTGGGTCGATCAACTGGTGTGGGCTTATCAGCACGACAAGCTGGATTTCGCGCTGACGGCATTGTGCAAGGTGCAGGCTTCGCGCACCCTGGATTTTTGCGCCCGGGAATGCGCGCAGATTCTCGGCGGGGCGAGCTTTATCAAGGGGGTGAAAATCGAGCGCATCTACCGCGATGTCCGCGCCCATGTGGTGGGCGGCGGCTCGGAAGAAATCCTGCTCGACTTTGCCGCAAGACAACTCGGTTACGCTTGAACCTCAGGAGGAAAACACATGAACACGACCTATCGTCTGGTCGGCCAGGGGCCGCACAAGGTGATCTGCATCCACGGCTGGTTTGGCAGCGCCGAAGGCTGGGGGCCTTTCGTTGAATCGCTGGATACCCAGGCTTTCAGCTATGCCTTCATGGATTGCCGGGGCTATGGCGGCGCGAAGGCGCAAAAGGGCGAATACACCGCCGAGGAAGTGGCCCGCGATGTGCTGACACTGGCCGATCATCTGGGCTGGGAGAGGTTCAGCCTCATCGGCCATTCCATGGGCGGGATGTACGTCCAGCGGGTGCTGGTGGAGGCTCCGCAGCGCGTGAACAAGATTGTGGCACTGACCCCCGTGCCGGCGGATGGCTATCCCTTCGATGAGGCGGGCTATGCCTTTTTCGACAGTGCCGCCGACAGCCCGGACGTGCGCCGCCAGATCATCGACAAAACCACCGGCAACCGCCTCACACCCGTCTGGATCGAGCGCATCGCCCGGCATTCGCTGGACCATGCCTCCCGCGAGGCTTTTGCCGCCTACCTGAAGGCCTGGGCCCGCAGCAATTTTTCCGCACAGATCCAGGGCAATCCGGTCGCCATCAAGCTCATCATCGGCGAACACGATCCCGCCATCAACGAGTCGCTCGTGAATGACCATTTCCTGGGCTGGTATCCCAATATCGAATTCGAGATCATGGCCAATGCAGGCCATTACCCGATGTTTGAAACGCCGGTCGCGCTGGCGACTTCGGTGGAACGCTTCCTGCGAATCTGAGCCAGTACGCTGGCGGGGCCGTTCAGCGATTCGCCCCGCACACGGCGCAGCCTGGATCACGCGGGACGCCGATGCTGCGCCAGGTCATGCTCAGGGCATCAAGCAGCAGCAGGCGTCCGGCCAGCGGTTCGCCGCAGCCGATGAGCAGCTTCAGGGCTTCGGCAGCCTGCAGGCTGCCGATGATGCCGGTGATCGGGGCGAAGACGCCCATGACGGCACAGCGGATTTCTTCGACGTCCTGGGCTTCCGGGAAAAGACAGTGGTAACAAGGTGCTCCGGCCCGACGGGAATCGAAGACGGCAATCTGGCCGTCGAAACGGATGGCCGCGCCGGATACGAGCGGCTTTCCGTGCAAAACACAGGCGCGGTTGATGGCGTGGCGGGTGGCGAAGTTGTCCGTGCAGTCGAGCACGACATCGGCAGCGGCAACTTCTTCGGCCAGGCGGGCTCCTTCCAGCCGCTGCGCCAGAGGAATGACCCGGCAGCCGGGATTGATTTCGTGGAGACGCTGACGGCCGGATTCGGCCTTGAGCTGGCCCACCGAGCCCTCGCGGTGCAGGATTTGCCGCTGCAGATTGGTCGCATCGACCGTGTCGTTGTCTGCCAGCACCAGCGTACCCACCCCGGCACTGGCCAGGTAAATGGCGGCAGGAGAGCCCAGCCCGCCCGCACCGATGACGAGCGCGCGGGCGGCCAGGATGCGCTCTTGTCCGTCGACATCGATTTGCGGCAGGAGGATGTGGCGGCTGTAGCGCAGCAGTTGTTCGTCGTTCATCGGGCAGGCGAGGAAAAGAGAGGTGGTGCTTATCGTTCTTCGCGCAGATCAACGGGAGTATCGTCGTGGTCGCCGTGGGGGTGCTGCTCCCAGGCCTTGACGTAGACCT
This sequence comes from uncultured Sterolibacterium sp., assembly GCA_964521075.1. Taxonomy (GTDB): domain Bacteria; phylum Pseudomonadota; class Gammaproteobacteria; order Burkholderiales; family Rhodocyclaceae; genus Sterolibacterium. Next base: position 5,851 of record CAZFPI010000059.1, read on the forward strand.
CATTGGATTTCTTGAGCAGACGCTCGGGGACGCGCATATTGCGTAGCTGGGTTTCTTCCCAGAAATGGATCAGGGCGCGTTCGATGCGGCGAAAAAGGGAATCCTGAAAGCGGAAGCCCTGGCTCAGCAGGGCCTTTTCCAGCCCGGCCAGGGTGTATTCGGTCAGGTTGTAGCAGACGACAAGGCGGCCGTTTCCCGGCGAGGTGACGGTTAGTCCTTCGATGCCATCCAGCAGATGGCGAACCTGTTCGGTCTGCTCCGGATGCAGGTTATCAAAATGCAGGCAGCGTTTTTTGTCCGTCCCGACACGCCCCGCCAGCTGCTGGTCGCGGTGGCTGCGATGCCGGATGGCATCGCGGAGCAGGCGGGCACGTTCCGGGTTCATGGCGGTGGTTCAACGCTGCTTGATGATCTGCCAGGCTTTCAGCAGACCAAGTGCCTGGTTGAGCTGATAGTCGTTCTTCGAGGCGAACTCGACCGGGGCGGCAGGCTCGTCTTCGCCATCACCCTTGCCCTTGCCCTTGGCCGGTTTGGTGGTGGCCGTCTTTGGCACGGTTTCGCGTGCCTTGTCCTTGTCATTTTCGAGGTGACGCTGAAGATCGGCTTCACGCAGGAATTCGTGGCTTTCTCCGCCCATCGTTTCTTCGACGATGACATCAGGCGTGATGCCCTTGGCCTGGATCGAGCGGCCGGAAGGCGTGTAGTAACGCGCTGTGGTCAGCTTGATGGCCGTATTGCCTGACAGCGGCAGAACGGTCTGCACGGAGCCCTTACCGAAGGTTTGTGTGCCGACGATGACGGCCCGTTTGTTGTCCTGCAATGCACCCGCCACGATTTCGGAGGCAGAGGCCGAGCCGCCGTTTACGATGACGACGAGGGGGATGGAGCGCGTTTCCGGCGGGAGCTGCTGGAGAAGATCGTCACGTCGTCCGCGCAGATAATCATCAGGGCTGGCGATGAATTTTCGCTTGGCGTCTTCGGTGCGGCCGTCGGTGGAAACAACCAGCGTTTTGGGCGGCAGGAAGGCAGCAGAAACTCCCACGGCACTGTGCAACAGGCCCCCCGGGTCATTGCGAAGGTCGAGTACGAGCCCGCGCAGGGGCTCCTTGTTTTCCTTGCCGTCCTTGTCTTTTTCAGGTTTGAACAGTTTGTTCAGGTGCTTGACGGTATCGGCGACGGTTTCTTCCTGGAATTGCGTGATGCGAAGGTAGCCAAAACCCGGCTCGATGAGCTTGGATTTGACACTTTGCACCTTGATGACTTCGCGCTGGAGTGTCAGCACGATGGGCTTGGGCTCGCTCTTGCGGATGATGGTGAGCACGATGGAGGTGCGCGGCTTGCCACGCATGCGCTTGACGGCATCGCTAAGCGTCATGCCTTTGACGGGTGTGTCATCGAGCTTGACGATGAAGTCCCCGGATTTGACGCCGGCGCGGAAGGCAGGCGTGTCCTCGATGGGGGAGACAACCTTGACGAAGCCATCTTCCATGCCGACTTCGATGCCCAGGCCGCCGAATTCACCGGCAGTATTGACCTGCAATTCCTTGAAAGACTCCGCATCGAGATAGGCCGAGTGCGGGTCGAGATTGGCCAGCATGCCGCTGATGGCGTAGGTGATGAGCTTTTTGTCATCGACCGGTTCGACATAGCCTTGCTTGATGGCACTAAAGACATCGGCAAAACTTCGCAGGTCTTCGTAGGGCAAAGGAGCGGCGGTTTCCTTTTGCGCGCTGGCTGAGAAATTCAGGCTGATGAGGACACCGGTGACCAGTCCGATGGAAAGAAGGCCGGCTTGTTTGATGCGATTTCGCATTGGAGAGGCTCCGCGAGCAATGAGGCGACAGGGCAAGACAGGGCGAGGCAGAACAATATGACGGGCAGGTGCTGCGATTTTGCCGGTGATACCTGCCTTCGACCGCAGATTACGGGGTAGAACTCACTTCAGCTTGACCCATCCGAGCGGGTCGATGGCGCGTCCTTGTTGCCTGAGCTCAAAGTATAAACCGGATTCCGGGGTGCTACCGCTGCTTCCCGCCGTGGCAATGGCATCACCAGTTCTGACGATGTCACCGGCATGCCGCAGGAGTGCCTGGTTGTTTCCGTAGACGCTCAGCCAGGCATCGCCATGGTCGATGATGAGCAGATTGCCAAAGCCGCGCAGCCAGTCGGCAAACACCACACGGCCCGGCGCGGGGGCTTTGATTTCACTACCTTCGGCAGCGCGGATGAACAAGCCTTTCCAGATGGAGCCGCCCTCTGCCCGGGGAGAGCCAAAACGGTGGATGAGCTCGCCGCGCACCGGCAGCCGGAGCTGGCCTTTGAGCGCGCTGAAATTACCGCTGTAGCCCCGGTCTTCGGATTCTGGCTCGGGTTCGTGGTCGTTCCGCTGCGGCGGAGGGGCCGGGGTGGCCGGCCCGGCAGGCAAGGAAATCGGGGGCGATGATGATTTGCGGGGCGCGGGCTTGATGACACTGCCTGCCTCGGCCGCCTGCCGGGCTTTTTTGCGCGCTGCGCGGGCACGGGCTTCCCGGGCGGCAGCCTGCACGAGCTGGTCAATGATGCCGCCCAGACGCCGCTCATCCCGCTTGAGCGCGTCGATCTCGCGTTGCTGCGCCTTGATCCTGTCTCCCAGGCCAAGCAGTGCTGCCTGTCGCTGTTGCTGCTGTTCGAGCAGCAGGCTGCGTTGCTGCTGCTGTTGCTGTTCTATCCCGGCCAGTTCTTCCTGCCGGGTTTGCGCGCTCTCGCCCAGCTGCTGCTTTTCCGCCAGGGTTTTTCGCAACTGGCCCAGAAGATCGGCTTTGGCGCGGGAGAGCTGTGTCTGGTAGTAGCGATCCCGGCTCGTCTGCTGGATGTCGTTGCCTGAAAGCAAAGAGCGCAGGGCGTCCGTGGATTCATCACCCCGGAGGTATTGCTGGTACAGGAGCTGGCCCAGTTGTCGCTGCTGGGTCGTTTGCTGAGTTTCGATACGGCGGATTTGTTGTTGCAGCCGGGCCAGCGCAGCTTCGGTGGCCCGGCGTTTCTCGGCCAGGGCATTCAGCGTCTGGTTGGTAGCCGAGATCGCCGATTCGGTCTGGTTCAGACGTTCACGGGTTCGGGCACGGGTCTGCTCGGTTTGGGTGAGTTCCTTGCCCAGCCGGTCGATGCGGTGACGCACATCTTTCAGCTCGCCCTGGCGGGCGGTAACGGCGTGTGTTCCTGTCTTTTCCGCTGGCCGGGTGGCCGTACCCGCAAGGGCCGGGCCTGCGGCCAGAAGCAACAGGCCCGGCAGCCCTGCCCGCAGGAGCCGCCCGGGCTGCGAGAGTACGGACACGCGCCGCCTTACTTGGCCTTGCCCTGATTGGCGACGGCTTTCATCGCGGCTTCGATGGCATTTGCATCGCCAAGATAGTAATGGCGGATCGGGCGAAGGTTGTCATCCAGCTCATAGACCAGCGGCTGGGCCGTCGGGATATTGAGGTTGACGATATCGGCGTCGGAGACGTTGTCCAGATATTTGATGAGCGCGCGCAGGCTGTTGCCATGGGCGGCGATGATGACATTCTTGCCGGCCTTCACCGTGGGAGCGATGGTTTCGTGCCAGTAAGGCAGGAAACGGTCGACAGTGTCTTTGAGACATTCTGTACGGGGAAACTCGCTGGCCTTGAGGTTGGCGTAGCGCGGGTTGGTGGTTTCCATGCGCGGATCGTCGGCGTCCAGCGGCGGCGGCGGGGTGTCGTAGGCGCGACGCCAGACCAGCACCTGATCGTCGCCATATTTCGCGGCGGTTTCGGATTTATTGAGCCCCTGAAGTGCGCCGTAGTGACGCTCGTTGAGACGCCAGGAGTGGTGGACGGGGATCCAGAGACGGTCCATTTCCTCCAGCACGGTCCAAAGCGTTTTGATGGCACGCTTGAGCACGGAGGTATAAGCCACATCGAAACTGTAGCCTTCCTGCTTGAGGAGCTTTCCGGCGGCGACGGCTTCTGCCATGCCTTTTTCGGTCAGGCCGACATCCGTCCAGCCGGTGAAGCGGTTTTCCAGGTTCCAGGTGGATTCGCCGTGGCGAATCAGAACGATCTTGTGCATGAGCGTAAGGATTGGAGAATGGGTTGGGGAATGGAAAAGAAGCATTCTATAATACTGACCTTATTTTCCCCCAGTGCCGGACATCGTCCGGTTGACGATGATGCCTGTGGCAGCACCTTCCATCGACCTGATCGACAAGCAGGAGCACATCGAAACCGCAGCCCGGGCACTGAAGTCCATTTCGCATCCGCTGCGTCTGAAAATCCTGTGTGTCATCGGCGATATGGAAGTCTGTGTGCAGGATATCGTCGAGGCAGTCGGCACATCGCAGAGCAATATCTCGCAGCATCTAGCGATCCTGCGGGAGAAGGAAGTTCTCCAGACCCGCAAGGAAGCCAATCGCGTTTATTACCGCGTGGCCGACCCCCGGGTGCTGCAGCTGATCGGCATGATGCGCGAGGTGTTTTGCGGGGTTGCCCCCTGACAGGGCTTAACAAGCAAGGAACGGAGCAGGTCTTGGAATTCATTCAACATAATCTGATGTACGTTCTCCTGGCGGCAGTCAGCGGGAGCATGCTGTTGTGGCAAACTTTTCGCGGAACAGGAGGCAACCAGGTGACACCCCAGGAAGCAACCCTGCTCCTCAATCGTGAGGATGCGCTGGTGATCGACGTGCGTGGCATCGACGAATGGACATCCGGCCACATTGCCAACGCCCGGCATATTTCACTTGACCAGCTCGACCGGCGGCTGACGGAAATCGAAAAGTACAAACAGCGCGCCGTGATCGTCTGCTGCCATTCGGGCATGCGCTCGCTGGGTGCCTGCGCCCGGCTGAAGAAATCGGGCTTTGAGAAAGTCCACAACCTGTCGGGCGGCATCACCGCCTGGCGCGATGCGGGCCTGCCGCTCACGACGCGTTGATCGCGGCATGCACCAGCACAATTCGTGACGACCTTTCAGGAAGAAGCCAATGACTGCCAGGGTTTTGATGTACAGCACGGCCGTTTGCCCTTACTGCATCCGCGCCGAGCAATTGCTCCGGAACAAGGGCGTAGCGGATATCGAAAAAATCCGCGTTGATCTCGACCCCACCCAGCGGGAAGCCATGATGCAGCGAACAGGGCGGCGCACCGTGCCGCAGATCTACATTGGCGAAACCCATGTGGGCGGCTTTGATGATCTTGCCGCGCTCGACCATGCCGGAAAACTCGACTCGCTGCTGAACGCAGGCTAAGGGCGAACGGAATAAATCAGTGTTTCCCTAAGCCTTCCTTCCATCCCTTCCATCCCTTCCATCCCTTCCATCCCTTCCATCCGTTTTCACCACTCCACCACGAAAGCACTCTCTCATGAGCGAACAGCAACAACAGGATGTCGCCGTCCCCGTTTTCACCATCGAAAAGATCTACACCAAGGATATTTCGCTGGAAAGCCCGAATGCGCCGCAGATTTTTCTGGAGCAGGCCTCCCCTGGCATCGAGATTCAGCTTCGCACGGAAGCGGCTGCCCTGGAAGACGGCATTTTTGACGTACTGCTGACTGTCACTGTCACAGCCAAGATCGAAGAAAAAACCATGTTCCTGGTCGAAGCCGGCCAGGGAGGCATTTTCCAGATCCGCAATATCCCCGTGGAAAATCTCGACCCCCTGCTGGGCGTTGCCTGCCCCAACATCCTTTTCCCCTATGTTCGCGAAACCATCTCCGATCTCGTGACGCGTGCGGGTTTCCCGCCGGTGCTGCTGGCTCCGGTGAATTTTGAGGCGATGTACGCCCAGCGTGTGCAGGCGCAGCAGGAAGCCATGCAGGCACAGGCCTCGGGTGATGTTCCGATCCAGTAAGGACAAGCTCATGCGCGGATTCGTGCTTGCAGGCTGGTCGCTGGCGATGCTGGCGACATCAGGAGGTGCGTGGGCTCTGGAATTCGGCTCTGTTGCCGAACCTGCCGTGCTCTACGACGCACCATCGCAAAAGGCCAAGCCCCTGTTCGTCATCGCACGCCAGACGCCCGTCGAGATCGTGGTCAGCCTTGGCGGCTGGCTCAAGGTGCGCGATGCGACGGGCGGCATCGCCTGGATCGAAAAACGTCAGGTGAGCGAACAGCGCACCCTGCTGGTGACGGCTCCCCGCGCCCAGGTTCGCGCCGCTCCTGCCGCCGATGCGCCCCTGGTCTTCGAGGCAGAAAAGGAAGTCGTCCTGGAACTGGCGGGCACGAATCCGAATGCGGGTGCAGCTCCGGCGGCTCCGACATCAGGATGGGCCAGGGTTCGTCATCGGGACGGGCAAAGCGGTTTCATCCGCGCCGACCAGGCCTGGGGCCTGTAGGCCGCGATTTTCATGGCGATCATTTTCCGTTCATGAAAATCACCGTTCTCGGGGCCGGTTCCTGGGGAACGGCCATGGCCATTGCCTTGGCGGGATACCATGAGGTAACCCTATGGGCGCGGGACCCGGCTCTTTGTCTGGCCTTGCAGACCACCCGCGAGAATGAACGCTATCTGCCAGGCCATGCTTTCCCGTCGGGCCTGACCGTGGACGCCGCCTTGCCCCAGGCACTTTCGGCAGCAGACATCGCGCTGATCGCCACGCCGCTGGCCGGATTGCGGACGACGGTGCGTTCGCTGCACCAACTGAATTCGCCCCTGCCTTTTTTGTGGCTGTGCAAGGGCCTGGAAGCCGGCTCGGGCTTGCTGCCGCACCAGATCGTCACTGAAGAACTGGCGGGGGCTGCCGTACCACATGGGGCCTTGACCGGGCCGAGCTTTGCCGAGGAAGTCGCGCGTGGGCTGCCAACGGCCATCACGCTGGCCAGCACCGACGCACCCTTCGCCCGCAACATGGCGACAGCCTTATCCGGCCCGCGTCTGCGGGTGTATGCCAACGAGGACGTCACCGGGGCCGAGGTGGGCGGTGCAGTGAAGAATGTGCTGGCGATTGCCAGCGGCATCTGTGACGGCCTGGGCCTGGGCCATAACGCCCGGGCAGCCTTGCTGACACGCGGCCTGGCCGAAGTCGTCCGCCTGGGAGAGGCTCTTGGCGCGCGGCGCGAAACCCTGATGGGGCTGGCCGGCATGGGTGACCTGATTCTCACCTGTACCGGTGATCTCTCCCGCAATCGTCGCGTGGGCCTGGCACTGGCGGCGGGGCGGCCGCTGGCGGCCATCGTGCATGAGCTGGGACATGTCGCCGAGGGTGTGCCGGCCGCGCATGAGGTTGCACGGCGAGCCGGGGCACTGGGCATCGAAATGCCTATCGTGAAGACCGTCTGCGCCGTGCTGTCCGGCGAACTTCCTGCCGCTGCGGCGGTTGACCGCTTGATGATGCGCGACCCGCGAACTGAATAAGGGCTTTTGAACTTCGGGCTTTGGCCTCGGCGTTCAGCCCCCGCCATCAAACCCCAGTTGTCGCCACGCCTCGTAAGCCACGACGGCGACGGTATTGGAAAGATTGACGCTGCGGCAGCCCGGGCGCATGGGCAATCGAATGCGACAGGATGGCGAAATGCCGGCCAGCACGGCCTCGGGCAATCCGCGCGATTCCGCACCAAACAAAAAAGCGTCTCCTGGCTGGTAACGCGGCTGGTCGTGGCGCACCGCGCCGCGTGTACTCGCCGCATAAACACAGGGAGCCGCGATGCCGGCCAGGCAGTCTTCTAGCCTGTCGTGCACCCGGACACTGGCTATCTCGGCGTAATCCATGCCCGCGCGGCGCAGACGGGCCTCGCTCAGATCGAAGCCGAGCGGCCGGATGAGATGGAGTGTCGCGCCGACATTGGCGCACAGACGAATGACATTACCGGTATTGGGTGGAATTTCCGGCTCATGGAGGATGATATGGAACATGGTATATTTGCCGCCACCCCCTGAAAGACAGGGGAATTATTGAACTATTGATCCGGCACGATGAAGATTAAATTCTGCCGCTGAACTGCGGGCAGCCGCAGCCATAAAGGCTGCCCCTACAGGCGGCGTTCATACATCAATGCGCCGGATCAATAAACATCCGATTGTAAAGCCGGAACGGCACGGGGGACGGTTATGGTGCGGCCTGAAAAAGTCCGCCTCGGGGATTTTCTGATAAGCCAGGGCTTGCTGACCAGAGACCAGCTCGACGTCGCCCTGGACGAGCAAAAGCGCAGTGGCCGCAAGCTTGGGCGAATTTTCATCGAGTCCGGCTATGTTTCCGAAATGGAAATTTCCAAGGCACTGGGGCGTCAGCTCCATGCGCCTTTCATCGATCTGACGCTCTTTCAGCCCAAGCCGGAGCTCATCAATCTGCTGCCGGAATCCGTCGCTCGCCGTTACCGCACCATCGTCCTCGACAACGAGCAGGATATCGACATGCTGATGGTCGGCTTTGCCGACCCCACGGATCTCGTCGCCTATGACGAAGTCAGCCGCATCCTGCGGCGCGACATCATGGTCGCCGTGGTCATGGAAAGCCAGCTGATGACGATGATGGACAGGTACTATCGTCATACCGAGGAAATCTCCGGTCTGGCGAAGGAACTGACCGAGGACATGCTCACGCATTCGCACTTCGATATGGGCGACATGCTGGGGCTGACGGATTCGGCCGATGACGCGCCCGTCGTCAAGCTGCTCAATACCGTGTTCGAGGAAGCCATCAAGCTGCGCGCCTCCGATGTGCATGTCGAACCCCAGGAAAAAGGCCTGGTCATCCGCTTCCGCATCGACGGTGTGCTCCATGTCCAGACCGAGGCAGACATCAAGGTAGCCGCACCTCTCCTGCTGCGGCTCAAGCTGATGTCTGGCCTGGATATTTCAGAAAAGCGGCTGCCGCAGGATGGCCGCTTCAACATGAAGCTTAGCAGCGGCAATCTGGAAGTGCGCCTTTCCACCCTGCCGACGCAGCACGGCGAGGCGGCGGTCATGCGGCTGCTCGCACAAAGCTCCAGCTTTCTCTCGCTGGACAAAATGGGGATCCCCGCGAAGGTGCTGGATCGCCTGCGTAACGCCATCCACCGCCCCAGCGGCATGGTGCTCGTGACCGGGCCGACGGGCTCGGGCAAGACGACGACACTGTATTCGGCCCTCTCCGAGCTCAATTCTCCAGAAAAGAAGATCATCACCTGCGAAGACCCGATCGAATATCGCCTGCCTGGCCTCAATCAGGTACAGATTCTGGACAAAATTGATCTCACCTTCGAACGGGTGCTGCGAGCCGCCATGCGTCAGGATCCAGACATCATTCTGGTGGGTGAAATGCGCGACAAAGTGACTGCCGAAATTGGCCTGCGCGGCGCGATGACGGGCCACCTCGTCCTCTCCACCCTGCACACCAATGACGCCTTGTCGACACCGGTACGGCTGATCGACATGGGCGTGCCGGCCTTCATGGTGGCCATGTCCTTGCAGCTGGTGCTGGCGCAACGGCTCGTGCGCGTGATCTGCCAGCGTTGCATCGGCGAATACAAGCCGACACCGCAGGAGCATGAATGGCTTCGTGCCGAACTGGGCAATGATGTGGATGCCCATGTCTATCGCAAGGGTTACGGCTGCACCCACTGCAACAAGAGCGGCTATACGGGTCGCCAGGGGATTTACGAATATCTGGAGATGACCAACACCCTGGTTGAAATCGCCAACCATGGGGATACCAACGAATTCATCCGGGTAGGCCGTGAGCAGATGGCAGGCAATACCCTGCGGCGGGATGCTGTCCGGCTCGTACTGGAGGGGCGCAGCACCATTGAAGAAGCCATGCACATCAACAACCAGCTCGAAGATTAAACAATAAGGCAAGCGGATGACGACGTTCACCTATCGCGGCAGGGATACCGCCGGCAAGGCAGTCACAGGCACACTCGAAGCAGGCAGTGCTGCTGATGTAGCGGCTTCCTTGCGGGGGCGAAGCATTATTCCCGTATCGATCGCGGCCAAGGGGGCTGGCAAAGCGGCGGCGCGCCCGGCGACAAAGGCAGGGGCGGGGACGAGAGCGGGGGCCGCAGGGGCCGCCACGCCCAATGACGCCGGCTCATCCGTAGCCGCCGGCATCCAGCTGAAAGACAAGGATCTCTTCCCCAAGCCGGTCGAACATCTCGACATCATGATGTTCTCCCGCCAGCTCTACACGCTGCTGAAGGCCGGGGTTCCCATCATGCGCGCGCTGGCCGGCCTGCAAGAGTCCGAACCGAAGCCAGCCATGCGTACCATGCTGCAGACGGTGCGTGACGACCTCGACGCAGGCCGGGATTTCTCGCTTTCTCTCGCCCGCCAGCCCAAGATATTCACGCCGTTTTATGTGTCCATGGTGCGCGTGGGGGAGATGACCGGCCAGCTCGAATCGGTCTTTTTGCGCCTCTACGACCACATGGCTTTCGAGCGTTTCATGAAAGAGCAGGTTTCGGCGGCACTGCGTTATCCGATGTTCGTCATCATCGCCATGGCCGTGGCGATGACGGTAGTCAATATCTTCGTCATTCCGGCGTTCTCGAAGGTCTTTGCCTCCTATAAATCCGAACTGCCCGTCATGACCAAGATCCTGCTGGGCTTTTCCAGCTTCATGGTGAATTGGTGGTACGTCCTTGCGGCAGGAATCGCTGCAGCCATTTTCGGGTTCAAGGCCTGGGTGAAAACCCCGATGGGTCATCATCAGTGGGACAAGATGAAACTGGGCCTGCCCATCGCCGGCAAGATCGTCCGCAAGGCAACACTCGCGCGTTTTGCCCGAAGCTACGCGCTGTCATCCAAGAGCGGCGTTCCCATCATCCAGACTTTCTCTACCGTCGCGCAGACGGTGGATAACGCCTACATCGCAAAGAAGGTCGAAGGAATGCGGGATGGAGTGGAACGAGGCGAAAGTGTGCTGCGAACAGCCGTTCAGGCGGGGATTTTCACGCCGGTCGTGTTGCAGATGATCGCCGTGGGCGAGGAATCCGGGACGATCGACGACCTGATGCAAGAAATCGCCGAGATGTATCAGGGCGAGATCGAATACGAACTGAAGACCTTGACCCAGCAGATCGAGCCTATCCTCATCGTTTTCCTGGGCATCATGGTGCTCGTGCTGGCACTGGGCATCTTCCTGCCGATGTGGGACATGGGCAAGGTGGCTCTGGGCAAGTAAGCCCGGCCGGAAGGCCGCAGACGCCCGGCCCCCGGGAATCTGCGGCATTTCCTGTTTTCTTACTTGTTCGCCGTCAGCCTGAGGAACTTGTCCATGAGCTGGTCTTTTGATTCGACGCGCTCCGGATCATTCGGGATGCAGTCAACCGGGCAGACTTCGCGGCACTGGGGGGTATCGAAGTGACCGACGCACTCGGTGCACTTGTCCGGGTCGATCTGATAGATTTCCTCGCCTTGCGAGATGGCGTTATTCGGGCATTCCGGTTCGCAGACGTCGCAATTGATGCATTCGTCGGTAATCA
>CAZFPI010000060.1:0-16400 GCA_964521075.1 uncultured Sterolibacterium sp.
GGGGGGGGGGGGGGGGGGGGGGGGGGGGGGGGGGGGGGGGGGGGGGGGGCGCGGGCATTCAGGCTTGGCATGCCGGCTGCGGGGGACGCGGCGTGGCGACAGGGCCAGCCGCGTCAGGGCTTCATGCCTGGCCGCGGTTGAGAATTTCGAGGCCGACTTTGCCAGCGGCGATTTCACGCAGGGCGATGACGGTGGGCTTGTCGTTTTGAACTTCGATCTGTGGTGTGCCGCCCAGGGTGATCTGGCGGGCGCGGTAGGTTGCGGCCAGCGTCAGCTGGAAGCGGTTGGGGATACGGGAGAGACAGTCGTCAACGGAAATGCGGGCCATGGTTCATCCTTGATTGCGAAAGAGTAGTGAGAAGAGTTCGGCGTGGCGCACACGTTGTGAGCACAGACGCAGACGGGAGGCGTGTACGACCGCTTGCAGATCGTTGATGGCAAGTGGAAGATCGTTGTTGATTATAACGTAGTCAAATTCGTCGATATGCCGCATTTCTGTCAGTGCGGCCAGTTGGCGACGGGTGATGGTTTCTTCGTTGTCCGTCCCCCGGCCTCGCAGGCGGGCTTCGAGTTCGTCCATCGAGGGGGGGAGGATGAAGATGCCGATGGCATCCTTGAAGATGTGTCGTACCTGCTGTGCGCCTTGCCAGTCGATTTCGAGCAGGACGTCATGGCCGGCAGAGAGTTGCTGTTCCAGCCAGAGTCGTGATGTGCCGTAAAAATTGCCGTGGACTTCGGCGGATTCGAGGAATTCGCCCCGGCCGCGCATGGACAGGAATTCGTCGATGGTGATGAAGTGGTAGTCGCGTCCATGGACTTCGCCGGCCCGTGGGGCGCGCGTGGTGTGGGAGATCGAAAGATTGACCTGGGCGTCGCGCTTTAGCAGTTCGCGTACCAGGGTGGTCTTGCCCGCTCCCGAGGGGGCTGAGACGATCAGTAACGTGCCTGGCATGGCGGCAGTTCCGTGAATGGGTGAAAGAGTTGAATGTGGTTTTTGGACATGGATGAACAGCTCAGCTGACACCGGCGCGTTGCAGGAAGTGGCCCAGATGCAGGTCGCTCTTGGTCATGTGGTTAATCTGCCAGTCGGCCATGACCATGCGGATGCAAAAGCGGAGATAGCGCGGGTCGCGTTCCTGGCTGTCGATTTCATGGCGCAAGTCGGCAAAGGCGCGGTCGAAGGCCTGATGCTGCTTCATGTGGTCAGTGATGAAGGGGTAGTCGTAACGCTGCATCAGGTTTTCTTCGGAGCTGTTGAGCAGGGCGATGTGTTCGGCGTAGTTGTCCAGTGTCGTGTTGGCGGCCGGGTCACCCGTCAGTACCTGATCTTCCAGCATGGCGATGCAGTCGAGCTGTTCGCGGTGGCGCATGTCGATTTCTTCGATGCCGATCGAGTAATCTTTGCGCCAGCCTACTTCTTTTTCGATCAGGAGCTCATTAGGCGAGGCTCCCTGGCGAAGAAAGTGCTTGCAACGATCCAGATAAACCCGGACGGCGCGATCATCAGGCACGATACGCAGGCATTCTTGCAGGAGCGGCTGGGCCAGATCGGCATGGCCGAGGTGATACAGGGCGAGTGCTTCCTCGAAGGTGTGCTGGGTGGCCAGCTTGGCGAGCCTCAGGGGTTCCGGGTCGGCATCGAAGACTTCGTACACCGATTGAACCTGATAGCGGCCTTTGATTCGCAGGCGGTCGATGAAGCGGATGTGGTAAGCGTCCTGGTCATCCAGGGAGTGCAGCGTATTGGCACTGATGACGAGCGGTGTGCCGTAGTTTTTGGTCAGGCCTTCAAGGCGTGAGGCGAGGTTGACCGCATCGCCGATGACGGTGCTGTCCATGCGGTTATGGCCGCCGACCGTGCCCATCATGACCAGGCCGGTATTGATGCCGATGCCGATGCGGATGGGGATGAAGCCCGCGTGGGAACGACCGATGTTGTAGGTGGCGAGCTGATGCAGCATGTCGATGCCGGCGCGCAGGGCGTCGTCGGCCGAGCCGGGAAAGAGTGCCATGATGCCGTCGCCGATGAATTTGTCGACGATGCCATTGTGGCGGCCCACCACGGGTTCCATGGTGCTCAGGTAGGAGTTGATGAAGCGGAAGTTTTCCGCCGGCAGGATGGATTCGGACAGCGCGGTGAAATCGCGGATGTCAGAGAACAGGAGCGACATTTCCTGCTCGACGTGATCGCCCAGGCGGACATCGACAATGCTGGGGCGTTTGAGCAGGCTCAGGAACTGGCGCGGCACAAAGCGGCCATACGCCATTTCAGTAGCGTTCAGCGTGATTTGTTCGTCAGGTGTCGGGGTGTCGGTGTCGCTCATCGGTGGCTGAGTCAGAGCGGGATCAGGAGCCGCTAGTATAAACGCCTTGCCCTGCACTGGTTAATCCGTATTTTCGAATCGGTGAGGGCTTTTCGCTGTAGTAAGATTGTCCCCCTGAATTCTGGTTTGGACGGGCTGCCCCCGGGTATGAAGATATGGTTCCCCATCTGACGACTGCCCTGACCGGGCCGCTTCTTGAACTTGAACGCTGCTTTCTTGATAACGAAACCCGTATCGAGCAGTGGTTGCGCGCACAATGGCAGGAGCATACGCCGCCTTTCTATACTTCGGTCGACCTGCGTAATGCCGGGTTCAAGCTGGCTCCGGTCGATACCAACCTTTTTCCTGGCGGCTTCAATAATCTGAACCCGGAATTCTTGCCGTTGTGTGTTCAGGCTGCGATGGCCGTCATCGAGAAAATCTGCCCGGAAGCCTGCAACCTTCTGCTGGTTCCTGAAAACCATACGCGCAATCTGTTTTATTTGCAGAATGTCGCCCGTCTGGCTTCCGTCCTTCGCCATGCCGGCCTGAATGTGCGGATCGGTTCCCTGTTGCCGGAGATCACCGCGCCGACCCGGCTGGATCTTCCTGATGGGCAGGTGCTGACGCTGGAGCCGCTCAGGCGGCTGGGCCAGGGGGGGCGTCGCCTGGGGCTCGATGGCTTCGATCCTTGTACTATTTTGCTCAATAACGACTTGTCGGCAGGGATTCCCGCCTTGTTGCAGGATTTACATGAGCAGCATCTTCTTCCGCCGCTTCATGCCGGGTGGCATGTGCGTCGAAAGTCGCACCATTTCGCCGCTTACCACAGCGTTGCGCGGGATTTTTCTGCTGCTATCGGTATCGATCCCTGGCTGATTGATCCGGGGTTTGGGGTTTGCGGAAGAATCAACTTTCACGAGCGTACCGGTGAGGAATGTCTGGCCGCCAATGTCGACGCCTTGCTGGAAAAAACGCGTACAAAATATCGGGAATATGGTGTGACAGAGCAGCCTTTCGTCATCGTCAAGGCAGATGCCGGTACTTACGGTATGGGCATCATGACGGTGCATGATGCCAGCGAGGTCAAGTCGCTCAACCGGAAACAGCGCAACAAAATGTCGGTGGGCAAGGAAGGCTTGCAGGTGACCGAAGTCATTATCCAGGAAGGTGTGCCAACGTTTGAGACGGTCGATGATGGCGTGGCCGAGCCCGTTATCTACATGATCGACCGCTATGTCGTTGGCGGTTTTTATCGTGTCAATACCAGTCGTGGGCGAGACGAAAATCTAAATGCACCTGGCATGCGTTTTGAGCCGCTGGCTTTCGACACGGGCTGCAGTTTGCCAGATGCCAGCCAGTCCCCCGATGCGCCTCCTAACCGTTTTTATGCCTATGGTGTCGTGGCGCGACTGGCGATGCTGGCGGCAGCCCTGGAACTGGAACAAACCGCGCCGCAGGATTTCGCCGGATGAGTTCCTTTGCCTTCATCGTCGATCCGCTGCCTCATCTGAAGCCTGCCAAGGATTCGAGCATTGCCATGATGCGTGAGGCAGCCAGGCGTGGCCATGATGTTTTTACCATCCAGCGGGAGTCCTTGTGCTGGCGCGAGGCAGGTGTTAGCGCAACGGCGACGCGCCTTGAGTTGATGAGGTCGGACATCGACTGGTGCAAGGAAGATGCAGCCTGCCGAATGCCGCTGACAGCCTTTGATGCCGTCGTGATGCGTCAGGACCCCCCCTTCGATATCGAATATGTAGCTGCCACCTGGCTGCTGGAACGTGCCGAGGCACAGGGAGTGCGTGTTTTCAATCGCCCCGGGGCGATTCGCGATCACAACGAGAAAATCGCTATCACCGAGTTTCCGCAATTTACAGCGGCTACGCTCGTCGCCCGTGAGGCAGCGGATATCGATGCTTTCATCGACGAGATGTGGGCACTGGGGGAGGAGGTTATCCTCAAACCGCTCGATGGCATGGGCGGCAGTTCGGTCTTTCGTTTGGGGCGCGGGGATCCGAATCGCAACGTCATTATCGAAACCCTGACAGGACACGGGGTCCGTACCATCATGGCCCAGCGTTATCTGCCGCAAATCGCTTCGGGCGATAAGCGCATTTTGCTGATTGATGGTGTGCCCGTTCCGTGTTGTCTCGCGCGTATTCCCAAACCCGGCGAAACACGCGGCAATCTGGCGGCGGGCGGCAGTGGCGTAGCTCAGCCTTTGTCAGCGCGCGACCGTGAAATTGCTGAAGCCCTCGGCCCGGTTCTGGCTGCACGCGGCTTGCTGCTGGTGGGGCTCGATGTGATTGGTGATTGCCTGACTGAAATCAACGTGACCAGCCCGACCTGTTTCGTCGAAATCACGCAGCAGACGGGTTTCGATGTGGCCGCGCGCTTTGTTGATGCACTGGAGTCGGCAGCGGGAGTGTGAGCCTGCCGGGCCTGGGCCTGATTATGGCGAGAAGGAAAGCCCGGAGGACGCATGTCAATGTCTGCGTCAGGCGATACTCTCGTGATTGAACATCCTCTCGCAATAGCGTGCGATAAGGTCGATTTCCAGGTTTACCCGGCTGCCTGGTTTCAGGTGGCGCAGGGTGGTCACGGTGACAGTGTGCGGGATGAGATTGATCGAGAAATCCGCGCTTCCTGAGCCATCCTCGACATCGGCAACATCGTTGGTCGTCAGGCTGACGCCATTGACGGCGATCGATCCCTTGCGGGCGATGTAGCGGGCCAGCGTTTTTGGGGCGCGAATTACCAGCCGGTGTGATTCACCTAGGGGTTCAAAAATCTGCACGATGCCGATGCCGTCGACATGGCCGCTGACGAGGTGGCCGCCGAGACGGTCGGCCAGGCGCAGGGCCTTTTCCAGATTGACTTCGCCCGGGGCGTCGAGCCCCGTTGTGCAGTCGAGCGTTTCGCGCGAGACGTCGATCTTGTACTGGCTGCCGGATATTTCGATGACTGTCAGGCAGACGCCGTTGTGGGCGATGGAGTCTCCAAGGGCGACATCGGTCAGGTCGAGGCCGGGGGCGTCGATGGTCAGGCGAAGGCCTTGTTCGAGCGGATGAAGATGCGTGATTTTGCCAAGGGCAGCAACGATGCCTGTAAACATGGTGGGTAGCGGGACAGGAGGGGTTATTGGGCGGATTGCAGGGTGGGCAGGAATGATTCCGGGGGCTGGAAACCGATGGTGCGAAGGTCGTCGCGTTCTTTGCCTGTGGCGTCGAAAAATATGATGCCCGGCGGGCCGAAGAGATCGAAGCGTTTGAGCAGGGCGCGATCTTCCTCCGTGTCCCGGGTGACATCTATTTGCAGCAGTGTCATGCGGTTCATCAGGGGAGCGATGCGGGCGTCGGCAAAGGTCTGGCGTTCCATTTCCTTGCAGGAGACGCACCAGTCGGCATAGAAATCGAGCATGATCGGGCGGCGGGTATTTTTCAGCCGGTTTTCCAGTTCGGCCAGGGTTTTGACACGGGTGAAGTGGGGGGCTTCGGTGGGTGTTGCGATGCCTCCACGCAGGAAGGCCAGCGGTTGCAAGGGGTCGCGACTGCCGCCGAGTGCGCCGATGAGGAGGGCGGCTCCCATGAGCAGGGAGAGGACGCCCAGCCCTTTGCCGAAACGTTGCCAGCCGTGGGCACGTTGCGGAAGGGGATCGAGTGCGTGGAGATAAATTGCCGGGAAGATCAGGAGGGCAGCCCAGCACAGCATTTGCAGCATGACGGGCAGTAACGGGGAAATCAGCCAGAGGGCGACGCCGATCAGCATCACACCAAACAGCCGGTTTATGGCGTTCATCCACGGGCCGGGGCGCGGTAGCAGGTGGCGTGCGGATGTCCCGGCGATGATCAGCGGCAAGCCCATGCCCAGCCCCATGATGAAGAGGGCAGTTCCTCCCAGAAGGGCATCGCCCGTTTTGGCAATGTGCAGCAAGGCTCCCGCCAGCGGGGCGGCGACACAGGGGCCGACAATGGCAGCAGAGATGGCCCCCATCAGCCAGGCTCCATGCAGGCTGCCACCTTGTTGGCGATTGGCTTCGTCGGACAGGCGGCTTTGCAGGAAGGCTGGCATCTGTAGTTCGTAGAGACCGAACATCGACAGGGCAAGGGCGACGAACACTAGTGCGCCAACTCCCAGAAACCAGGCGTTTTGCAGGGCTGAGGATACCAATGTGCCAGACAGGCCTGCGGCAACACCCAGCGCGGCATAGCAAACCGACATGCCGGTCACATAAGCGGTGGAGAGGATGAAGGCGCGGGTTTTCGTGATGTCGTGGCCGTGGCCAATGATGATGCCGGAGAGGATGGGCAACATCGGAAACATGCAGGGTGTGAAGGCCAGGGCTAGCCCTGCACCGAAGAAAAAGAGCAGGCTGGTTCCCAGGCTGGCATCTTTCAGGAGCCGGGCGATGCGTGAGGTTTCATTGCCGGATTCGCGCGATATCGATATGGCTGTGTCATTTTCCTGTTTCTTTTCCACGGCAGGGGAGGGTGAGGCCGAGGCCGTTTCCGTTGGCAGGCTCATTTGTGGTGCTGCGGCAGGCACAGTGGGGGAGGGCACCGCTTGTGGCACTTTTTGCGCCGGGGCGGTGGTGGTCTTGCCCGGCCAGGAGATGACGGCTGCCTGGGGTTGGGGCGGGTAGCAAACGCCAATGTCGGCGCAGCCTTGCGAGCGCACCTTGAGGGTTAGTGAACCGCTGAATGCGGTTTCAACGGGTAGGCGGATACTGACTTCGTCACGATAGATTTCGACCTTGCCGAAATTGTCGTCGTCGTGAAATTTTCCCGGCGGAAATTGTGGCAGACCGGGTTTGATGGTCTCGGGCTCGATTTCAAAACGGAATTTGTCGCGATACAGGTAATAACCTTCGGCAATTTTCCAGCGGGCTTCGATTGTGTGTGTGTCGAGCGCGCGAGCGGAAAAGCGGAAGGCTTGTGCCGGATCGAGAGGTTCTCCCAGGGCTTGAACAGCAGTGCTCCACCCAAAGGCGAGTATCAGCGGCAGCAGGAAAATGAAACGTTTCAGCATGGCGGGAGATCCGTGTCGGGCCGGGTTTCTGCTGCGATCCAGGAAAGATAGGCGGGTAATCCGGAAATTACTGGGACTGCGATGATTTCCGGAAGTTCATAAGGGTGTTGCGCGCGGATTACCGCTGCAAGGGCGTCAAAGCGTGCCGCAGTCGTCTTGATGAGTAGCGGAATTTCTTTGGATTCTTCGATGCGGCCTTCCCAGCGATAAACCGAAGTGCAGGGTGGCAGGATATTCACGCAGGCGGCCAGGCGTTGTCCGATGAGGTGGGCCGCCAGCGCGCGTGCGGCGGCTTCGTCAGGCAGATTGGTGAAAACGAGCAGGGGTTCGGTGGCTGGGTCTTGATCTGAAGTCATCGGTGGATTCTACCGTGAGCGGTGATTTGCCTGTCAGGTCGTTCCGGGGCATTCCGTAAGGCTGTTCAGGGTATCATCGCGGGTTTTTGGGTATCTCAGCTTGCCTGCATTACTTTTTTAAGCATGCTGATTAATCCGCTTCCTTCCATTTCCGGCCTCGAATTTTGAACATGCCCCGCCGCATTTTTGTGTATCACGATGAACGAGGAATGCGTGATGCTCACTGAGCAGGACGATGCCCGGCCCGAGGAGGCTTCCTCTTTTCCCTTTTCTCCGGTTTCGCCATCGGGCTTCGATGCTCGTGAGGCTGAGGCGGTGATGGAGCAAAAAATCGGGCAGGCTGCTGCGAAAACCCAGGCAGCCAAGGTGCGGCTTGAGACCGAGCGCATGGCGCAGGGGGCGGCACAACAGCGTCTGGCGGCACTTCAGGGCGAATTGCAGGCAGAAATTGATGCCGGGCGCGAGATCAGGCGGCAGGCCGGTGAAACCCGTCGTTCCCGTCTGGCCGCCGAGTATCAAGTCTTTCAGCAGGTGCGGCGGCTGCTGGGTAAGCGGTTCGTCGTGGCGTTTTTCCTTCTGGCATTTGTACTTCTGGCCATGGGTTTTCTCGTGGGCCTGTATTTTGGCGGGCAACCGGGCCGCAGCTCTGTTTCAGGCACGTCGCAGCAAGGGGACCTGTCGCCGCCGATCTATTCCAGCGAAGGGGAGAGCGAGCATCTGGCAGGTGGCGGGCCGAAGTTGAGGCTGGATGATCGTGCGGAAAACGCTTTTCCGGGAAGTCATTCTGCGGGTGCGGATGGTGAATAGGGCTGCGGCATGATCGGGGTACGGGCGCGTACTGAGTTGCTCTGGGTCGCTTCGGGGCAGGTGACGAGCCTGCTGTTGAGTATCCTGACCTTGAAAGTGCTGACCTTTCGTCTCGGGCCGGAAGGTTATGGGCAGTTTGCTCTTGGCCTGAGCATTGCCGGCGGGCTGAATCTGTTTCTTTATGGCCCTTTGAGCCAGGCGGTGAGTCGCTATGTTCATGTTTGTTCCGGGCCCGGCGACATGAATACCTTGAACCAGGTGGTTTCGGCATGGTTACGCAATGCTTTCCGGGGGGTGCTGCTTGCCGGGTTTGTCCTCGTCGCGATTTTATGGGGGGGCTCGCTTGCACAGTGGATTGCCCTGGTATTCGTGGCACTGGGGTATGGCGTTTTTTCCGGGATGCTGTCGGTTTATCTGGCAGATATCAACACCCGCAGGCAAAGGCGTACTTATTCGATACTGCAATCTTCCGATGCTGCCTTGCGCTTGATGGTTGCCATGATTCTTGTTGTGTGGTGGGCAGAGTCAGCGGTGCTGGCCATGTCCGGTTTCATGGTGGGCTCCTTGCTCGTCGGGGCCGTGGCGTACCGGATGGCCGGAAAAGGTGTTCCTGCGGATACCTTGCCGCCAGCTTCTTCTGCCCACTTGTTTAGCGCAGATTTCACGCGTTATGCCATTTCGTTTTCTTTGCTTGCTGTTCCGGGAATTTTTGCCACCTATGGAGACCGCTGGCTGATTCAGCAAACAATGACGGATGCGGATGTCGGGATTTATGTGGCTCTAGCCCAGATCGCCGCCGCTCCTGCCAATCTGCTGCTTTCAATTTTTTCGCAGGTATTGAATCCCGTCCTGTTCCAGCGCGCAGGGGCGGCGAATTCTCCCGGGTCTGTGCGTGCCAGCCGCATTCTGCTTTACCGCGCTTTGGTGTTGTTCGTTATCGTGCTGGCGACGCTTGTCGTGGCGAGTGCGGCTTTTGGTGTCACGCTCGTGCAGTGGATGACCAGTGCGGCGTTCGCACACCACGGCGGTTTGCTCTGGAATCTTGTCTTGTCGGCAGCGATATTTCAGGTGGGGCAGGCACTGGCCGCAGAGTCATTTATCTACAATCGACCGTTTTTGATGTTTTTTCCTAAAATGGCGCATGCAGCCATTTTTCTTGGCCTGGCTTCCGTTTTTGTCGCAGGCCGGGGACTTGGCGGCGTGGCATGGGCTGCCGTAGTGGCGGCTTTTTCTTATCTGGCACTCGTACTTGCTACAAATTCCTGGGCTGGAAAAAGGTATGTGGCAAACCATGGCCAGAATGGATAGCCTACTCAGAGGGTTTGAACAAAATTCATGATTTCGAAGTTGAAAAACTGCTTGCGGGATTCCCATGATTGAGCAGTGGCTGCGAGCGCACCCCGGGTATCTGCAAAATGTCCGGAATCTCTACCGCTGGCTGCAACCCTTGCGTGAACGGCCGTTGCGCGCCTGTGCCGGTTATGTGCGGTTGTTCCTGGATTGGCAGAAATTCCGTCGGCTGGGGGGGCAGGCGCGTCTTGCTGATTTTTATCCCTGCCTGTTTGACCGCACCGGCACGACGCCGATCGATGCCCATTATTTTTATCAGGCCGCCTGGGCAATGCGCCATATTTTGTCGGTGCGCCCGGTGCAGCATGTCGATATTGGTTCCGATGTCCGTTATGTCGGTATGTTGAGCCAATGCGTCCCGACGAGCTTTGTGGATATTCGGCCATTGCAGGTGCAGCTTCCGGGGCTGGATTGTCGAGCCGGCTCTGTGCTGGCACTACCCTATGCGGATGCTTCGGTCGCTTCGGCTTCTTGTTTGCATGTCATTGAACATATTGGCCTGGGGCGTTATGGTGACCCGCTTGACCCTTTCGGGAGTATCAAGGCTACAGCGGAGTTGAGCCGGATACTGGCGGTGGACGGACGGTTGTATGTGTCTGTTCCTGTGGGGCGGGGGCGTGTTTGTTACAACGCACATCGTGTGTTTTCGCCGGTCGACTTCGTTCGGTGTTTCCCGGACCTGGTACTGCTGGAGTTTTCTTATGTCGGAGATGATGCCGAGTTGCACTGCAATGCTTCACCGGAAGCCGCTGTGAATGAAGAATATGCGTGTGGCTTGTTTGTTTTTGCCCGGCACAATCCGGTGACGGGCGTGGCGTCGTGATTGTCGTTCTCTTGTGCGGGGGGCTGGGTAATCAGCTGTTTCAGTACGCGGCAGGGCGGTCATTGGCGCACGCGAGAAATACCGATTTGGTGCTGGATCTGGCGTGGTATCGAAACCCTCCGCCATCCGTGACACCTCGTATTTACGAGCTTGAGCAGTATGGCATTCGTGCACGTCCCGCCGAGACTTTGGAAGCGTGTTGTTGTCGCTTGCATCATGGACGCTTTTTGCGACGAATTCCTTTTTTACCTCGCCGCTGGCGGCATTTTCGTGAATCTGGCTTTGCTTATGACCCGGCGATGTTAACTTTGCCGGATAACAGCTACCTCGAAGGGTATTGGCAGAGTCATCACTATTTCGATGGGATTGCGGGCTTGATTCGTCAAGAGTTAGTGCCTCGTGTGCCGTTGGGGGCGCGTGACCAGGAAATTGCGAAGGCGATTTCGCAAGGAGAGGCAGTCTCGATTCATGTGCGACGTGGGGATTATGTGTCTCACAAAGGAGCGGCTTCAACGCATGGTTTGTGTTCTCTTGAGTATTACCGGACGGCTATCGATTGTGTTTTGTCTCGTGTGAGAAGCCCGGATTTCTTTGTTTTTTCGGACGACCCTGTCTGGGCGCGCGAAAACTTGAAATTGCCCGGCCGGGTGACTTATGTGGATCACAATGGTGAGGCAGCAGCATTTCAGGATTTGCGCCTGATGGCTTTGTGCGATCATCAGATCGTCGCCAATAGCAGTTTTAGTTGGTGGGGAGCATGGTTGAATGCACGCCCCGACAAGATCGTTGTGGCTCCACTTCGATGGTTTGCAGATGGCCGGGATACCGATACGCTCATCCCGTCTGCCTGGATTCGTGTGTGATGGTTTTCAGGGGGAGGGGCGTGTGTCATGCTCCTGGGTTTTTGAAAGCGGAATTCTGGATATCGATATGAATACGCCGCTTGTATCGGTGTTGCTACCTTGTCGCAACGGTTCTGCCACTCTGGGGCTCGCGTTGCGCTCGGTTTTGTCACAGACTTTCTGCGATTTCGAGCTGCTTTTCCTGGACGATGGCTCGACGGACGATTCAGTAGAAATCGCGCACTCATTTGCCGATGAGCGCATCCGTATCTTGAGTGACGGACTTGGAAAGGGTTTGCCCAAGCGGCTTAATGAAGGTGTTGCATTGGCACGGGGGCGATACATTGCCCGTATGGATGCGGATGACATCTGCTTTCCGGCGCGCTTCGAAAGACAGGTGATGTATCTGGACACGCATCCAGAAGTGGATTTGCTGGGGTGTCGTGCCGTGGTTTTTCGAGATCCGGCTACGGTTGTCGGCTTGCTTCCTTTCGCAGCAGATCATGCGCGGCTTTGTGCACGGCCGTGGCGCAATATCCCTTTGCCTCACCCGAGCTGGATGGGGCGGCGTGAATGGTTTGAGACACATCCTTACCGCTTGCCTGAAGTGCGCCGTGCTGAAGATCAGGAATTGCTGCTGCGTGGGTCTTTGGATAGCCGTTATGCTTGCCTTGAGGAAGTCTTGCTGGCCTACAGGCAGGGCCCTTTCCAGCTGAAGCGTACTTTGGTGGCCAGGCACTCGCTTCTGGCCGCACAACTGGATTACTTCGTCAGCAAGAACGCTTGGGGAAATGCCTTTCGTGCTCTGGCTTTGTCTTCTGTCAAAGTCGTGGTGGATGGTCTGGCAGCCTTGCCGGGTGGGGAGCCGATTTTCTTTCGGCGAATGGGGGAGCCGGTTCATGCCGATGTCCTTGATACTTTCCGGCAGTGTCTGGCAACACTGGGTTCGCTCGAGCAATGAAGCTGCTTTTTCTTGTCACTGAAGACTGGTTCTTCTGTTCCCATTTTCTGGCGCGCGCGGTGGCGGCGCGTGAGGCCGGGTATGAGGTGCTGGTGGTGGCGCGGGTGCGGCAGCATGGTGAGCTGATCCGCCGGGCGGGCTTGCGGCTGGTTCCTCTGGAGCTTTCCCGCCGGAGCATGAATCCTTTTCTTGAGCTTCGTCTGCTGTGGGAAATCTGGCGTATTTATCGGCGCGAGCGGCCGGATATTGTTCATCACATTGCCGTCAAGCCGATACTTTACGGTTCGCTGGCGGCGCGTCTGGCGGGAGTGCGTGGCGTCGTCAATGCGCCGGTGGGTATGGGCTATGTTTTTAGCTCCGAAGATAAAAAGGCCAGATTTCTGCGTCCGGTTTTGCGCCTGGCCTACCGTTTCCTGATGAATCCGGTAGGTAGTCGGGTGATATTCGAGAATCGGGATGATTTGTCAGCCTTTGTTGAGCAAGGGACGGTGTGTTCCCAGGATGCGGTGCTGATTCGTGGGGCGGGGGTGGATGTGGGGCGATTCCATCCATCAAATAGACGGGATTGCGAGGAATCTGTTGCTGTGGTGATGCTGGTGGCCCGGATGCTGCGCGACAAGGGGGTGCTTGAATTTGTTGCGGCGGCGCACGAGCTCCATGCAGCGGGGATGGCTGCCCGCTTTGTGTTAGTGGGTGATCCCGACCCGGAGAACCCGGCCTCTATCGACGAGGCGACCTTGCGCTCATGGCATGGCAAGGCCGGGGTCGAGTGGTGGGGGCGGCGCGAGGATATGCCCACCGTGTTTGCTCAGGCCGATATGGTTTGTTTGCCGTCTTACCGGGAGGGTTTGCCCAAGGTCTTGCTGGAAGCCGCGGCATGCGGCCTGCCTCTGGTGGCGACGGATGTGCCCGGATGCCGGGAGGTGGTGATCGACGGCGAGAACGGTTTTCTGGTTCCGCCGCGTGAGGTTCCTCCGCTTGCGGCCGCGATGCGCCGTTTGCTCGAAGATGATGCCTTGCGTCAGGTGTTCGGGCAGCGCGGGCGGGCATTGGTCGAGGCAGAATTTTCGGATGACACGGTGATCCGGCAGACACTGGCGGTCTATGGCGATTTGTTCGTGCCGAAGACATCGTCCGCACAATAAAATCGGATTTCCTTTGCCCTCGCTTTGCCTGCGCCTTTCTCATGATTACTGCCATCATCGTCAATTACAACAGCGGCATCCAGCTGACGGCTTGTGTCGGGTCTTTGTTGGCCTCGGATGTGCCGGTAAAGGTCGTGGTGTCGGATAACGATTCGACGGACGATAGCCTCGCGCGGCTGGAGGCGTTTTGCGGTGATGATGAACGGGTGACGGTTATCCGGAATGGTGTCAATCTCGGATTCTCCGTGGGCTGCAATATCGGATTGACGCATGTGGCAGGTGACTATGTCCTTTTCATCAATCCGGATTGCGTGGTTCCTGAAGATGCCATTGGTCGTATGCACCGCGTCATGGACGAACACCCCGGGGCAGGTATGGCAGGCTGCCTTATCCTGGATCCGGAAGGTGGTGAGCAGCCCGGTTGTCGCCGTTACATTCCGACACCATGGCGTTCCTTGATGCGTGTCTTGCGGCTGGATGTGCTTTTTCCGGACCGCGCCCTGTTTCAGACGTTCAACATGCGCGGTGAACCCATGCCGCAGAAGCCTTCCGGCATCGAGGCCATTTCAGGGGCTTTCATGTTCGTTCGCTTGTCCGCCCTGGAAAAAGTAGGCCCGCTCGATGAGGCGTATTTCTTGCACTGCGAGGATCTGGACTGGTGTCTCCGGTTTGCTGAGCAAGGATACGAAATCCTGTTTGTGCCGGAGGTGGTCGTCACGCATCTCAAGGGGGGGAGCCGGGCTTCTTCCCTGTTTGTCGAATGGCACAAACACAAGGGGATGACACGTTTTTATCTCAAATTCTTTCGGCAGCGTTACCCCTGGTGGGTGATGATGGCAGTCATTTTCGGGGTGCATGTCCGTTATGCCTTGCTGGTTCCCTGGTTGTTGTGGCGTCGCTGGCGTTACCCTGGGTGGGCAGAGATAAAGGAACAACGCGCTTATGTCGGCCATGCCGGTTTGTGGCAAGGGGCGGATCAGGAAACGATGCGGCGAACCGTCATGGTCAGCGGTGCAACCAGCCAGGTGGGACGCCTGCTGATTCCTCGTCTGGTTCATGCCGGTTATCGCGTCATCGCACTGAGCCGCCAGGGTGCGCCGGACTGGTCGGGTGAGGCCAGTGCCCATGTGTTCTGGCTCAAGGCGGATATGGGGGATGCGGGTAGCCTGAAACTGCTGCCGACAGCGCATACGCTGATTCATCTGGCCCCGCTGTTCATCTTGCCGGAGCGGCTTCCTGCCTTTGCCGGGCTTGGGGTACGGCGTGTCATTGCCTTCAGTTCGTCAAGCAAATTCAGCAAGGCGAAATCCTCGGTGGCGGCCGAGCGCGCCTTCTCGAAGCGGCTGGCCGATGCCGAACAGGCCCTGGATGCGGGGTGTCAGGCATTGGGCATGCAGTGGACGATTTTTCGCCCGACGCTGATCTACGGTTGCGGTATGGATAGAAATGTCAGTGTTATTCGTCGTGTGATACGCACGGTGCGATGCTTCCCTTTGCTGGGCGCGGGAACGGGCATGCGCCAGCCTGTGCATGTCGATGATCTGGCGTCGGCCTGCGTTGCGGCTATCGAACGCCCTGCTGCCTTTGGCAAAGGGTACGAGCTCAGCGGGGGGGAGACACTGGATTACCGTGCCATGGTGACGCGGATTTTTCAAAGCCAGGGTATCAGGCCACGTTTTGTGACACTGCCCGTTGGCCTGTTTTCAGCAGCCTTGCGTGTCGTCAGTTTTATTCCTCGTTACCGGGATTTCAATGTGGCCATGGCGCAGCGCATGAATGAAAGCCTGATGTACTCCCACGAGGAAGCGAGGCGCGACCTGGGTTATCATCCACGCCCCTTCAATCCCTGAATCGCCAGTTTTATCGCCATGTCCTGCGAAGGATGCTAAAATGGCGTGTCCTGCTCGTTCAACCATTCCTGTTTTATTTTTATCGCTATGGCTGACACACTTTTCTGCTATCACTGTCGTACGCATCATCCCAAAGAGGAAATGCGCCAGATCGAAACCAAAGGCGGCAAACGCTGGCGCTGCATCAAGAGCATTCAGGCGACCAAACAGGGCCGCGCTGCCCGCGAAGCCTTTGGCCGCCAGATGTCGGCGAACAATCGCGCCGAAGCCGAGAGCAAAGCCCGCCTGATTCTCAACGCGGCCAAGCAGTTTTAACAGCCTCAGAGTTACCGCCCCTGGCCTTTCGGCCTTCGCCGGAACTGCGTGACCTCCCTCGCGGGAAGTCACGCAGCTTGTCGACTTCGGCCCTGCGATCTTATGCCATCGCTTCGTAGAGCGGCAGCGTCAGGAACTCGGGGAAATTCTCCGAGAGTGACATTTCCTCAAAAATTTTCGCTGCCTGTTCGTAGGTCGCGGGGGGTTCGTTACCGATGGCGGCCTTGACCCTGGCCAGTTCTTCGGGGATCAGCCCGCGAATCATGTCGGCGGTGACCTTGCGGCCGTCGTCGAGCCTGCCTTTGGGCGATACGACCCACTGCCAGACCTGGGAGCGGGAAATTGCGGCGGTGGCCGCGTCTTCCATCAGATTGTGGATGGGGACGCAGCCGTTGCCGGCGAGCCAGGAACCGAGGTAGTGAATGCCGACGTTGATATTGTTCCGCACGCCGGTTTCGGTGATGGGTTGCTCGGGCTGGAAATTGAGCCAGTCCTTCGGGCCAAATTGGCCGTCAAGCTGTTTTTGCCATTGATTGGGCCGCTCGCCAAGCACCTTGACGAATTCTTCCATGGCGATGGAAACCAGGCCCGGATGGGCAACCCAGCCGCCGTCGTAGCCG
>CAZFPI010000061.1:0-16156 GCA_964521075.1 uncultured Sterolibacterium sp.
CGTGCTTGATCTTGTACAGCGGCGGCTGGGCGATGTAGATGTGGCCACGCTCGACGAGTTCGGGCATCTGGCGATAGAAGAAGGTGAGCAGCAGGGTGCGGATGTGGGCGCCGTCGACGTCCGCATCGGTCATGATGATGATGCGGTGGTAGCGCAGTTTGGCGATGTCGAATTCCTGTGCGCCGATGCTGGTGCCCAGTGCCGTGACGAGGGTGACGATCTGTTCGCTGGAGATGAGCTTGTCGAAACGCGCTTTTTCTACGTTGAGCACCTTGCCACGCAGCGGCAGGATGGCCTGGAACTTGCGGTCACGGCCCTGCTTGGCGGAACCGCCGGCGGAATCTCCTTCGACGATGTAGAGCTCGCACAGGGCAGGGTCTTTTTCCTGGCAGTCAGCGAGCTTGCCGGGCAGGCCGATGTTGTCGAGTACGCCTTTGCGGCGGGTGAGCTCGCGCGCCTTGCGGGCTGCTTCACGCGCGCGCGCGGCTTCGACGATTTTGCCGGTGATGGTTTTGGCGTCCACCGGTTTTTCCAGCAGGTATTCCGCCAGTTTTTGCGCCACGATTTCTTCAACGACGGGACGCACTTCGCTGGAAACCAGCTTTTCCTTGGTCTGCGAGGAAAACTTGGGCTCGGGAACCTTGACGGAAAGAACGCAGGCCAGGCCTTCGCGCATGTCGTCGCCGCTGGTTTCTACCTTGGCTTTCTTGGCGATTTCGTTTTCTTCGATGTACTTGTTGATGACGCGCGTCATGGCGGCGCGCAGGCCCGTGAGGTGAGTTCCGCCATCCTTCTGGGGAATGTTGTTGGTAAAGCACAGCACCTGTTCCTGGTAGGAATCATTCCACTGCATCGCTACTTCAACGGTGATGCCGTCCTTGGAACCCATGGCGTTGAACACGTTGCCGTGCAGCACCGTTTTTGTCCGGTTGATGTAATCCACGAAGCCTTTGACGCCGCCGGAGAAGGCGAAATCTTCTTCCTTGCCGCTGCGCTGGTCGACGAGCTTGATGCGGACGCCGTTGTTGAGGAAGGAAAGCTCGCGCACCCGCTTGGCGAGGATGTCGTAATGAAATTCCACATTACCGAAGGTTTCGGCCGATGCCAGAAAATGCACTTCGGTGCCACGTTTTTCACTGCTGCCGATAACTTTGAGCGGCTCGACGGCTTCACCACGCCGAAATTCCATGTGATGTGTTTGCCCATCCCGGCGGATGGTCAAACGCAGCCAGTCGGACAGGGCATTGACAACCGATACGCCCACACCATGCAACCCCCCGGAAACCTTGTAGGAATTGGCGTCGAATTTTCCGCCGGCATGCAGTTCGGTCATGACGATCTCGGCGGCGGAACGCTTGAGTTCGTCGTCTTCCTTGATGCCGGTCGGGATACCCCGGCCGTTGTCCGTTACGGAAATCGAATTATCCGTATGGATGGTGATGACAATTTCGTCACACCAGCCCGCCAGGGCTTCGTCGATGGCGTTATCAACGACTTCAAAGACCATGTGATGCAGGCCGGTGCCGTCAGAGGTATCGCCAATGTACATGCCAGGACGCTTCCTGACGGCTTCCAGGCCCTTGAGGATGCGGATGCTGTTTGAATCGTAGCTTTCGGGCTGGCTGGCGTTGTTCTCGTCGGTGCTAGGCTGCGTCATGTGAGGCTCCGTAACGGCGGGGGTCGAGCATTTTTACTTTGGCTGGTGAGCTATCGGGACAGGTTCAGACACGCATCGGCATGACGACGTATTTGAAATCCGGATTGTCCTGTAGCTGGAACAGGGCACTGCTACTGGCATCTCCGAGGTAACACTCGAAATGCTCGCTGTGGATGTTGTTGAGCAAATCCAGCAGGTAATTGATGTTGAAGCCTACGTCGATCTCGGGATAGGCATAACTGATTTCAATTTCCTCCTGGGCTTCTTCACGCTCGGTGTTGCTGCCAAGAATCCTGAGGCTGTTGTTGGAGAAAATGAGCCGGATCCCCGGCACTTTTTCAACGGTCAGGATCTTTACCCGCAAGAGGGATTGAAGCAGGGACTGCCGTTCAAGAATGACGCATTTTGTGTTCTCTGAAGGAATAACACGTTGATAATCCGGAAATTTCCCATCAATGAGTTTTGAAATCAGCTCGACATTCCCGAAACGGAATTGTGCCTGGGTCTGCGTGAGCGAAATCTCCAGCGGGTCGTCATTTTCCGTGAGTTGCCGGGAAAGTTCCAGAACGGTCTTGCGTGGAAGGATGACCTCGATATTGGGCTGTTCTTCTTCCAGAGCCTCACGGACAAAAGCCAGACGGTGCCCATCGGTAGCCACGGCGCAAATTTCGTTATTCCGGACAACCAGCAACAAGCCGTTGAGGTAATAACGGATATCCTGCAAGGCCATGGCGTACTGCACCCGGGAGAGCAAACGCTTGAATTTTCCCTGGCCAAGCTTCAGGCGGGTTTGCTCGCCATCGCTGAGCAGCATGCGCGGATAGGTATCGGCTTCCATGGTCTGCAGGTTGAAGCGGCTTCGCCCCATCTTGATCTGCAAACGGTTGTCTTCAAAAACCAGGCTGACTTCGCCTTCCGGCAGGGAACGCAAGACATCCTGAAGCTTGCGTGCGCCGACTGTCAGCGTGGTTCTTTCGGAGGGCTCGGTGGTGACATTCGTCCGAATCTGGATGTCGATATCCGAAGCCAGCATGGTCAGACGTCCTTCGTCCTTTTCGAGATAGACATTTGACAGGATGGCCAGGGTATTGCGTTTTTCAACAATGCCGCATACCGACTGGAGGGATTCCAAAATCTGTTCGCGGGAGCCTTTGTATAAAAGCATTATATATAAACCTCCTAAAACTATTATGCTGCGGCAGTTTCTGTGAGTATTGCCATTAATTCTTTTATTTTCAAACTGTTATCTTGTTTGTAAGCCTATGGAAAAGTGGCCGGGAAGCCTGTGGGCTCATGTGAATGATTTTGCCGTCGTGGAAAAAATGATGACTTATCCACAAATCGTCCAGAGCATTTTCAGAGCTTGTTAAGCCTGGGCCAGCCTATCCTTTCAGGGTTTGCATCAAGACATGGAGATCATTGCCAAATTGCGTATCTTTGCTTCGTAAGTCGTTGATTGTACGGCATGCGTGAAGAACCGTCGTGTGATCGCGACCGCCGAAGGCCTCGCCAATTTCGGGCAGACTGTGCTGAGTCAGCTCGCGCGCAAGCCACATGGCGACCTGGCGGGGGCGGGCGATGGCACGGCTGCGCTTTTTGGAGTGCATGTCGGCGACTTTGATCTTGTAGTAGTCGGCGACGGTCTTTTGGATCAGTTCCAGTGTCAGCTGACGATTGGTAGCCCCAAAAATATCCTTCAGGGCTTCCCGGGCGACTTCCAGACTGACGGGCTTTCCGTGGAAACGGGCAAAGGCCAGCACTTTGTTAAGCGCGCCTTCGAGCTCACGTACATTCGACCGGAGATTTTTGGCTATCAGGAAGGCAACATCATCACCAAGGTCGATTTTTGTTGCTTCTGCCTTTTTCTTCAGGATGGCAACGCGCATCTCCAGTTCGGGAGGTTCGATCTGTACGGTCAAACCCCAGTCAAAACGGGAGACAAGCCGTTCTTCCAGGCCGGTAATATCCTTGGGGTAGGTGTCACAGGTGATGACAATCTGCTTGCGGGCTTCGACAAGCGCATTGAAGGCGTAGAAAAATTCTTCCTGGGTGCGATTCTTGTTGTTGAAGAACTGGATGTCGTCGATCAGCAGCAGGTCCAGTGAGCGGTAGTAACGCTTGAAAACGTCGAAGGATTTTTGCTGATAGGCGCGGACAACATCGGCAAAATAATCTTCAGCGTGAACATAGCGGATGACAGAATTTGGGTTTTGTCGCCAGACTTCATTGCCCAGCGCGTGGATCAAGTGGGTTTTGCCCAGGCCGACGCCGCCGTAGATGAACAGGGGGTTGTAGGACGCCCCGGGATTTTGGGCAACCTGCTGTGCTGCCGCTCGAGCTAGGTCGTTGGCTCGACCCGTGATGAGATTGTCAAAGGTGAAATTCGGGTTCAGGCGGGATTTTTCGTAGAAATTATCTTCACTGCGGTTATGGCTCAGCGTATTGATGATGCTGGGTGCTGCGATATCGGCGGAGGGCAGGGAAGGGGATTTCCGGGAAGGCTCCGGGGACTGGGCTGTTTTCGTGGCAGGCTCGCTGGCCTCGTTTTTTTCGGCCAGATTGAGCGTGATTTCAATGGGGGAATCAAAGTATTCCTGGCCAAGTGCCTGGATCTGGCCAAGATAACGCTCACGTACCCATTGCAGCACGAAGCGGTTGGGGACGATCAGCTGCAGCTGCCGCCGGGACACGGCGGCGTGCTCCATGGATAGTTCGGCATCCGGAAGAGCGAGGTTTTCTGCCTGTGTGTCGTCGTCGCCCGATCCGCCGGAGGAGCAATCTTCGATACGCAGGGATTTGATCCAGGTGTTGTACTGCTGGGCCGGTAGTTCTTTTTCAAACCGGTTCAGACAGGTCGACCAGAATTCGCTGATGGATGTCACAGGATTATCTGTAGTGTGGGGGGAGGTGGGTAAGTTATGTATCTTATTGATAAGTAACTATTTTTAGCACCGTTTGGCAAGAGAAAGCCCACTGGGACGATGCTGGATAACAGAACATTTTAGCGGGTTTGACCAGAGTTCACTACGCCTGCCTGAAATAAAGCACTTGACAAAACGGCTTTGAAATTATGTAATCGCGGGTTCTTTTTCAGAGGGATATTGTCATGAAACGCACTTATCAGCCTTCGGTCGTTCGCCGCAAGCGTACTCACGGCTTTCTCGTGCGCATGCGCACGAAGGGCGGTCGCGCCGTGATTCGTGCGCGTCGCGCCAAAGGCCGCAGCCGTCTGGGCGTCTGAACCAGAAACCGACATCCGGGGTATTGGCGTAGCCTGTTCGGGTCGCGCGATTCTCCGGAATCAGTGGATGGGTGACGAGAGCAGCATGGTGTTCGAGGAACCCGAAGGGCTGGATTACAGTTTTTCGGGTGGCTCCAGATTGCATACTGCCGCAGATTTTTCGCGGGTATTCGCCGCGCGCCGTTCCTTGCGTGGTGAATTCTTCGACCTGCATTACCTGATGCTTCAACCTGAACAGGTTTTGGCTGGGCGTGGTGCCGATGTGCGGATGGGTCTGGTCGTTGCCAAGAAACTGGCGCGTCGCGCCGTGCTGCGTAATGTATTGAAACGCCTCGCTCGCGAGGCTTTTCGTCATACCCGTAATGGTTTGCCATCCTGCGATCTGGTGTTCCGTCTGGCCAGGCCGCCGCTTCGCTCGCCACAGCAAAAGCAACAGGATTCGACTTTGCGTCATGCCTGGCGAACGGATATTGACCGCTTGCTGACACGATTGAGCGAAATTTCCCGGAAAGAGGGTTTGCGGTCATGAAATCCCTGATCGCTTTCCCACTGGTCGGCCTGATACGGCTTTACAGGTATTTTCTCAGCCCTTGGCTTGGGAACCGTTGTCGTTTTTTTCCGAGTTGTTCCGAATACGCCGACGAGGCATTGTGTCGTCATGGCGTGTTGCGTGGCTCATGGCTGGCTGCGTCCCGGATAGCTCGCTGTCATCCTTGGCATCCGGGTGGTCATGACCCCGTGCCCTAGTCGAAAGACCGTCATCGATGGATAACCAACGTCTGATTCTGCTGCTGGTATTTTCATTTTCCATCATCATGTTGTGGGAATCCTGGCAGAAACAGGGACATTCCGATCCTGCACAGGCTTCCGCCGTGGCTACGCAGCAGGCGAGATCGGCTGTTGATCCCAGTGTGCCAACACCATCGCTTCCTTCCAGCACGCCTGCTTCCACGAGCGGTGCGGAAGCAGTGCCGGCTGACCGGAAGGAAATTACGCCTGCTGCCGCGCATCAGATCATCCGCACCGACCTGTTTATCGCAGAAATATCAGCAACAGGTGGCGATCTGGTTCGCCTGGAGCTGCTCAAGCACCATGCCACCGAAGACAAAAACAAGAATTTTGTCCTGTTCGATAATGGCGAAAAACATGTTTATCAGGCGCAAAGCGGCTTGATCGGGGATGGCCTGCCCAATCACAAAACGCTCTACCAGTTTGTTTCGACCGAAAAGGAACTGGCCGATGGCCAGCAAACGCTGTCGGTTCGTCTTGAAACAACCTTGAACAATATCCGGGTAACGAAGACCTATAATTTTCACCGTGGAAATTATCTTATTGATGTAAAAGAAGAAGTCACAAACACCGGAACAACACCGCTGGCTCTCCATACCTATTTTCAGACGGTGCGCGATGGTCGCCCGCCCGAGGGAGCCATGGGTGGCATGATGGGCGTCAATGTCTTTACGGGCCCGGCACTTTATACGGAGCAGGACAAGTATCACAAAGTTACTTTCGAAGATGTCGCCAAGGGCAAGGCCAAGTTTCCGCTGAAGGCCGATAACGGCTGGATCGCCATGGTGCAGCACTATTTCGTTTCAGCCTGGTTGCCGCAGGGCAAGACAGAACGGGAATTTTTCATCCGCAAGCTGGGCGACGACCTTTACAGTGCGGGCCTCATCCTGCCGATGAACCCGATTCCTCCCGGGGCGACGGGATCGGTCGACATAGGTTTATATGCCGGCCCGCAGGAGCAGACGAACCTGGCAAAAATCGCGCCGGGCCTCGATCTGGTCGTGGACTACGGCTGGTTGACAGTCGTGGCTTCCCCCTTGTTCTGGATACTGGAAACGATTCATAAACTGGTTGGAAACTGGGGTTGGGCAATCATCGTTTTGACGGTGCTTTTGAAGGCTATTTTCTTTCCGCTTTCGGCAGCGAGCTACAAATCCATGGCGAAAATGAAAGTGGTCGCCCCAAAACTCACCCGGCTCAAGGAAATGTATGGTGACGACCGGGCCCGCCTGAACCAGGAAATGATGGATCTCTACAAGCGCGAGAAAATCAATCCGCTGGGTGGCTGCCTGCCGGTACTAGTTCAGATTCCGGTGTTCATCGCCCTGTACTGGGTGCTTCTGGGGACAGTCGAGATGCGCTACGCCCCCTTTATCGGGTACATCCACGACCTCTCCGCCAAGGACCCCTATTTTGTTTTGCCGATCATCATGGGTCTGACCATGGTGCTCCAGACCCGGCTCAATCCTGCTCCGCCTGATCCCATTCAGGCCAAGGTGATGATGTTCATGCCCATCATGTTTACTGGCATGTTCCTGTTTTTCCCCTCGGGTCTGGTGCTCTACTGGATCGTCAATAACGTCCTGTCCATTGCCCAGCAGTGGCAGATCAACCGTGTGATCGAGGGTGACAAAAAGGCCGCTTGAGGGCGTCATCGCCGCGATTGCAACGGCACCGGGCCGGGGAGGCGTCGGTGTCGTTCGCGTCTCGGGCCCCCGGCTGGCTGATTTCGCACAGGCAATTTCCGGGCGTATTCCCGTGCCGCGACAGGCCACGCTTGTCAGTTTTCGGGATGCGGAGGCCCGGCCAATCGACCAGGGCATCCTGCTGTTTTTCCCCTCACCGCATTCCTTTACGGGAGAAGACGTCATCGAGCTCCAGGGCCATGGCGGCCCGGTGGTCATGCAGCTTCTTCTACAGCGTTGCCTCGAACTCGGTGCCCGGCTGGCTCAGCCTGGAGAATTCACCCGGCGCGCTTTCCTGAACGACAAGCTTGATCTTGCCCAGGCAGAAGCCGTGGCGGATCTGATCGACGCCTCAAGCACCCAGGCTGCCCGATCGGCCATGCGTTCTCTTTCGGGCGAATTCTCCCGGCAAGTGCATGACATCGTTGAACGTTTGATTGAGCTTCGCATGCTGCTTGAGGCCACGCTGGATTTTCCGGACGAGGAAATCGATGCCGAAGAACTTTTGCAAAAATCGAATGTTTCCGGCCGACTGGAGCAGTTACGCCAGGATCTTTCCCATCTGCAAAAACGGGCACAGCAGGGAAGCATGTTACGGCGGGGCTTGCAGGTCGTGCTGGTGGGCTCGCCGAACGTCGGCAAATCATCCTTGCTGAACTGTCTCGCGGGAGAAGACCGGGCCATTGTGGCGGATATTGCCGGAACCACGCGCGATGCCGTGCGGGAGATGATCCAGATCGAGGGCATTCCCCTGCATATCATCGATACAGCAGGCTTGCGTGAAACCCGGGATACCGTCGAGAAACTGGGTATTGAAAGAAGCTGGCGTGAAATTGAGCGGGCCGATGTCATCCTTCAACTCGTTGACGCCCGCGAGGGATACCTTGATACCGATCACGATACATCCAGGCAGTTTCCGGAAGACATCGTGAGACTGGTACTTCACAATAAATGCGATCTGACGCAAGAATCGCCCGGACGAAGCGAGGAGGGCGGTGTCGTTCATCTTCGTCTGTCCGCAAAACATGGCGCGGGCGTTGATGCCCTGCGACAGGAACTGCTCGGGATTGCTGGTTGGCAGGATCATGGCGAAGACCTGATCCTGGCACGCGAACGTCACCTGCAGGCATTGTCCGTGGCAGAAATCGCCTTGCAAGAGTCACAGCAGGAACTTTGCCGCCTGGAACTCTGTGCCGAAGGGCTTAGGCGGTCCCAGTTTGCCTTGAGTGAAATCACTGGCGAATTCACCGCGGACGATTTACTGGGGGAAATTTTTTCCCGGTTTTGCATAGGGAAATAGTCACCGCCGTGTTTCACGTGAAACATCCGGGGCTGGCGAAAAGTTCCAGCGAGTGTTTCACGTGAAACAAGTTCCGCTACCGGTTTTGCTGATGCCGGGGGATGGCGTATCATTGCGCCTCTTTTTTCTGAAGATGTGGCGATGTTGTTCTCCAAGCGTTTCGATGTGATTGTGGTGGGCGGTGGCCATGCAGGCGCAGAAGCGGCTTTGGCCGCGTCGCGCATGGGGGCACAAACCCTGTTGCTGACGCATAACATCGAAACCCTGGGGCAAATGTCCTGCAATCCTTCGATAGGCGGTATCGGCAAGGGGCATCTTGTCAAAGAAGTAGATGCTTTGGGCGGGGCCATGGCAGCGGCGACGGATGAGTCGGGGATCCAGTTTCGTATTCTTAACGCGAGTAAAGGCCCGGCGGTGCGGGCGACCCGCGCCCAGGCTGACCGTCTGCTTTATAAAGCGGCGATCCGTACCCGGCTTGAAAACCAGCCAAATCTGACCTTGTTTCAGCAGGCTGTGGATGATCTGACCCTGACGGGCGATCGGGTCAGCGGGGTGGTGACTCAGTTGGGGATACGCTTTGAAGCCGCGACTGTGGTGCTGACGGCGGGGACTTTTCTGAATGGTTTGATCCATGTGGGCCTGAGTCATTATCCGGCAGGCCGGGCGGGTGATCCTCCAGCCATTTCTCTTTCCATGCGCCTGCGCGAACTTAATTTGCCCATCGGCCGCCTCAAGACGGGTACGCCACCGCGCATCGACGGGCGCACTATTGATTACTCTGTCTGTCAGCGTCAGCCGGGTGATGATCCTGTGCCGGTCTTTTCCTTTTTGGGTCGTCGCGAGCAGCATCCCCGCCAGGTGCCTTGCTGGATCACCCAGACGAATGCGCGAACGCATGAAATCATTCGTGGCGGGCTGGATCGTTCGCCGATGTTTACCGGGGTTATCGAAGGGGTAGGGCCGCGCTATTGCCCTTCGATCGAGGACAAGATTCATCGTTTTGCCGATAAGGATAGCCACCAGATATTTCTGGAGCCGGAAGGGCTGACGACACACGAAATCTATCCGCAGGGGGTTTCAACCAGTTTGCCGTTTGATGTGCAGCTGGCTCTGGTTCGCAGTCTTCGCGGCTTGGAGAACGCGCATATCCTGCGTCCGGGTTATGCCATCGAATATGATTATTTCGATCCACGCAATCTCAAGGCGTCGCTGGAAACCAAGTCTATTCAGGGCTTGTTTTTTGCCGGGCAGATCAACGGGACGACAGGTTATGAGGAGGCTGCGGCCCAGGGTTTGCTGGCAGGGGCGAACGCTGCCTTGCAAGCCTTGGGCAGGGCGGAGGCGTGGACACCTCGCCGCGACGAAGCTTATCTGGGTGTGCTGGTCGATGATCTGA
The DNA here is from genome assembly GCA_964521075.1 of uncultured Sterolibacterium sp. GTDB lineage: Bacteria > Pseudomonadota > Gammaproteobacteria > Burkholderiales > Rhodocyclaceae > Sterolibacterium. The sequence continues at coordinate 10,069 of CAZFPI010000061.1, forward strand.
TTACGCGTGGTGTTTCAGAGCCTTACCGGATGTTTACCAGCCGGGCTGAGTATCGCTTGAGTCTGCGTGAAGATAATGCGGATCTGCGTCTGACCGAAGCCGGGCGCGCGCTGGGTCTGGTGGATGATGAACGCTGGGCTGTTTTTAATCGCAAGCGCGATGCCATTGCCGCCGAGAGCGAAAGGCTCAAGGCTACCTGGGTCAACCCGAAAATCGTTGATGCGGCCGAGGCGGTGCGTGTGCTGGGGCAGGGGCTGGAGCGTGAGTATCGCCTGTTCGATCTTTTACGAAGGCCACAGGTGAGTTACGCCAGCTTGTCGACCCTTCCGGGTTTTGGCGGTGCGGGGGAGGGTGATGCTCCGCTTGATTTTCAGGTAATCGAGCAACTGGAGATTCAGGCCAAGTATCAAGGTTATATCGACCGGCAGCAGGAGGATGTTCAGCGCAGCCAGCTGAATGAAGGCTTGCGTTTGCCGCTGGATATGGATTACGCGGCGGTACATGGCCTTTCTATCGAGGTGCGCCAGCGTTTGAACCAGCATCGCCCTGAAACGCTTGGACAGGCTTCCCGTATTCAGGGGGTGACGCCTGCGGCAATTTCACTTCTGCTGGTGCATCTCAAGCGACGTGCGCTGAAAGAAAGCCCCGTTAAATGAAGCCTGAATTCTCTCCACAGATTGCCGCTGTCGCACCGGGTCTGCGCGCGGGGGTCGCGGCTTTGGCACTTGATCTGCCTGCCGGTGCGGAAGACAAATTGCTGGCTTACCTGGCTTTGCTGGATAAGTGGAACCGGGTCTATAACCTGACGGCCGTGCGTGATTTATCGCAGATGGTGAGCCATCATCTGCTGGATTCACTGGCGATATTGCCCGATGTCGGTGCGTATGCCTCCCTGGCCGATGTGGGGAGCGGCGGCGGCTTGCCGGGCATTCCCCTGGCGATCGCTCGCCCGGAAATGATGGTGGTGCTGATTGAGGCGAACCAGAAAAAATCCAGTTTTTTGCAGCAGGCAAAAATCGAACTGAACCTGGCCAATGTTCACGTCCATTGTGGTCGGGTGGAGACCTTCAAGCCCATGGCCCCCGTCGCTGCCGTCATCTCCAGGGCGTTTTCCGACCTCGCCCTGTTTGTTCGTGTCGCAGGCCATCTTCCGGAGCCAGGCGGGCCGCTGCTGGCCATGAAAGGCTTGTTGCCCGATGAAGAAATCGCGGTGTTGCCTGAAAACTGGCGGGTCGCGCGCAGCCGGGAGATTCATGTGCCGGAGCTGGGCGCGCAGCGACATCTGCTCGTGCTGGAAAAATTGTCATCGTAGAGAGAGGAAGGCCCATGCATATCTTTGCCATCGCCAATCAGAAAGGCGGCGTCGGAAAAACGACGACTACGGTCAATCTCGCGGCGGCTCTGGCAGCACGCGGGCAGCGTACCCTGCTGGTGGATCTCGACCCGCAGGGCAATGCTACGATGGGCAGCGGTATCGACAAGCGCGCCTTGACGCAATCTGTCTATCACCTGCTGGTCGGCCTGGCGACCCTTGCCGAAGTGCGTGCGAGCAGCAGCGCAAAATTCGACCTGCTGCCGGCCAACCGTGACCTGGCCGGGGCCGAGGTCGAAATGGTGGAGCTTGAGCGGCGCGAAATGCGCCTGAAAGACGCCCTGGCCGCGCATGCCGACGAATATGACTTTGTCCTGATCGATTGCCCGCCATCCCTGTCCTTGCTGACATTGAACGGCCTTTGCTCGGCGCATGGTGTTGTCATACCAATGCAATGCGAGTATTACGCGCTGGAAGGCTTGTCCGATCTGGTCAATACGATCAAGAAGGTTCACGCCAACCTGAACAATGACCTGAAAATCATTGGCCTCTTGCGCGTGATGTTTGACAGCCGCGCAACCCTGGGGCATCAGGTTTCCGCAGAGCTCGAACAGCATTTTGGCGACAAGGTTTTCAAGACCATCGTTCCGCGCAATGTCCGTCTGGCCGAAGCCCCCAGCTACGGCATTCCCGGTGTGCTGTTCGATAAATCCTCGAAGGGCGCGCAGGCCTACCTGGCCTTTGCCAGCGAGATGATCGAACGCGTCAAGACGATGTAAGTCCGGACACGGACGACAAGGAGAAAAAATTGAATCCCCCAAAGAAAAAAGGTCTGGGTCGAGGGCTCGATGCCTTGCTGGATGTGAGTTCCGGCCCGGAAAACATGCGTCAGGACACATTGCCGGTCACGCGTTTGCAGCCAGGCAAGTATCAGCCCCGCACCCGCATGGATGCCGATTCGCTCAACGAACTGGCCGCGTCGATCAAGGCGCAAGGCATTGTGCAGCCCATCCTGGTACGGCCGGTTGAGGGCGATCGCTTTGAAATCATCGCCGGGGAACGTCGCTGGCGTGCCGCACAACTGGCCGGGATCAGCGAAGTGCCTGTCCTGGTGCGCGAAATTCCGGACGAGGCCACGCTGGCCATGTCCCTGATCGAAAACATCCAGCGCGAAAACCTGAACCCGCTGGAAGAGGCCGCCGGTATCCAGCGTCTCGTTGACGAATTCGGCATGAGCCACCAGCAGGCAGCCGATGCTGTCGGGCGTTCGCGTCCGGCGGCTTCCAATTTGCTGCGTTTGCTGCAACTGGCCAAACCCGTGCAGGAGTGCCTCTTTGCCGGGGAACTCGACATGGGCCACGCCCGCGCCCTGCTGCCGCTGGCCAAAGCTGAACAGGCACGTCTGGCAGCACTCGTTGTCCATAAGGGTCTCTCGGTTCGGGAGACAGAAAAGCTCGTTCAGCGCGAGCTTCACCCGCCTGCAGAAAAGGCCGGCACGGACAGGAAAGTGGATCGTGATCTGCTGCGTCTGCAGGAAGAACTGGCCGATATCCTGGGGGCAGCCGTCAAGGTGGCCGCCAATAAAAAAGGCCATGGCCAGCTGTCGATCAGCTTCAGCACCTTTGAACAACTGGAAGGAATTCTGGATCGGCTCCGTTCAGCCTCGCCCGACGAGATCCAGGGCGGGCGGGAGTGATTCTTGCCCATCAAAAAAATCATTGGAGGCATTCCTTTGACTAATCGGGAAAACCTTCTTATAATCGCCGACTTTTCGTGCGGCAGGTCATCACTGCGGCTGCTGCGGCTGAGTCGTCGCCATATCCGCCATGTTTAAGGTGGTGGTATTGCAAGTAGCCGCAACGCTGGTGGCAGGCGGGCTGGGTTGGCTGTTTTCAGGCAGGGCAGGGTTGATTTCCGCGTTGTGCGGTGGGCTGGCCTACCTCTTGCCCAATCTGGTTTTTGTCGTGCGATTGAAGGCAGCGGCCGCCAGCGGTCGTGCCAGCAGTATCAGCTTCCTTGTCGGCGAGTTTGGCAAGGTTGTGGCAACAATAGGAATTTTGGTCGCCGTGCAACAGTGGTATCCCGATGTGCAGTGGTTGTTCTTGCTGGTCGGGCTGTTCGCGGCACTTAAGGCAAATCTGTTCGCATTCTTGGTAAAGACCTGAAGAATATGGCAACCGGTCACGAAGCAGCCGCTCCCACAGCGTCCGAATACATCCAGCACCACCTGACGCACCTGAACAGCTCAGGCGAGCCCCAGAAGGCCATCATTGATTTTTCGCTGGCCAATCTCGACACCTTCGCCTTTTCGCTGGCCATGGGCCTGGCGGCCATTCTCCTGATGTGGATGGTTGCGCGCAAGGTCACCTCCGGTGTTCCTGGCCGTTTGCAGGCGGCACTGGAAATCGTCATGGAAATGGTCGACTCCCAAGCCAAGTCCATCGTCCATGGCGACCGCACCTTTATCGCACCGCTGGCCCTGACGGTATTTGTCTGGGTGTTTTTCATGAACGCCCTCGACCTTTTGCCGCTTGACCTCATGCCGCTGCTTTGGCAGACATCCACCGGCAACCCCCATGCTTACCTGCGTATCGTGCCCTCGGCAGACCTCAACGGCACACTGGGCATGTCGCTCGGCGTCCTTCTGCTCATGCTCTGGTACAGCGTCAAGATCAAGGGAATTGGCGGCTTTCTGCATGAGTTAGTGGCCGCTCCGTTCGGTGACAAGGTATTTCTCTACCCGATGAACCTGCTGCTCAACCTCATCGAATTCGCCGCCAAGGCCCTCTCGCTGGGGATGCGGTTGTTCGGCAACATGTACGCTGGCGAGCTGATCTTCATGCTGATCGCCCTGCTCGGTGGTGTGGCAACCTGGTGGGGGGTCGGGATGCACCTGATCCTGGGGGCGGTGTGGGCAATTTTCCACATCCTCATCATCACGCTGCAAGCCTTCATCTTCATGATGCTGACGCTGGTGTACATCGGCCAGGCGCATGAAGGACACTGATTCAACCGTTTTCTGCAAGTCCGTAAGTTTTAGCTCTCACCCGTTTTAACCGTCTTAATCGTCTTAACTGTCATTCATCTTTCAATCAAGGAGTCATCATGGAACACATTCTCGGTTACGTTGCCCTCGCCGCCGGCCTGATCATCGGTCTGGGTGCAATCGGTGCCTGTATCGGCATCGGCATCATGGGTTCGAAGTACCTCGAAGCATCGGCCCGTCAGCCTGAGCTGATGAACGCCCTGCAAACCAAGATGTTCCTGCTGGCCGGTCTGATCGACGCTGCCTTCCTGATCGGTGTCGGTATCGCGATGATGTTCGCTTTCGCCAACCCGTTCGTCCTCAAGTAATCGCCTCCCTCGAGCCAATCAAACCGCTTTAAGGAGCGAAACCGTGAATCTGAACGCTACCCTGTTTGCCCAGCTCGGCGTGTTCTTCATTCTGGCGTGGTTCACGATGAAATTCGTGTGGCCCCCCATCATGAAGGCCCTCGACGAGCGCGCGCAGAAGATTGCCGACGGACTGGCGGCCGCAGACAAGGCAAAGAGCGAGCTGGCGCATGCCGAGAAGAAGGTCGTCGACGAAATGCGTAAGGCGCGCGAATCCGCGACTGAAGTGCGTGCCGGTGCTGAAAAGCAAGGCTCGCAACTGATCGAGGAAGCCCGTGCCGAAGCAACGCGCATCGTTGCCCAGGCTCGTGAAGCCGCCGAAGCTGAGGCGGCTGTCGCTGCCCAGCGCGCCAAGGAAGCCCTGCGCGAGCAGGTCGCCCTCCTGGCCGTTGCCGGTGCCGAGCGTATCCTGCGCCGCGAGATCAATGCCCAGGTGCATGCTGATCTGCTGGCCAACCTGAAATCGGAGCTGTAATCCGTCATGGCCGAAAACGTCACCATCGCACGACCCTACGCCGAGGCTGCCTTTCAGCTGGCCCGGAATGAAAACGCGCTGACCGCCTGGGCTGCGGCTCTTGAGCGTATGGTGGCCGTCGCGATCCATCCGGAAATGGCGAACTGCATCGATGATCCGCGCCTGCTGCCCGCCCAGCTGGACACCCTGTTTCAGGGTGTCGTGGGCGAAGGCCTCAATGCCAGTCAGCAGAACTTCATCCGTGTTCTGGTCGATAACGGGCGTCTGGCAGTCCTGCCGGAAATCCGCGATCTGTTCATCGCGCTCAAAAATGCCGAAGAAGGCAGCAAGAAAGCCAATATCGCTTCTGCTTTTCCGATCGATGCGGCAGCCCAACAACAACTCGTGGCCGATCTCGAACGCCGGTTTGCCTGCAAGATCGAGGCCTCCGTCAGTATTGACCCACAACTGATCGGCGGAGTGTGTATCAGCGTCGGCGATCAGGTCATCGACGCTTCGGTGCGCGGCAAGCTTGCCGCCATGGCGACCGCGCTACAGAAATAGGAGTTTTTCAATGAATCTCAATCCCTCTGAAATCAGTGATCTGATCAAGAACCGGATCCAGAACCTGGGTCTGGCCGCCGAGGCAAAAACCGAAGGCACCGTCGTTTCGGTAACGGACGGTATCTGCCGCGTTCACGGCCTGGCCGACGTCATGCAAGGCGAAATGCTGGAATTCCCCGGCAACACCTTCGGCCTGGCACTTAACCTCGAGCGCGATTCCGTCGGCGCGGTGGTTCTGGGCGAATACGAACACATCTCCGAAGGCAACACCGTCAAGTGCACCGGCCGAATTCTCGAAGTGCCGATCGGCCCGGAACTGCTTGGCCGCGTGGTCAATGCGCTGGGCGAGCCGATCGACGGCAAGG